>DASRLE010000527.1:0-15625 GCA_035648615.1 Saccharimonadales bacterium (SeqCode) | reverse complement strand
ATATTCCAGCGGCGCAGTTTGATGCCGTCGGTCGCCGCCACCGTCAACCCCACGACTCCCAGGCCCAGCCAAACCGGCGTCATCCATCGCCCATCCGCCTGCAAAGCGGCGGCCAGCGCTTTCACGAAAGGGGCAAGATGAACGACGGAAGTGGTAATGACCGCCCAATCTCGCGCCTTATGCAAATTGCCCAAATGCGGCAGCAAAGAAAGCGCGGCCAGCAGGGCGATCCATCCGGCTTTCAGGGCCGTTGTTCGGTCGCGCCTGGCCAGCGTGACCACCCATGCCCCAACAGTAAAAGCGCAGACAAAAAAAGCATTTTGGTAAAGGCATTGGACACTGAGCACCGCTCCGATCGCTGCCCAGACAAAGTTCTTGCGGCTGGGCGATTGCACAAATTTCCAGAAGAGCGCCAGTGTCAACAAATTTAAAATGATGCCGAGGCCGTAGGGGCGCATGGCATCGCCGACGCTGATGGCCAGTGGATTGACAGCGTATAACGCGAGCGCCAGCAGCGGAGGTTTTCCACCGAGTTGATAGGCGCCGTACCACAGAACCGCCAGCGTGCCCATCCCGATCAAAAACCCCAGAGTCCGATAATTGAAATCACTGCTCAGGCCGGCCAGCGTCCAGACGCGCGCGAGGGCGACGAACAACGGCGGAAAATTGTCGTATTGCAGATTGTGCCAGATGTCTCCGAGAGTGGGCATTGCGGCAAAATCGATTGTGCCCACCTCATCGCGCCACAGGGGCCCGGCGTGAAAAAGAAACACCAGATGCAGAGCGACAACCCAAAGACTCAGCGCCACCGCCGTGACGAATTCGATCCGCGGCGCGGTCGCTTGCGCCGTCTTCATGCGATGTTCCTGGGGCGCAGGGTGGCCCCGATAAACAAATTGCAAAACTCCAGCCTCATCGGAATGGGATAATAGGTCGTCTGCGTCGTTTCAAAATACGGGGCCAATTCGCCCAGTATTTCCCACGGAACGTTGATATGTTCGCGCCCAATAAAAATATGGTAAGGCCGCTTGTAGCGTTTTTGGAAAATGCGTTTGGCTGAGATTTCCCGCGCCAGGCTGTAGGCCAGGCCGCCTTCGCACGGAATGACAATCGAGAAAACACCGATGCGCTTGTCGCAAAGCCGGTGCATTTCGCGAATCGCCCCGGGCAGGTTGGGCAAATGTTCGAGGACGTTGATGGCGACGATTCGGTCAAACGTGCCGTCGGCGAAATCAAGGCGTCCCTGGCAATCGCCCACGTAGGTTTGGATTTTCGGGCAGTTCTGATGCAAGCGTAGCGCCATGTTCTCGCGCGTTTCCACGGCGACATAATTGCGTTCCTGTTCTTCGGTCAACGTTTCGTATTTGAGATGTTCACCCAGCCCGGCGCCGATTTCCAGCGTGCGGACAAATTGCGCGGGGCGATGGCGCGCCACATAAACATGGCTGAAGCGGTCGGCCATCGAATATCGGTTGGGAAAAATATCGTGCCAATGCTCCATGAAGTCGTCGCAAATGCGTTTGTCCTCGGGAGAAAGGGGAGGAAGCTGTTTGGGCCACTTGCTCATGTTGGCGGTTAACTTTCAGAATGCGGCGGGGATAGGCAAGCCCAATCCGCTCCCTTCTTATTTTTTGCGATAGATAATGAGATGAGGCGAGTCAAACGCATAGACGGCCTTGTAGTGTATATCTATCCATTGTTTCAGCCGCAGCCCAAATCGCTCTTCCTCGCCAAAGGGCTTCAACCCGAACTCATGCATGTCGCGCTCGATTAAAATGACATAGTCGGGGCTGTTTTGCGTGAAGGCGTCGTCCATGTTTTCCTGGCCGAAGACGGACAACTCGGCTGAGTTCCAGCGCAAGTATTTGGCCGGATTGGTGCGGCGCGAGAGGTAATTGAGCATCGCCCCTTCCGGCAACACGGCCAGTGTGCTGTTGGGCGGAGTGTTGGTTTCTATCCAATCCAGCGTGGCCGCGATGGCCGGACGGTTCGGTAAAACCAAAGTGCGATCGCCGCCATGGCCCAGCGGAATCGTGCGGTGATCGTAGTTGATTAGCGAAACACTCATCATGCGAACAAAGCCCGTAAGCAATACCACGCTGACAACGCCTCGTAGATAAAGCGGCCGCACCCGATAGGGACGCAATGTCTCCGGCAACTCCCAAAGCAATAGATAAACCGCCGCCAAAAAAGCAGGCATGGCCAGCGCAAAACCATAGTGATAGATGCGTACAAAAAGCCCGAGCTTGGCCAGGAGGACGAGGCTGAAGACCGTCCAGAGAATCGGGAACATATTCGACCGTGGGCGCGATCTCCTCAGCAACAGGACCAGCAAAACAAGCGCAAGCGGCAAGAGGCAATAGCCGCATTGGCGCCAATTGTAACGCCAGGCCAGTTCCGCCGCCAGAACGCAGGAAGACACGAACACTATTTTGGCCCAAGTCGTTTCGGCGACGGCCCGAACGAGCACGACATAGACCGCCAACCCAGCGGAGAGGCCCAGGAATTGTTCCCCCATCATTTGCAGATGAAAGGCCGGGGCGTCCAGCCCCAGGCACCAACGATAAAAGGGATCCTGCGCCATCGAATGGCCCCACATCGGCGTCCAGGCCCAAAACACTGACCGCGCGCTCTCCGAAAAATTTTCGAGCCGACAAAAATGGATGAAGAACCCGAGCAGCGGAACCAGCGCGCCGGCCAGCATCAAGCCCGCGGACCGGCCCAATTTACCGGCGCGCCTGCCCAGAAAAAACGCGGCGCCCAGCGCGGCCAAGGCCGCCATGAAAACTTCCGGCTTGGTCAAAAGAACCAACCCGGCGCAAAAGCCGGCCAGAGCCGCGCCCCACGGTTTTTTTTCGGTCAACCAATAAGTCAATGCGGCCAGCATGACCACCGACAAGACCAGGCCGTGAACAATCTCCGCCGAGTAGGGCGTGACATAGTTGAAAATGCCGAGGACGGTGTAGTGGGCAAAAGCAAAAACCAGCAAGAGAGCCAGGGCGGCCTCAACGGCGGTGAGCGCGTCCGACGCTTTATAAAACGACCAGTAAATCAGCGCGACGAGAAGGGCCAGCAGGACAAGGTTGGAAACGACAAGGGTTAGCACTGACACCCCAAAGACGCCAAATAAGAGCGCATGGTAATATTGCGAGAGCGGCCCTCCGGTCAGGTAGGCCACGTCGCGATACAGCACCGTGCCGGTGGAAATCTTCCACGGGACATAAAGCTGCACCCCAAAATCGATCAGCGAGTCGCCCCACTTTCGCCAGGTTTCGAGGGTGAGAAAAGCAAAGACGAGCGCGATGACCGCGCCTCCCCACCAGAATTCGCGCGGCAATTTTTGTTTTGGCGTCGCCACTGCCCATTAAGGTTCGGCGGACGAGAACAGAAAGACCTTGGAGGATTTGCGTTCCAAGGAGGATTCAAGTTTCAACATGGCTGAATAATCGTCCGGCGCGATGACCGCCGGGTCGGTCTCGAATTGGTAAGTGATGAGCCATTTGTCCGCGTTTTGCCTGGAGGTGATTCGGGCGGAGCCGCCACCGTCGGGCGCATCGAGGGTTTCACTTTTTGGGGCGATGACCGCGTGGCGAAAACCTTCCGGCAAATCAATTTCAGTGCGAATGGTGTTTTCGCTGCGCCGCGGAATATAGAGGGGAAGCGACCGGCGGTCCGCGCCGACCGAAATCAGCGATGGAGTAAAAGGCAAGTCGAAGTAAAGATATTTGCCGTCCACCACGCTGTAATTATCGACCTCGACCGCGAATTGTTCCAAACCGGGATAGGTGTCAAAATGCGTGACCAGGTCCCCCTCGGGCCGCGCTCCCTGGGCCACGCCCGAAACCAGTTCTTGATAATAGCGCCGCCGTTCCTCGGGGGGCAGTTCGGAAAAGTAGCGGTTCTTGTAATCGTAAAATTGCCCGTAGTAATGGCGGGTGACGCCGACTCGCGTCTTGCCGCTGTCGGAAATCGAGAGAGTGTAATCCGTTTCCGTGCGGTCGGCGCAATCATTGACGGATTTGATCAATTCGGGAGTTTGAGTGGCCAGGGCCAAGCCTTCCCGGCCATCGAAGGACGTAGCCCCCAGCTTGGCGTATTGGTCGCTGTCGTTCAGATAATAATTTTCGCCATCGAGAGTGATTCGCACCAGGGGAGACTGGAAGAAATTAGGCAGCGGAAAAGAAAACGCGACGTTGGTCACGCCGGCGATCGGCGGCAATTCCGAGGCGAGCACAAATCCAGGCTGAAAGCCAGCCGCCGAAAGCATGGCGTGCAACAAAATGGCGCGGTCTGCCGCGTGGCCATATCCATCACTCAGCGTGGTGTCCGCCGCGGAAAGTTCGCTCAAGGGCAGATCGGCAAACGAAGGGCCGGCCAGCCGGATGGATTTGGCGACAAAATTGCGAATGGCTTCGACCGCCTCCAATTTTGTCCTGGTGTGCTCGGTCAACTGGCGCGCAGTGGCGGCGGCTTTGGCGCTCTGGCCGGCGCGCTCGGTCATGGTGTCGTTTAGTTTGGTGAGATATTCCTTCATGTCGCCAATGAAATATTCCACGCCGCTGCCATACATCCACTCGGGTGGAAGCTGCGATTCGGCGGGCAGCGCGCCGGCATTGGCCGTCTGCCAGTGGAACGATTGCTGCCCGGCGTCGGTTTGGCCGTCCTCCTCATGCACCAGGCCGGCCGGTCCGGTGGTCATTTTCTGGACGGGCACATTGGTGGGCGCTGTCAACTCAAAGGACTTTTTCTCCATCGCGTCCCGCAACTGGAAAGCCTCGAAGCCGGCCAGGTAAGGCTTGTTTTCGCTGGTGATTTCAAACTCGACTTCGATGGTGGAACCGACTTCGACCGTCGGAAGGTTGGCCACCAGAATTTTGCCGCCGGTATAACGTTTGGCGGAGGCGTTCCAGCCTTCATCCATCACGTTTATTTCGTTGGTGGAAATTTCCTGGCGCTGGCCGTCTTTGGAAGTCACGACCGCGTGAACGAGCGTGGCCTGTTCGCAGGAGGGATTGTAACTGACCTTCACTTCCGCTTCGCGAATTTTGCCGGCGTAATTGAGAATGCGCTTGGCATAGCGCACGCGATAGACGGCAGAGTGCGGGCTGCTGACGACCAGTTCCTTGTGGCTTTCCAAAATCTTGGCGTTGGACTCGACAGCGGGGTCGGCCATGTTGGGCATTTTCTCCTCGGGCGCATTGGCGGCCATGGAGGTGGTGGCGAGCACCGGGACTTTTCGCTCATCATACTCCATCGCTTTCAAAGTTTTTTTCAGCTTCAAATATTGGGCCGGGCTAAACTCGACCACTTTCAATTTGAAGTCGCGCGAACAATCCAGCGTGCCGTCTTTAAGCTGGAAATTCTGTCCGTAAGCCAGGCATTCGTCGTCCACCGGCGAGCAGGAAGGCATGGAAACCGCGTCGGAAAATCCGTCGGCCAGCTTGACCGCAATGTCCTCCTGCAAACCGCAGGTCACGCTGGTTTGCATCGGATATTTTCTTTTTTCCAGGCCGGTTCCACCCATGATAAAGTTAATGATGCCAAAACTCTTGCCAATCCACGGCACGCTGACCATCGACTTGCCGCTGCCGGTTGCGGTCATGCCATTGACGGAAAATTCCAGCTCCGCGCGCAACGGGGCGGAAGTGTCCAGCATGTCTTCGGGCAGCAGTTTGAAGGAGTTCAAACACGCGCCCGGCATGGCTTGCTTGAGATCGCGCTCGAAGAAACGGCGGCGGTCGTCCGGCTTCATGTGCGAGAAGGCATTGCGGTAAGCGTCGTCATTCACGCCTTGAAAATATAACTCGGACTTCGCTTCCAGCGCGCCCGAAGCGCTGAGGGTGCCGGTCGTCTTGATGCGCATCATGTGCTCTTCGGGCGGAGGCACGGGGCTGAGCCGGAGTCTTTCGCCTTCCGCCCGGCAGACCAGATAACTCTGGTCGCAATCGGTCGAGGGCAAAAGATCGCGGGTATGTTCATCGGTGGGATCCATCAGAGTGTATTCGCCCGGCTTCAATTCCGCGGCGACGATGGCATGATTGAAAAAGGGATCGGCCACTTCCGGGTCCCGCTTGATGCCGACGCTAATCAACACCGGATAAGCCTTCAAACCCGCCGCCTGCAACAGCGAAACAAGCAAAGCCGCCTTGTCGCGGCAAACGCCGTATTTTTTGGCGAAAGTAATTTTGACGTCGTGCGGCTCGAAACCGGGACGATCCTTCTCCGGCGTCAGGCCCATGTAACGAATATTTTTCGACACATGATAAAAGATGGCCTTGACCTTCTCGAGGTCCGTCTTGGCCCCGGCGGTCAATTTATCGACCGTTTCCTTCATCTCCGGGATGGTTGCTGCAAGGTGCGGCGCGCTCAGGTTCCAATACCATTTCGAGACCGCCTGCCAATCGGGCGTGGTGCTGACCAGCACGCGTTGCAGGACCTGGCCGGCGGGAGGCATGCTCGGTTCGTCGAACATGCGCGGCACATTGGTCACTTCCCAGAGATGAACCAACGTATGGTCGTCCCCGGCATGAGTCGAATAATGCACCGTGCCGGGCACTTCATCGCGCACCGCGATTTGCTTCAGGGGCCGGTCCAGGGGCGCGTGGACTTCGTAGGAGAGATGACGGATATAACCTTCATCTTCAAAGACACTTTCCTCCGCGAATTCGCCCGGCATGTAGGAACGGGTGATGGTCTGGCGGGTGACGGCGTGGACAAGGTCGCCGATTTCCACTTGCGGAATGTTCACTTGCAGAATGCGGCTGTTGGGATCGTAAATGTTCATCGACATCTGGCTGTCGTCGATTGTTTCCTTCGAGTTGGCGGCCACGTCCACGGGAAGAACTGTGCCGTCGGGCTTGATCACGTCGATTTTGGCCACTTCCTGGATGGAATATGGCAGCGTAAAATAAAGCGCCATGGTGCGATTATTGCGTTTGCCTTTTTCGGTCAGCACCTTGACGAAGGCTTCGTCCTGGCATTGCCCGGTGCCGTCGGCGCGATAGATCCGCACCATTTTTTTCTCGACGGTCGCTTCGTCGCAATCCGGGTATTTGGCCAGCGTGATGTCCGCTGCGGACGCCACGACTTTTTTCGCGTCCAGCAACGCCCACATTTCGCCGTTATAAAGATTGGTGGCGGAATCGGCCAAAGCAGTCCGCGCCACCAGAGTCAACGCCACCAGGAACAGGCCGCGAACGGCCGGCAAATATTTTGTCCTCATAAATTATATGGAGCCATGCCCGAATATAGTAGCCCAAGGACGCCAAGACGCCAGCCACTTTCCAAGCCAATGAAGCGGCAAATGATTTCTTGCCAGCCCCGCCGGCTTGTGAAAACTTGCACGAAGTGGTTTGAGCATTTTTTGAAATTTTTTTATGGCACATGTTAAATTGCATATTCCCGGGCCGGTCGAGGTCAGCCCCAAGACTTTTCAGGCCTTTTGCTCGCCGATGATCGGGCATCGCGGACAGGGTTTCAAAGACCTCTATGGCAAAATTCAGCCGCAGTTGCAGCAGTTGCTCTCGACCAAACAATTGGTTTATCTCAGCACCTCCTCGGCTTGGGGCGTGATGGAGGGGGCCATGCGCAACCTCGTGCAAAAGCGGGTGCTCAATTGCATGTGCGGCGCGTTCTCCGATAAATGGTTCGACGTGGCCAAACGCTGCGGCAAGGAGGCCGAGGCGCTGCAAGTCCCATGGGGCTCCCCTATTCGCGCTGAACAAGTGGAGGCAAAATTGGCCTCCGGCCAGTTCGACGCCCTGACTCTCATTCACAATGAAACCTCCACCGGCGTGATGAGTCCCCTGGCCGAGATCGCCGCGCTCAAGAAAAAATATCCGGACGTCATGTTTATTATTGACGCCGTTAGCTCGATGACGGCGGTCAAGCTGGACTTCGACGCGCTGGGCATCGACGTGCTGCTGGCCGGCACGCAAAAGGCCTTCGCCATGCCCCCGGGCCTGGCGGTCTTTGTTTGTTCCCCCGCCGCCTTGGCCAAAGCCGTCACGGCGAAAGACCGGGGTTACTATTTCGATTTCGTGGAATTTCAAAAGAACTCCGAACAAAACATGACTCCGAGCACCCCGAGCATCGGACACGTTTTCGCGCTCAGTTCAAAACTGGACGACTTTTTTACGGAGGGCCTCGACGCCCGCTACGCCCGGCACCTCAAGCTGGCCGAAGCGACCCGCGCCTGGGCGGCCCGCCACGGCTTCAATCTTTACCCGGAGAAAGGCTTTGAATCGGTCACGCTGACCTGTGTCAATAATGGTGCCAAACCCGGCAGCCGCACCGTGGACGCGGCCAAGTTGCAGAAGCTGACCAAGGACCAGGGATTTCTGATTGACGGCGGCTACGGCAAAATCAAAGGGCTGACCTTCCGCATTTCCAATATGGGCGATGAAACGGAAGCGACCATGAACCAGCTTTTCGCCGCTTTGGACAAGTCGATGCAGCAATTATAATCAGGGAGTGATGGCAAGGCGCTCTTCGTTGTTTTCCGGCGCGACGAGCAGCCCGTGGTCTTTGTAAACTTTGAGCATAAAATGGGTGGCGGTGGAAATTACGCCTTGGATGGTGGCCAGCTTTTCGGAGACGAACCGCGCCACCTCGCGCAGGTCGTCACCTTCGACGACCACCAGCAAATCGTAGCCGCCGGACATCAAGTAGCAGGAGCGCACTTCGTCATATTTGGCAATGCGTTCCGCCAGCCGGTCAAAGCCGCCCCCGCGCTCCGGGGTGATTTTCACTTCGATGACCGCCCGCACCAGGTCGAGGCCCATTTTTTCCTCATTCAAAATCGCGCGGTAGCCGAGAATAACTTTGTCGGTTTCGTATTGCTTGATTTTGGCGGCGACGTCGGGTTCGGAGAGGTTCAGCATCGCCGCCAGTTGGGCGGGTTTCGTTGCCGCGTTTTCCTGCAAGATTTTCAGTAACGGGTCCATGCCCGATTGTTGTCTGCCCCGCAGGCTGAGGTCAAGGTTGGACGACGCGGAAGAACTGTTGCGCGTTGCTCAACGGAGCAGTGAATTGAAACGGGGAACCGACGCCGGTAAGGTTGGTGGAGGAGGTCCATATTCCGCTCGCGACGTCGCTGCTTTGCTGAATCGAGTAAGTTTCTCCCGCGACCGTCGGAAAACTGAATTGGTAATTTCCACCCGAAAGCCCAGTGACCAAAAGCGCCACTGGCAAGGCTTGGTAAACGGTTCCTTTACGCAGGGTATTGTTGAAGGCGTCCGCTATATAGACCGCGCCGGAAGAGTCCACCGCCAGGGCCGCCGGGCTGTCGAACTGCGCCACCGCACCCAATCCATCGGCGCTCCCGGGCAAGCCCGGCTTTCCTCCTACCGTTGTCACCATGCCTGCGGCGGTAACTACACGGAGGGTGTCGCTGGCAGTATCGGCGACATAAATATTCCCGAAGGGGTCCGCCGCAATGCCTTCCGGCGCATTGAAAAGAGCCTGGCTGCCATCCCGGGTTCCCTGCACCCCGGCGGCGCCGGCCAGTGTCGTCACTATTCCGCCCGGCCCAATTCTCCGAATCACATCGTTGCCGGAATCGGCCACGTAAACATTCGTGGCGCTGTCCACCGCAACGCCAATCGGCAAGTTAAATAATGCGTTCGTCCCCGTCGCATCACGATAACCCGCCACCCCGGGATCGCCGGCGTAAGTGCTGACAGCGCCCGCTGGACTGACCCGCCGAATGGCGTGATTGCGAGAATCTGTCACATATACATTTGTCGCGCTGTCCACCGCGACGGCATAAGGATTGCGAAAGAGCGCATTGGTCCCATTGGCGTCGAGAAACCCCGGCTGCCCCGCTTTCCCGCATAAGGTGATTGTCACCCAATTGGAATGCAGAAGGTCCGGTGTAATTTTTCGGATGGTAGAATTCCCGTAATCCACCACGTAGAGATTTCCGGCCGCATCAACACCCAAGCCGGTAGGTTCATTAAAGCGCGAAAGATTGTTGGATCCGTCGGCGGCGCCCGAAAATCCGGCCAAGCCCGCCAAAGTAGTGACCGATCCGTTCGGGGTGAGGCGGCGAATCGTATTGTTGAACGTGTCCGCCGCGTAAAGATTGGTTGCGCTGTCCACGGCCACACCGAAGGGTTCGTCAAAACGGGCCGCAACCGCCAGACCGTCCGCGCTGCCGTAACTGCCATCCGGCCCGGCCAGGGTTGTGACGCGGTCCGAAGAAGCGCTAATCTCTCGAATCATATTATTGACGGAATCGCCGACATAAACATTGCCCGCGCTGTCCACCGCGACGCCTTCCGGGTCATAAAACCGCGCCCCTTCCCCAATCCCGTCGGCATCGCCAAAAATACCGGGATAACCCGCCAAAATGGTGGGAATCCAATTAGTCCCGGTGGAATCCACCAAAAGCTTGCGAATGACCTGATTGCCGGTATCGGCCACGTAGAGATTCGTCGCGCTATCCACGGCAATTCCGCCCGGCGTGCTGAAAGTGATGCCCGCAACCGTCGTCACGGCCCCCATTGCCGTCACGCAACGGACAAGGCCGCTGCCATACTCCGCCACGTAGATATTGCCCGCGCCGTCCACCGCCAGCGCGATGGGATAGGAGAATTGCGCGCCGCCTCCCGTGCCATTTCGACTGCCATAGATTCCGCTTCCGGCCAGGGTCGTCACCGAGTCGGCGGATATTTTTCGGATCATATTGTTGAACGTGTCTGCCACGAAAACATTTCCAGTCGCATCAACGGCAATCCCATAAGGAGTGTTGAACAACGCGCCGCCGCTGAAATTAGGGAGAGAGGGGCCATTGTGAAAACTCGCGGTATTCGTAGTGCCAGCGATGGTCGTCACCACGCCTGCGGGAGTAATCCGCCGAACTGTGTCGTTAAAAGTATCGGCCACCCATACGTTCCCCGAATTATCTACGGCGAGTCCCCAAGGTTGGTTGAAACGAGCGCTGCCGTTCGTCCCGTCCTGTGCGCCCGGTTGTTGGGACGACCCGGCCAAGGTGGTTACCGTCCCGGCGGAGGTCACTTTGCGAATCGTGCTATTGGCAGTATCAGCGACGTAGATATCGCCTGCGCTGTCCACCGCCACAGTCGCTGGCAAATGGAATCTCGCCATCGAACCTGCGCCATCCGCACTGCCCACGTCCGACAAACCCGCCACCGTCGTGATATTGAGGGGAGCGGGTTGCGCAATAAGACGGCCGCCGAAAACGAAAACCAATCCGCAGAGGCACGCCAGGAAATTGATCGATCGGCTTAACAATTAAGTTGGTGGACGGGTTCTCAGAGATCTTCCCAGTACAATACGCCCTAATCCGCTGCCTGACAAGCCGGTTTATCGAGCCAGCGTGCAGAACCGGTCTTGGGCGCCTCCGTTTGCTCCATCATCGCCCCTCAAAAAAAAGCGCGCACGGTGAGCGGCAAAGATTCCCGCTTCTGGTATAACCGGTATGGCGAATTGAAAAGCAAGTGTTTCGCCTATGCTTTACTCAGGGGTGCAATCACAACTCATGCAAACCATCGCGCGGCGCGGCGATAAATTGCTTGGTTGCGCCCGTGCCCAACTTTATACTCAAGGTTATGGTTCATGTTGGAATCGGTTATGATGTTCACCCGTTGATCGACGGCCGCAAGCTTGTGCTGGGTGGCGTGGAAATTCCTCACAGCAAAGGTCTCGACGGCCATTCGGACGCGGACGTGCTCATGCACGCGGTCTGCGATGCGATTCTGGGCGCGTTGGGCAAGGGCGATATCGGACAGTTTTTTCCCAATACCGACCCTCGCTGGCAAGGCGCCGCCAGCAAGGTTTTTTTGCAGGAAGCGGCACGGCAGGTTATGTTTCGCGAGGGCCGGATTATCAATCTGGACGCCACGATCATCGCCCAGCAACCCAAGGTGATGTCGCACGCCCCGGCCATGAAGATGAACATCGCCGAGGCGCTCGGCATTCACCCGGACCAGATCGGGATCAAAGCCACCACCAACGAGCACTTGGGATTTATCGGGCGCGAGGAAGGCATCGCCGCCATGGCGGTGGCCGGGGTTGACTTGACTGAAGGAAAATAATGCCGAAAGCCGAAATCAGTTGGAAACGCACCACGTCCGAAGGGGAAACCGTCCAGTGCTACGCCCAGCACGTCGGCAAACAGTGGATTTTCTACCGGCGCGAAAAACGCTTCGACAAATGGCGCGAAATTGCCCACCCGCCCGTGGAGGATTGGCTGGCTTTGCTCGATTCGGTGCGCCGGCGCATCAACCGCCAGCTCCAGCGTCCCGAGGCGGAAATCCGCCTGGTCAAACTCATTGAAGAGCGCTTCCCCGGAACTCCCACATGAAACGACGCCCGCTTATTTTGGTCAGTCCCAGCACCGAGCGTAAAGGGGCCGAGTTCGCCGATTCGTCGATCAGCCTTTCCAATCGCTATACCGACGCGATCATAGCCGGCGGAGGGATGCCGCAGATTTTTCCCGCGACCAGTTCCCGGTCCTTTATCGCCGAAGCTGTCGAGCGCTGCGATGGGGTATTATTGACAGGCGGGGACGACATCGACCCCAAGCTCTACGCCCCGAACCTGCCCGCTGACTTGGCCAAAACCGTCGGCCCCCTCGAGCCGGAGCGCGATGTCTGGGAAAAACAAATCATCGCCGAAGCCTTGCGCCAGCGCCAGCCGCTCTTTGGCATTTGCCGGGGACACCAAATGTTGAACGTCGCTCTGGGCGGGACGCTGGTCGTCGATATTCCCACCCAGCTCCCCGGCTCCTTGAATCACCGTCAAATGGACCGCAAAATGGAACCCGTCCATGCCATCACCGTCGAGCCGGATTCGCTTCTGGGCCACCTCAGTGGACAGCGAACATTTGGGGTCAATAGCACCCATCACCAGGCCGTCGGACGGCTGGCGGAGGGATTGCGGGTGGTCGCGCAAAGCACCGATGGCATCATCGAAGCCATGGAGTGGAAGGAAGCCGGCGACGGCCCATTTTTGCTCACGGTGCAGTTCCATCCCGAACGCTTGATTGACAGCAACACGGTTTTCCTACAACTATTCAATGGTTTTGTCGAGGCCTGCGCCCGCTGGCGTGAGAAAAAATTATGAAAGCGAAGATCATGGTGGTGGACGATACCGAAGGGGTGCGCGATTTGATCGGCACGATTTTGCAACGCCAAGGCTATGAGCCGATTCCCAAGGCGAGCGCCGCGCAATTGCTGGCCTCCTTCACCGAGGCGCAACCGGATGTGATCCTGCTGGATCTGGTGCTGCCGGACGGGGACGGGATGGAATTGCTGCCGCAAATCAAGAAGCAATGGCCGGACACGGAAGTGATAGTCTTGACAGGACATGCCACCTATGACATCGCCGTCGAGGCGACCAAGCGCGGCGCGTATCATTTCCAAAACAAGCCCTTCGATCAAAAAATCCTGATGCTCTCCGTCGAGCGCGCACTGGAACACCGGCGCTTGAACCAGGAAGCCACTTCCTTGCGCAAGGCGCTGGTCACCCTCAGCGGCGGCAACTCGCCCATTTTCCAAAGCCCGGCCATGAAGGCGATTGTGCGCACCATCGAGCGGGTCGCGCCCAGCGATGTTTCCATTCTCATCACCGGCGAAAGCGGCACCGGCAAGGAAGTCATCGCCGACATGATCCACACCTTGAGCCCGCGCCTGAAAGGGCCGCTGATTAAAATCAACTGCGCCGCCCTGCCCCGCGAGTTGATCGAAAGCGAATTGTTCGGGTCCGTCAAAGGGGCCTTCACCGGCGCCAACGTCGATCGCGAGGGCCTCTTCCGCCAGGCCGAAGGCGGCACGCTGTTGCTCGACGAAATTTCCGAGATGCCCATCGACACCCAAAGCAAACTGCTCCGCGTCCTCCAGGAAAAAGAAGTGCGGCCGGTGGGAGGCCGGACCAGTTACAAGACCGATTGCCGCATCATCGCCGCGACCAACCGGCAGACCGAAGAAGCCATCAAATCCGGCAAAATGCGCGAAGATCTTTACTACCGCATCAGCGCCATCACCGTCCACCTGCCGCCCTTGCGGGAGCGGCGCGAAGACATCCTGCCCCTGGCCACCTCGTTCCTGAAACGTTTCGACGCGCAATCCGGCCGCAACATCAGCGGCTTCACCCCGGGCGCGACCGAGGCCCTGCGCAGCTTCGACTGGCCCGGCAACGTGCGTCAACTGCAAAACGAAATTCAGCGCGCCGTCCTGATGTGCGAGGGCAACATGGTCGATGAGCGCGACCTCTCCATCACCACCGTGATGAACCCCAAAGAAAACCCCGAACTCACCCTGATGGAAGCGATGGAGCGCAACGCCATCATCCAAATGCTCAAAGACACCGGCGGCAACAAGCTCGAAACCGCCAAGCGCCTCGGCATCGGCCGTCAAACCTTGTATAACAAGATCAAGATTTACGAGATCGAGGCGTAAGCCGCCGCCCGAAAAGCGCGGGGCCTTTCCTCGACCGCGACTGCGATGGAATCCAATCCGACAAGTGAGCAGTTCATGACGGATTTCTTTCGGGAACGAACGACGGCTTTGAAAATAATTTTGGAGAGCCGCCACGATTACCGTCAGCGCTTTTACCATCAAGAATGCTTGTGGGACAGTCGCAGTGGGGTCGTTTCCCTAAGCGAATCGGAGAAAATTGAGAGCGTGTTGCCGTCTGGCGTCGCAGCGTCCGTCGTGACGACTGGGACTCATCCCAACCATCGTTCGCGCTACCATGTAAAGCCGTCCGGTGAAAGTTGGTTGATTCAAGAAGTTGATACCGAATGTAGTTTCTGCAACCGGACCCCTGAGTGTCCCGAATGCGGCGGGTCTGGATGGCAGAGCGGCAAGGATTGGTATACCCGCTACGCTCAACGCCATGATCGAGCAAAAAGTCGAAGTTCCAATGAAGAATTAGAAGGATGCGTCTATCTTGAACCGGCTATCGAACAATTTATGGCGGATCATTTTCGCGAACGGACCGCAACGCTACAAATGGAAATGAAAATCCATGCCAATTATGCCAAGCGCTTCTATAGTCCGGAATTTGACTGGTCTCGATTTGTGGTGTCTGTCCAAGGAAGCGAGGCAGAAAGAGTCGTGAACGTGGTATTGGTCAAGACGGGGGCGCAAGTCATCACCCGCGATTTCTGCATCTGGGGGCTGCGTTACAATTTGCGTCCTGGCGGGCAAAGTTGGTTAATCTGGGAGGTAGATAGCGAATGCCCCGAATGCAATCGGAAAGGTAGAAGTAATGACTGTTTTTGGTGTGGAGGAACAATCTGGGACCACCAAAAAGGAACAAAAGGACTTAAAAATGGCCCGGCGTCAGAAGATTTTCCCACCTGAAATCCCGAGGTTGCGGAGTTGAAAAATCCCAACGGCATTTCAATCTGCCGGTTCGGTGGCACTCTTGAGGACGACCCCGAAATGCGCAGGGTGTCGTTGAATTGAGTTGCCAGAACGCAGCGGCGCGGGATAAAATATTAAGATGGATATTGTGGCGACTACTGAGAAAAAAAACGCGACGAAGAGCGCGCCCGAGGCTTTGCCAAGCGCCCGCACCCCCGTTGTCAAACCTAAGAAAACCGTCTGGCAACTGGCCGGTGAGGTCTTGTCCCATGGCGGCCCGGGTTATTTGC
>DASRLE010000526.1:0-7639 GCA_035648615.1 Saccharimonadales bacterium (SeqCode) | reverse complement strand
CCGGGCAATCGCGCTCCGGCGTGTTGGGGGTAAGCTTGTCGCTATGCACATTCTTGGTGCCGAGGGACACCACGCGCGTGGGAAACTCAGGATTGCCCGTGGCCACCATCAAAGGCAGAAGGCGGTGCGGCACCAAATCGCTCAAAAGGCCGCCACAATAAGGATAATATTTACGCCAGCGGAAGTAGGAATCCGCGCTGAAATCCTTTTTGTCATGGACCGGCGCCTGCCATGTGGCCCAATCCAAGTCCGCAGGAGTACACCAAGGCTGGATGGGATAGTTCCATTCCCCTTTGGGATTGTTGCGGCAATAATAACCCTGCGCCCAAACCGGGGTGCCGATTTGGCCCGCTTTAATCAAGTCCGCTGCTTTATGCCAGGCGGCGGCGGTGCAACCTTGCGAACCGACTTGCAGGATTTTTCCGGTGCGTTTGACGGCGTCAGCCAGCTCAAAAGCTTCGCCGAGGTAGCGGGTCATCGGCTTTTCGACATAGACGTGTTTGCCCGACTCGACGGCGGCGATCGCCGTTTTGGTGTGCCAATGGTCTATCGTCGCAATGGTGACGGCGTCGATATCATTTCGTTCCAGCAATTTTTCGTAATCTTTGAAAACCGCGCAGTTGGCGCCGATGGTGCCTTTGGCGTCTTCCTGACGATGGGCGGAGAGATCGCAAGCGGCTGCCTGCACGATATTATTGGCCGCCGCATCCTTCTGCTGCGTGCGGACGTGGGTCATTCCTTGTCCACCCGTGCCAATGTAGGCCACCACAATGCGGTCATTGGCGCCAATGATCCGGCCATGAGGAGGGGCCTGGGTCTGGCCATAAACCGGGGTCTTAAAAATGTTGGTGGTGGCGGCGACTGCGGCTGCGGCGATCGTCGATTTTTTGAGAAATTCGCGGCGAGTCGCGCCGCCCTCCTTGGACATGCTTGGATCTTGATTCATAGATTGAAATAAATGTAATGCAAAGCGGGCGGTGGGAAAGATTAAATTTTTGTAAGGTTAAGGCGCGAGCTGGCCATCGACCAGCTCAATGACGCGAGGAGCGCGCGCCGCGATGTCGGCGCTATGGGTTGCCATAATAAAAGTCGCCTGCCGCTCGGCGCGTAACGTGTAGAGAAGCTGGATGATTTCGTCGCCCGTGCGGGAGTCGAGATTGCCGGTCGGTTCGTCGGCCAGAATTAAATCCGGTTGGTTAATCAAGGCGCGGGCGATGGCGACCCGCTGTTGTTCGCCGCCGGAAAGTTCAGAGGGACGGTGCTCCGTCCGCTTTGCCAGGCCGACTCTGCCCAAAAGATCATAGGCGCGGCTGTGCGCTTCGTCCACGGTGAGCCGCGCCATGCGCGCGGGCAGCATGACATTTTCCATCGCGCTCAGTTCGGGCAGCAAATGGTAGGCTTGAAAGACAAACCCGACGCGGCGGTTGCGAAGATTGGCCAGGGCGCTGGAGGAAAGCTTGAGCAGATTAGCGCCGTCAAATAGAATTTCCCCCTGATTAGGCAAATCGAGGCCACCCAATAAATGAAGCAAGGTGCTTTTGCCCGCGCCGGAAGCGCCGCGCAAGGCCAGAAATTCGCCGCGCTCGACCGTCAAATCAATTCCCCGCAAGACATCCAATTGGCGTCCGCCAATGACGTAGGTTTTGTGCAGATTGCGGGCCAGCAGCATGGAACTCGGAGCCTCACTCATAGCGCAGGGCCTCCACCGGTGGCAGGCGGCTGGCTTTCCAGGCGGGGAACAATCCCGCCAGCACGCAAGTGACAAAAGCCGTCCCGCAGATGACTAGGATGTCCTGGGTCTGAATCGAGGCTGGCAGGTCATAGACATAATAAATCTTAGGCGGCAATAACTCCGAATGCGTGATCCGCCGCATGAGTTCGAGAAATTCGTTGCGATAATGAAGGGCCGCCATGGCCATCGCAAAACCCAATCCGACGCCGAGCACTCCGACGACGATGCTCTGGCTTAAGAACAGCCATAACACTTGCCGGTTAGTTGCCCCGAGAGCTTTGAGGATGCCGATTTCGCGCGTCTTTTGCACGACGAAGGTAATCTGGCAATTGACGATGCCAAAGCCCGCCACAATCATGATAAAAAAAAGGAGGAAGAACATCATATTTTTCTCCGTGGCCAGCGCGGTGAATATTTCCGGGGTTTCCTCTTTCCAAGTATAGACGGTCACGCCGCTGCCGATCGCCGTTCGCAATTGCGCCGCCACCGCGTCGGCATAAAAGGGATCGCGCAACTTGACCTGCAAACCTTCCACCGTTCCGTCGGGCAAGGTTTGAAGATCCCGCGCATCGTCAAGCGATGCCACCACGATGGAACTATTGAACTCAGGAAAGCCGACGTCGAAGATTCCCCGCACGATATAATCTTCGGCCAGGGCGACCTCGGCGTTGGTTTTGCCGGCGGAGGAAGCCATTTTTTCAACGCTGCTGGGGGAATAAATGGCGAGGCGATCTCCCACATCGAGATTCATCAGGCTGGCGTAATCACGGCCCACCAGCACGCCTTTGTCGTTAAGATCAAAGGCGCCGCTGATGATGCTGGTGGGCAGGACGTTCACCTGGCCGACCGTTTTTGGGTCCACTCCGAAAAGCAGGGGGGCGGAAAATTTGGAGGCGCCAGTTTCTGGTTCGCTCTTGGCCATGACCTGGGTATGAATGAAAGGCGAGACGCCGATGACATTTGGGTTGGCGGAAATCTGTTGCATGACGGCCTGGTAATTGGCCAGAGGCTTGTCTCGCACCTCGGAATAGACTTTCAAATGGGCGTTAAACCCAAGAATGGTATCGCGCCATTGCTTGTCAAATCCGCTCATCACCGCGATGACCACGATCAGCACGGCCACGCCCAGCAAAACGCCGATAATCGAAATGACCGTAATGACCGAGACAAACGTCCGGCGCGGGCGCAAATAGCGGAGGGCTAGGAAAGCTTCGAAAGGCAACCTTGACATGCGAATTCTTCTTACTCCGCCGCCGCGATGGAATAAACCCGGCCGTCGAATGCCATGATATAAAGTTCCCCATCCGCATCTTCGGCGAAGCTGGCAATATTTTTCGGCTGGTCCAGAAGGGTGCCGTAATCCGTGACTTTGCCGTCTTGATAACGCAGGCCGAAAATGGTTCCCAGATTGAAATCTGCGTAAAGATAGACCCCTTGCAGTGCAGGGTATTTCTGGCCGCGATAGACGTAGCCTCCGATGATACAGAGGCCGATGGCGTGATTCGGGAACTTAGATTCTTTCAACAACTGCGGCTTGTGCGGATATTCGATGATCGGGTCAATATATTGAGCGCCGACCGGGCCGGGTTTGAAATGGTGGAAACCTTCGCGGACGTTCCATCCGTAATTTCCGCCGTTGACGATCAGATCGACTTCTTCCCACAAGTCCTGTCCCACATCTCCGGCCCATAACTGGCCGGTTTGGCGATCAAAGCTATACCGCCACGGGTTGCGCAAGCCCCAGGCATAAACTTCGTGGCGCGCCCCCAGTCCGGACATATCCGGTTCGTTAACGAAAGGATTATCAGAGGGAATGGCATAGGGCAGGGTGACTTCCTCTTTGCCCCGCTGAAAACTTGTTCGGCCGTTGACATCGATGCGGAGGATCTTGCCCAGCAGCGCATGGCTGTTTTGGGCGTTATTGAAAGGATCCGTTCCCCGTCCGCCGTCACCCAGCCCGAGATACAAGTAGCCATCGGGACCGAAAGCCAATTCGCCCCCTTTGTGATTTCCAAAGGGCTGCGGCACCTCCAGCAAAATGCGCTCCGATTTCAAGTCAAGTCGATTCGGGTCGTCCGCGGAAACTTTCAATTCGCTGATTACACTGCGGCGCGGATAAAGGGAATGCTCGTTGTTGTTTTGCTGGTTGTAATAAACGTAGCAAAGGCCGTTGCTCTTAAAGCCGGGATGAAAGGCGAGGCTGAGCAGCCCTTCTTCGTTGTCCACCATCGGATGGCGTTCGACAATGTTAAGGAATTCATTGGTCTTGCTGCCGTCGGAACCTTTGGCCGTCTCCACGATGCGTCCCGCTTGTTCGACGATGAACATTCGGCCCGAGCCATCCGGCGCTTCGGACATCCATACCGGGCGATCGAGGCTCAACGCCGGAAAAGTGGAATGTAGTTGAACTTTCGGCAACGGTTGAGCGAACGCCGCAGTCACCCCCAGCCACGAAACAAACCAGGAAAAACGTCTCATCATGCCCCGAGGATAAACGCCGCCTAAAAGATGTAAAGCCGCCGCGCGGGAAAAAACGCCGGGATATGCTCTCTGCTACTGGGCGGCTGAGATGGAATAAATGCCGCCGTCGAGGACGATGGCATACAACTCGCCATCCGCGTCTTCGGCAAAGCTGTCAATATTTTTCGGCTGTTCGAGAAGCGTGCCATAATCAGTGACCTTGCCGTCCTGATAGCGCAGGCCAAAAATAGTGCCGAGGACGAAATCCGCATAAAGATAGACTCCCTGGAGGGCCGGATATTTCTTGCCGCGATAAACATAGCCGCCAATGACACACGCTCCCGGGCCGTGCTGCGGAAACTTCGACTGTTTTAAAAACGACGGATTGTGCGGATATTCGATAACCGGATCAATATACTCGGCGGCCACGGGTCCGGGTTTGAAATGGTGAGACCCTTCCCGAACGTTCCATCCATAATTCCCCCCTTTGGTGATGAGGTCGATTTCCTCCCATGAATCCTGTCCCACATCGCCGACCCACAGTTGACCCGTCTGCCGATCCCAACTATAGCGCCAGGGGTTGCGCAGACCCCAGGCATAAACTTCCTTGCACGCTCCGGCGCCATCCAGATCGGGTTCGTCGATGAACGGGTTATCGGAGGGGATTCCATACGGCAATTTTATTTCCATTTTGCCCTGCTTGATCGTCGTCCGGCGATTGACATCGATACGGAGGACTTTTCCCAAAAGCGAAGCGCTGTTTTGGGCGTTGTTAAACAAGTCGCTTCCCCGCCCCCCGTCGCCCAGCGCGAGATACAGATCGCCGTCCGGGCCGAAGGTCAGCTCGCCGCCCTTGTGCGGTCCGGCCCGCTGTGGAATCTTGAGCAGAATGCGCTCTGATTTCAAGTCAAGTCGATTTGTGTCGCCGGCGGAAACCTTCAACTCGCTGATGATGCTCCGCCGCGGATAAAGGGCATGTTCGCCGCCGCTCTGCTGGTTGTAAGAAATGTAACAAAGCCCATTGCTCTTGAACCCAGGATGAAAGGCGAGGCTGAGCAGTCCTTCTTCATTGTCAACAAATGGATGACGATTGACGATATTGAGGAATTCGCTGGTTTTGCCGCCGTCGGAACCTTTGGCCAGCACGAGGATGCGTCCCGCTTGCTCTCCGATAAAAAAGCGCCCCGAGCCGTCCGGCGCTTCCACCATCCACAGGGGGCGGTCCAAAGTCAGCGCCGGAAAAATGCGATGCAGTTGGACTTTGGGCAGCGGCTGGGCGACCGCTGCCGCCGCCCCCAGCAGCGAGAAAAACCAGAAAAAAAGTCTCATGATGGGCCGAGGATAAACACCGCCTAAAAGATGTAAAGTGAGCGGAGAGTTGGTGAAAGATTCGTCCCGCAACGCGATTTCGTCACGATGTTTTTCCCGCGCTGACGACGACGCGAAGGCCTTCGGCACGAGCCAGAGCGCCTTGAACTTGGTCTGACGTCAAAAAAACTCGTTCAACGGGAAGCTTGTGTCGGCATAAGCTCTCATCGTCGGGAGGCCAGGATGATCTCGGACGCGGATATCCTGGACCGCGGCTCACGGAGAACAACGGCAAGCTCCTCTTCGACTTCGTGCCGCCGAAGTTTTTCATCGTGTTCCGTCATGGCCGGGATGGCCGGTTGAATGATCCACAACGGCTGGCCTTTGTCGGTGACCTGCACCGAATTGCCGGCCCGCGTCATCCCTTTGACCTTGCGGGGCTCGCGGACCAGCGTGCGGAGGGTGATTGTTTTCATTATGTATGACACTAATGACTGACGCCTGGAATGTCAATCCACTGCCCATCGACAAAGGATTTTCCAACCCCTCCGGCAATGGAATGTCATCTCGTTCTTGCGCTTCCGGTTTGTTTGGTTATTTTGCCGGGATGAAATATTTGAAAAATCTTTTACCGTCCCTGCTCGGAATGCTGGTGGGCGGTTTGCTGGTTCAACTTCCCGCGATGGCGGAGGATGCCGCCCCGGCCAAACCGGCCGCGGATACCAATGAAGTCGCTGTCATCAAGACGACCGAAGGAGATATGGTGATCTCATTTTGGACTGACGCCGCGCCCAAAACTGTGGCGAATTTTAAAACTCTGGCCAACAAGGGGTTTTACGATGGCACCGCCTTCCATCGTGTGATCAAAGGTTTTATGATTCAAGGCGGCGATCCGAACACCAAGGATCCAGCCAACGAAGCCCATTGGGGCGAGGGCGGTCCCGGCTACACCATTCCTGCTGAGTTCAATGACCATTCGCACGTGCGCGGCGTTATCTCCATGGCCCGCACGCAGGACCCCAATTCTGCCGGCAGCCAATTCTTTATTTGTCATGGCAACCCGACCAACCTCGATCATCAATACACCACCTTCGGCAAATTAATCAAAGGCGACGATGTTCTGGAAAAAATCGCCACGACGGCTACCAAGGCGCTCGACGCCACTGGCCGCCCCATCGATCGTCCCGAAAAGCGAATTGGCATTATCAGCATCAAAATTGTTCCGGCGAGTTCGGTCAAATAAGGAGAAATCTATGGAGACCAACGAAGTGGCAGTGATCAAGACGAGCCAGGGCGAAATGACCATCGAGTTTTGGCCCGATGTCGCGCCGAAAACGGTCGAGAATTTTAAGACCCTGGCCAAGAAAGGGTTTTACGATGGCACTTGTTTTCATCGCATCGTCAAAAACTTTATGATCCAAGGCGGCGACCCGCTAACCAAAGACCCGGCGAAGGAAGGCAGTTGGGGGACCGGCGATCCGGGCTACAAAGTCAAAGCCGAATTCAACGACAAGCCTCATGTGCGCGGCGTCATTTCGATGGCGCGCTCGCAGGACCCTAATTCCGCTGGCAGCCAGTTTTTTATCTGCCTGGCCGACGCGCGTTTCCTGGACAAGCAATACACCGCCTTCGGCAAAGTGACCAAGGGCGACGACGTCCTCGGCAAGTTGGGCGATACCCCCACCGCGCAAGGCGGCGGCGGCGAAAAAAGCAAGCCAACCTCCCGCGTCGGAGTCGAGAGCATCAAAATCGTCCCGGCCTAGGCGGGAACATTCATGAACCCATACAAAGGAGCAACGAGGAAGATTTGTTGTAGAGTCGAGGCTGTGCCTCGACTTTGTTGAGCCACCCGCCATCGCCAATAGCTATGGCGGGCGGGCAGGCTCGACGCCACACCGCTTCGTTCCCTTCTGTTGAACTCCCATGCTTCCGGCGAGAAAGAGCGCATGATCCAATCCTGGCGCAAGATTTCCTCCAAGCCCTTGGGCAATTACAAGGTCTTCTCCGTCCATTCGGACACGAAGCTCTCGCCGCAAACCGGCCGCGAGCACGAGTTTTTTATAATTGACTCTGTCAACTGGGTCAACGTCATCGCCCTGACGCACGACCGGCAAATGGTGATGATCGAGCAATATCGGC
>DASRLE010000525.1:0-6983 GCA_035648615.1 Saccharimonadales bacterium (SeqCode) | reverse complement strand
GCAGCAACTCGTTTAAACCGGCGGGCGAGTTGGGTGGATTTTTCAGGGCGGGCGCAATTTTCTCATCGACGGCTCGAACCTTCTCCAGCAACCCGGGCGTCTGGGCGGTTTCGGAGGCAAGCCGGTGAACGGTCTCGGATAAAACAGCGGCGGTATGTTCCAGCCCGCGCAGGCCGGTGCAGTTGGCGATCGCCTGCTGAGGCAATTCGAGCAATCCTTGGCGCAAGGTCAAAAGGTGCGCGGCCAGATTGCCGCTATCGACGCTGGAAAGGTAAAGCGGCAAGAGAGGCTTGAGACTGCGCGTGTCGTACCAGTTGTAAAAATGACCGCGATGGCGTTCCAGCAGGTCCATCGTCTTGAAAGTTTTGGAAACCCGATCCAACAGTTGCCCGGGCGTAATGTAACCGAAATCACAGGCCCCCAGCGATGAAAGCAAACTCAGGCCGATATTGGTCGGCGACGTGCGCGAAGCGACGATGGCCACGGGATGTTCCTGGAAGTTGTCGGGCGGCAGCCAGTTTTCCTCTTCGGTGACGAAGACCTCGAAGAACCGCCATGTTTTGCGCGCGACCTTTTTGAGAAACATCGTTTGCTGCTCACTGAGGTTGGGTGGCCGGGAACGAATGGGCAAACTTATGCGCCAGGCAATCAGCGGAGAGAAGAACCAGAGCGCCAGGATGATGCCGGAATAAGCCAGCTCCACATCCCGGTGCATTCCAAGCTTCACCCCCACGGCCAGGGCCACGGCAGGCGCCGCCCACATCGTGCGCAAAAACGACGGAATGTCATCGCGTCCCCGTGCTTCGCTCTCATGGGCCGTTTGCCATTCCAATAATCGCCGGTGGGTCAGGAACATCCGGCACAACGTGCGCAAGACCGCATCAAGGCTGACAAACGCATCGTAGGGCAAAAAGACCAGGGTGAATAATGCCTGGCCGAATTGCCGGGCTAATGTCCCCGCCAATTCATGCAAATAGATCGACCACGGCATCTCTTCCGCCTTGCGAGCGCCGCCTAAAGCGGTCAGCAGGCCCGGTGCTGTCACGATGGCGACGACAAAAACTGTCCAGTAGCCGCGCGGGCCGAAGTTGCCCAGCCAGTTTAAAATGAGCAACAAAGTCAACGCCGTCGGCACCAGACTGCGCCGCAGGTTATCGAAAATCTTCCACTTCGAGAGGCCGGAGAGCGGATTGGCGACGATGCGCCCGTCCTGGCCGGGCACGCGAGGCAACAGCCACGCCGCGATTTGCCAGTCCCCGCGAATCCAGCGATGCCGCCGGGCGACGTCGGTGATATAACGCGAGGGATATTCCTCATAAAGCTGGACGTCGCTGACCAGCGCCGAGCGAGCATGGCAAGACTCCAGCAAATCATGGCTCAAAATGGCGTTCTCGGGGAACTTCCCTCCCACCGCCTGCTCGAAAGCATCGACATCGTAAATCCCTTTGCCAATGAAAGAGCCTTCCTCGAACAAATCCTGGTAAACATCGGAAACGGCCCGCGTGTACGGATCGATTCCCGCTTCGCCGGCAAACAAACGCACAAACCACGACCGGCTCGCGCTGGGCAGACTCACCGCCACGCGCGGCTGCAAAATGCCGTAACCTTCGCAGACCCGCCCCTTCGCGGGGTCGAAACGCGCGCGGTTAAGCGGATGAGCCATGGTCCCAACCAACTGCCGGGCGCTCTCACGGGGAAGCTGCGTATCGCTGTCCAGCGTAATGACGTAAGGGACGCCTTGCAACAGCCTGATATCGCCCACTGTATCCGAAAAACGTTCTGTGGAACCGCCGCGCAACAGGTGGTTCAAGTCGGCCAGCTTGCCGCGCTTGCGTTCCCAGCCCATCCACACGCCCTCGCGCTCGTTCCATTGCCGTCCGCGATGAAAAAGAAAGAAAATATTGGGGCGCTCTGATTTGTACTTTTCGTTCAGCCCATGAATGCCCTCGCGGGCTTGGCGAAGCAGGGCCTCATCGGTCAGCATCTGGGCTTGGGGGGCATCGGCGAAATCGGTCAGCAAGGCGAAATAAAGGTTGTTATCCCGGTTGGCGAGGGAATGAATTTCCAGCCGTTCCAACAAGGTTTCGATGGTGCCCTTGTTCGTTAGCATGGCCGGCACGACCACCAGGGTTTTGCATTGCGGCGAGATTCCCTCCGAGAAATCCAGGCGCGGCAACGTGCGCGGCGGCAGAGAGAGCGTGACAAGCCAGTTAATGAGCGATACCGCCAAATGACTGAGGCAGAGCAAGGGCAGCAAGGCAAAGAGGGCCAGTTGCCAACCGCGCAAGCCACTTTGATGCGCCGGGACCAGCGACCACGCCGTCAACCCAAAAGTGATCAGACATATCGGAACGACGTACCACAGCAAAGGCCGGCGCCGCACCCCGCGCCGCAGCAATTTCCCCCACGGCAACTTCGCCTTTGCCTCGTTTTCCAGCGCGGCGATCCCTCGGTCCACCAGGAAAAAACCGACATGATTTTCCCGCCCCGAGGCCTTGCCGGCCAAAGCGATGGCGGCCCGCGCCGCCTCCGCTTCCGTCAGACGCCCATAGCGCGCAATGTTTTCAATCGCGTGACGGTAAATATCGCGGCTGGCAAAATCCATCTCGCTGTAAACCCGCGCCGGGTCGCCGCGCAGAATTTGTTCCACCACACTCAGCGTCTCGACAAACTCCTTCCAGTCGGTCGCGCCCAGCGCGCGCAAGCTCGTGATGGTATTGCCAATGGAAACCTGGTCGGCGGCTTGAAGCTGGCTTTCCGCCTGGATCAGCTCCTCCACGCCTAATCCGCTATCGGTCAAACGTTGGTCGAGCCAATGCCGGACAAATTGCAGGGACGCGCCCTGGCTCTGCAACCTGCGCCAGAACTCAGCCACAAACGCGCTGGTCAACGGCACCTTGGAGCGGGCCAGGTCTGAAATGACAATAATCAGGTCGCTCGGATTTTTTTCCACGATCGCCACCATGCGGTCAGCCCAATGGTTGGCCAGGTCCCGATAGTTTCGCGCGTAAGCCAGCCCCTCCGCAATGCGCCGGATATTGTCAATCAAGGCCAGGCGCAACATGATGGGAATGGCCCACAATTCTCCCAGCGACAATTCCTGAACGCTTTGATAGGCAGCCACGAAGGCGCTCAACTGTTCGAGGTCAAACCGGCCGTCGGTATGCGAGATCAACTCCAGCACCAGATCGTAAACGCGCGGGTACCCCATCGAAGGCCCATTAGCCAGGCACGGCAATTGGCGGCTGTAATTGCGCGGCAAATGGAGGCGGGCCAGGTTGATGTGCTCCTTGACCAGATAAAAATTGTCCAGGAGCCAGTCCGCCGCGGGAGTAATGGGTCTTTTCTTCCCGGTGGTGGCGGTGGCGATATTATAGTGGCGAAGGATCGCTTCGTTTTCCTCCAGCCGCGCCAGCAGCGGAGAGGCGACGCGAGGATGACGCCGGGCAATCTTATGGCGGCCGGCCAGGGACTTCGCATGAGCTTCCAGTTGTTCGAGGCTGAACAATTCTCCCCGCAACGGCTGCTCTTGCGGAGCGGCTGACCCCACCTTCCCTCCCAACTTTGTCCACGCTGGAAAAACGTCCATGTTTAAGAAGTACCGAGGCTATGCGCTTTGTAATGGGTCTTTTTGACGCCGGGCGCAGGCAGCGTTGGCGTGGCGTTGAACGCGCAACTATCCAATGTTTCCCTCGCCATTCGATCCAGATCCTGGTTGGAGGTGGTGGGCAGAAAGCGCGGACGGAAAAGCTCATCGTAAAAAATCTGGAGCGTCGCCACCAAGGGCACCGCCAGCAAAACTCCCAGCACTCCAAAGGTCGGAATGCAGAAGAGCACAGAAAATATTACCGCCACCGGATGTTGCCGCAACGGCCCCGCCACGATGATCGGGCTGATGACGTTGTGCTCGACCAATTGGATGGTGACATAAGCTATCACGACCCATCCTGTGCCTGAGCCCTGCCCCAAGGCGAGCAGAAGCGCCGGAATCCCGCTGACCACCGCGCCGACATAGGGAATCGCTTCCAGGGTAAACGAAATTAACCCCAGCAGCACCGCATCTTGGAAGCCGAAGATCGGCCACATTGCCAAAAAAACCAGCCCTCCGATAATGGCCATGCCCGTGATCATCGCCAAAGCCCATCGCGGCACGAAGGAGGACACCCGGCAGGCAATGCGCACCGCCATGCCGTGATGCTCCTCTGGCACCAATCCAAAAAAGGCCCGAAAGAGCGGACGCGGATTCAGCAGCGTATAAAGCACCCCCACAAACACCGTGATCGCCACCATCGCCAGGCCCGCCGTGTTGGCGATAAGCGCCTGAAGTCCCTTGCCCACGCTGGAGTAAAGTTGCATGCCGTCAAAATGAAACCCGGTCGCAGGCGCAGGGGCAGGCGCCGCTTTGCCCGGCTCGATTGGAGCCGCCGCTTGCCGCTCAAATTTTTGGATCGGCGCCTCGATTTTTTTCCAGTAGGTCGGCAAATTATGGACAAATTGGCCCACCGATCTTTTTAGCGGCGAGTAAAAGGCCCATGCCGCCCCAGCCAGAAAAATCAGAAAAACCAGCGCCATCACCGCCGTGGCAACATCCCGGCGGCTGAAGAGCCTCCGCAATCTCAAGACCACCGGGTTCAAGGCCAGCGCCACCAGCAGGATCAGGCAAAACGAAAGCAAGATTGGAGAGAGCAACTCGAAGTTAGCAATGAAGACATATAGTCCGGCCACCAGGAAAATAGCCGGATAAATCGACCGCGCTTTCGTCGAGACTCTCATAGTTTGGATTGCTGCTATCCCCTAAACGATGCCCGGGCGCGCCCAACCCGGCAATCAGGACTCCCCTGTTTCGACCGCAGTGGGATGCTCTGATACGTCCCCTTCCTCCAATCGGTCCTATCGCATCCCGTCGCCCACCGGCAGCCAAACTTCCATAGGCCCCGGCTGGCGATTATCCCAGGCATAATAAGGCACCGCCATGAACTCCACGCTCCGCTCTGGCCCGGCCGCCTGGTAAAGCTTGCCTTCTGGCGCCGCGCCGGCCAGCCCTTGCACCACCACGACGCCGCCCAATAAGTCTTCCCGCCGGCTCGCTTTCAACTGGGCGGCTTGGGGAAGGCACAATCTCCCCAAGGGTTCGTTTTGGTCGCATTGCTCCAGGCAATAGACCAGCGGCCCGCGTTGCAAGGCGACCAACCCGCGATCCGCCTGCACTCTGGGGTCGGCCAGGATGCGCTGAACGGGCATCGGCAGGTTCAGCTCCACGATGTCTCCGGTGCGCCAAGTGCGATCAATCACAAAATATCCGCGCTCCATCCGCGCATTTTTTATTTTCTTTTTGTTGACGGAAACCGTCGCCCCCGCGCACCAACCCGGCACGCGCAGGTGCAACTCCCATGGCGTGGGCTGTTTCATTTCCGGTTCGAGCACTACTTTGCCATCCCAGGGATATTCGGTCGTGACCTTCACCCGCATCTCTTGATTTTGCACCGTCGCCGTGACCGAGCCTTGAATATAAAGATTGACCCATAACCCGGCCTCGCTGCTGGCGTAAGCGTAGCCGCCCAACGACGACAAAGTGCGCGATTCATTGGGCGGACAACAGGCGCATTGAAACCACCCCGAACGATGATGCTTGCCTTCGCTGGACAGCGGGTTCACGTAAAAAAAGTGCGTGCCGTTGAGCGAAACACCGGCCAGCGACCCATTATACAGCGCCCGCTCGAAAACATCCGCAAAACGCGCGTCGCCATAAAGCGCGGCCAGCCGCTGATTCCACTGCGCCAGCGCGACCGACGCGCAGGTTTCCTGGTAAGCCGTGAGGTTGGGCAGATCATAATCGACCGTGAACCCTTCGTTGCGCGCGCTTGGCCCGATGCCGCCGGTGATGTAGAGGTTGCGCTCCACCGTGTTGCGCCAAACGCGATCAATCATGGCGAGCAACGCGGGATTGCCCGTTTCCCCCGCTACATCCGTCGCGCCGCTGAGCAAGTAGGCCGCTCGCACCGCATGGCCTTTAATTTTTTGATGCTCGACTATCGGCACATCATCCAGCCAATACGTGCCGTCGTAATGATCCAAGGATTCATGATGCTCGACCGCAAAATATTTCCGCCCGCGGTTCTCGATAAAAAACTGGGCCAGATTGAAATAACGCCGGTCATCCGTCGCCTTCCAAAGTTTAACCAAGGCCAGCTCAATTTCCGGATGCCCCGGGTAACCCATCCTTTTCTCCGGCCCAAAAACACTGTCAATATGATTGGCCAGTTTGATCGCGATATTCAAAAAGTCCCGTTTTCCCGTCGCCTGATAATGAGCCACCGCAGCCTCAATCAAATGCCCCGCGCAATAAAGCTCGTGGCAATCCCGCAGATTCGTCCAGCGCCGCCCTGGTTCCTTGACGGTGAAATAGGTATCCAGATAGCCATCCGGCTGCTGCGCCGCCGCGATTTTGCCAATCAACCCATCCAGCCGCGTCGCCAGCGCCGGATCCGGGTGAGTCGCCAGCGAATAAGAAGCCGACTCGATCGCCTTATAGAGATCCGAATCCATAAAAAAGGGGCCCACAAACCCATTCGTTGCCCCCTCAGCCGCCAGCTCGAAATTACGGATATTGCCGGATTTTTCCAACATGGCCAGATTGACCGGAATTGAAGCAATGCGATTCGTCTCCTGCCGCGGCTGCCAGAAAGAATCCCGAATCTCCACCTGCGTAAAAGGCACTGGCTTGAGTTTCAAAAGCGATTCCGTCTGCGCAAGTCCCGTCCCAGGCGCTGCCAGGGCCAGCCAACCAGACAAAAGCGCCGTCCGCCTCAAAATAAAATGGTTCATGCCTCCTTCTTTATCCCTCATCCGCCCTCCCATTTCAATCCGCCATTTGGACGCCGCTTTCACTTGAACCCCGCCAATGAAATCCCTAGCAGCCTGTCGGACTTAAAACTAATAATTAAAGTAAGCGTATCGAATATAACTTGAACCAGGTGGTCTAA
>DASRLE010000524.1:0-4018 GCA_035648615.1 Saccharimonadales bacterium (SeqCode) | reverse complement strand
GGGTAGCATCCGGCGCACTTTGGCCGACAGTTTGCCTTCCTCCAAGCTGCCCGGGTCTTTGCCTTGCGGCAGGCCCGATTGCTTGAGCAGCCGCTCCAGTTTGCGTTGCCGCCGGTCCTGGGCTTCGCTCTCGCACAGGTGGAGCAGGAACTTCCGATAGCCCCAGTTTTGTTGCTCGGCTTGTTGCAAGGTTCCTTCGCAGATCGCCGCCATCGTGCCCAGGCGAAAGGATTTTAAGAGCAAGGCCAGCGGGTCGTTATTCATGGGACACCGGCCCTTCCAGCAACGCGTCGTAGCCGCTCAGTTCGGGCTTCAGGGTTATCTCCGGCCAGCGGGCGCCGGGGTCCAGGTTCAAGTAACGGCGCAAATCGGCCGCGCGCCACCGGCCCGGCTGGCTGGGCCCAGCCCACTCGCTGACCAACGCGCTCAGAGCCGCCTCGCCCAACTCGGAGGCCAGTTTGAGCAGGTGCAGATATTCGATTTGACCGGCTCGCAATCCATGGTCGTTGACCAGACGGTCATAAGCCAAACGGAACGACGAGTCAGGGAAAAACTCCTCGCGATGCACGTAATGGGTGAAGGCGCCGGGCTTGCGCAACAGGTGCTCAATCAAGTGCCGGTAGTCGATGACCGCGCCGCGATCGCCGGTGGCTCGCGCCAACTCCAGCAGCAGTTCCCGCCCATGAAAGATTTTTAGATGCCCCTCGTAAACTTCCACTTTGACCTCCTGGCCGATCAGCCGCGCCGGCACCGAATAGGTCACCTTCTTGACCCGAATCGTGCTGTGCAGGCTGACCGGGCAGCGCAGTTCGTCATACTCACTTAAGCGCGTCAGAGGCAGCGGATGCAGCGCCTCCCACTCCTCCTTTAGTTTGACAGAACAGTTCTGATGGCCCTTGCGCAACACCGCCCACAGAAACCGGTCATACGCTTCCACCGCTTCAAAGTCCCGATAGCCGCGCAAGAGCAGATGTTGCTTGAGCCGCCGTTTCAGATGGCCATTGCGCGATTCCACATCGCCGTTTTCGTGCGGCTTGCCGATGCCGATGGTTTGGGGCCTCAGCCCGTAGTGCTCCGCCAGCGCCAGAAAATCCCGGTTGAAGTCCCGCCCGCCAGCGCCGATGCGATGGGTGGCGGCGCTGCTGTGGTCGATTTGCAGCCGCTCCGGCGCCCGGCCCAATTGATGCAGCGCCTCCTGCAAACCATGGCGCAGACTCAGCAGTGACTCGGATTGACAGCGCGTCGCCCACGACCAATTGGAATAGGGCAGCACCGCATGACACAACAAATGCTCCAACGGCGCTCCCCGTACCGTCACCGCCAACTCGCTGGCGTCGGTCCAATCCACCTGCATCACCCTTCCTGGAAGATGCTCCTGCTCGAAGAATACTTCCTTGTCCCGGCCATGCTGCAAACGCCATTGCATCACCCGCCGTTGAAACGAGCGCAAGGCCGAGCCGGCGACCTGTTCTGAATGGATGCCGCGCAGATACTCGAATAACTCTTTGGCTTCCAGTTCGGGCGCCTGGGAAAGCATTTGCTGGGCGGGTTCCCAAATGGCCGCCAGCGGATCGGGCCGCGTGCGCCAGCCATGCTTCTGTTGCAGTTGCTCCGGCGGTTGGGCCGCCTGGATGTATTTTCGCGCGGTCTGCGGATGCACATCCGCTTTCATCGCGCTGACGACAATGTTCGCTTCCTTCTGATATTCACTCATGAGCTTTCGGTATTGTTTGTTTGTGATCATTGGCGGCGGTTTGGGGATGGCCTCTGGCCATCCCAACCGCCGCTTGATCATTACCGGCTCACTGGTGAATTTTAATTGTCGTCAATGGTGATTTTTAATTGTCGTTCGACACCTCAAACAGTGAAGTTCCCGCCGAATTGTGGATTGGATGAGCTCGTGATCTTCTTGAGGCAATGGGCAACCAGAATCAGAATTAAATCATCCAAATTCCAATTCAAAAAAGTATTAGTTTTTTACAATTAGCTTTGCGCCATTCGTTGGCGAAATTCACCTGTGTTGATCAGTCGTTCAATCTCAAACACGACGTTTTGCTTTTGGTGTTCTAAATCGGTGTTTAAATCCCGCTGAAATCCACAACGAGGGCAGAGCAGCGAATCAGTTGCGACCATCCGGCATCACACTAATTATCATCCCACAAAAAGATGGATTTTTGTTGGGCGGGTAAGAGCTTTCAGGAATGAAGGTTCATTCGTCTGATGCTCTCAGCAAGGCAAGCCGCTTTAGCATCGTAAGCCTTTTTCGCTCGACGATTCAAATCGGACAGTTTTGGCAGAACTTTTACAGAAGCTCCCCCTTCTATTTGTGCGTGCGCGTGATTTAACAGAGCGGACGCATGAGTCACATACAATGTAAGCCGATAGACCGCTTCGGCAATATAAAGACCTGCCTCTCGATCCGTCAGCGAACTAAGTGTCGCATGGACATGCTTGCTAGCCATAAAGTAGTCTCGGATGTAATTCGCATCAAGCTTTCCTAGGCAAGGTCCGAAAAGCAGTGGCGCGGCTGATTGAAAATAAAAAAATCTAGGCGCAAAACGGCGGGTGTTAGTCCTGAACGGCGCTTAACAAATCCAGATCCAAAACCGCGTCCTTGCCCCCGTGATCAGCGGAAAAAATCAAAAACTCCAAGCGCCTTTCCCGCTGCGACTGGTCAATGCCTGGCCGTGGTTGCAAGGGATGACAGCGCGGTTCATTGGACTCGGTTTCCGCCCCGAGCACATCCATTCGCCGAAGGTCGATATCGTGAGTTAGGAAATAGGCAAACGAAGCAGGGCCTGTCCCTATTCCTACTCATAATCTTAATCTTAATCTTAATCCTCCCCGAAGAGATTATGATTAAGATTAAGATTAAGATTAAGAAGGAGTACGGATCGGTTGCCTAAAAAAATTGGGGCGCGACTCAGGCCCCGGCTTTGATCACTTCGGCCCGCAGCAAATCGTGCAGCGTGAGAACACCCAGAATCTGGCCGGTATGATCGACGACTACGACGAAATTGGTGGAGGAGGCGATGAGCAGGGTCTGCAATTCACGAATCGTTTGCTCAGGCAGGCAGGTGGTGGGCGGTTCCAAGCGCGGCGGACGGTTGCCGGCCAGCGCCGACTCGGCTTCCGCCCGGGTTAGAATCCCCTCCAGTTTTCCGGCCTGAAGGACAGGAAAGCGGCTATAAGGATGCGATTTTAAAATTTCCTGAAGGGCCGGCGTCGTCAATTCTGTCAAGACCACGGGTGCGCCGGTGAGAATCGAGGCGACCGGCAATTGCTGCCAGCTCCACAAATCGCGCGGGGGCCGCACATGTTCCATGCGATGGCCGTCCTGGGTGAGCAATTCATCGTAAAAATTCTCAGGATTCATCTTGCGGCTGATGGCCTGGCTAACCAGCGCGCCGAGCATCAAGGCGGGCACGAGCGAGAATTCGTGGGTCATTTCGAAAACAATCAGGATACCCGTCACCGGCGCTCCCACCACCGCGCCCAGGGTGGCGCTCATCCCGACGACGGCCATGGCAATTATATCGGCGCGGAGAACCGGCCATTCCAAGCCGATCAATCCCGCGATAACGACCCCAACCATGCCTCCAAAAAACAGGCAGGGCGAAAAAATACCGCCGCAGCCGCCAAAGCCATAACAACAAAAGGTGGCGACGAATTTCGCGGCGAGCAGGATCAAGGCGGTCTTCCACAAGATGTGTTCGGAGAGGGCGGCGGAAAGGTCGTCGTAGCCCAGGCTGAAAACACCCAGCCGGCCCGTGTAAGAAAAAACCAGCAGCCCCAGCGCCCATGTGATCACTCCACCCGCCACCGGAAGAAGCCAGGTGGGCACCCGCGTGGTGCGGCGTGATTTTTGGCGTAATCCGAGTGAAAACCGTTGAAAATAGACCCCCACCACGCTGGCCAGGGCCGCCACCACCGGCGTCATGGCGTAGCCCAGCCATGAGGGAGTATTGACGCCCGTCAAAGTGAAAGCGGGCTGTTTGCCAATGATGCCCTGCACCAC
>DASRLE010000523.1:0-6170 GCA_035648615.1 Saccharimonadales bacterium (SeqCode) | reverse complement strand
GCGTTGACCAGCGTGCTCGGCGCGACCTTGCTGGTAAAAGGCTTTTCCACCGGCGCAACCATTGGATTGACAGTCCTGGCCGGCGGAGTGCTCGGGTTGATCGACGGGTTAATCATCGCCGGCTTTGGCATGATGCCTTTTATCGTCACCCTGGGCATGATGGGCATTGTGCGCGGCCTGGCCAAATGGCTGGCCGGCAATCAAACGGTCAATATTCCCTCCACCGCGCCGCTCAACCACCTCATGGCGCGAGTCTCGCCGACGGAATTTTTGCCCTTGCCGCCCGGGGTGTGGATTACCATCGGACTGGCCGTGATTGTTTCGGTGGTCATGCGGCAGACCGTTTTTGGGCGTTACATTTTTGCGATTGGCTCGAATGAAGCGACCGCGCGGCTCTGCGGCATTCGCGTCGCGCTGCAAAAGGTGGTGATCTACGCACTGGCCGGGCTGCTCTTTGGATTGGCCGGGATCATGCAATTATCGCGGCTGACGCAAGGCGATCCGACGGTGGCCATCGGCCTGGAGCTGGACATTATCGCGGCGGTGGTCATCGGCGGCGCCAGTCTGAACGGCGGCACGGGCAGCATCCTCGGCTCGATGATCGGCGCGCTGATCATGGCCGTGCTGCGCAACGGCTCGAACCAGATGGGCTGGCAAAACTTCACCCAGGAAATCATCATCGGCATCGTCATCATTATCGCCGTGGGACTGGATATGTTCCGCCAGAGCCGGATGAGGAGGTGACACACCCGGACAATATGGCGAGTTGTGCGTCGTCTCGTTCCGGCGTGAGATACTTGAGGAGACTTCCGCGAGGAAAGGCTTTCCTGGGCTTGAGAGCCGCCAGCTTGCGTCCGCGGATTTCGCCATCTTCGACACGCCACTCGATCTGGTCGTTAGGCTTCAAGCCCACCGCTTCACAAATGGCCTCAGGGAGAGTCATTCGGTGCTTCTTGTCAATTATGGTCGCACTCATAGGGAAATTATCCCTAAGAACGCGTCTCCACTTCAAGGATTTCTTGCAAGCGATCACAAGGCTAGGTAGTGCATCAATTTGGAAAATTCTGAATGGCATTGGGCTTCTTAATGCATCCCCTTTCATGCCATGCCGTCCAAGCTAGTACGATGAGATACTGTGCTATCCAGCCAAACAACAACGGTGGCACTACGCTCCAGACCAACGTCTCAACAAAAAAACTCCAAATGTCATGGGTGACTCTGTAGCCGGTTCGCTCCAAATAGAAGATCAAATAACCCCAATCCGAAATCATCCAGCCTTTGACGTCGCGTATCCTTACCCAACAATAGAGTATCGGCGGGATGCTGAGCGCCATCCATAGCCAGTAATTGATCTTGAGTTTGAAATGAAGATTCATGCGTTACGTCGTCTGATGCACCAACCTGAGCCTGCCCCCAATGAAAATCAAGGCAACAAACCAATGATTTCCTCCAAACTTCAAACATGATCGCTAATTCCAGTCTCCATCGCCAGGGTCACGCGCAACGATTGGTGAATCCGGCAAAAGTTGTAATGCATGAAATACAGGGCAACATTGTGTTCCAAGTTTTCGAGCTTCTTCAAGAATGCGTTCGTAAGTCGGGCAAATCGACGCATCACCCCAAGACTAAGCTTGCCTGTGATTGGCCTTGCGGAAAACTCATAAAAATATATGGTTAGACCCATGAAAATGTCCGAAGCGCAAACGAACAGCCATTCACCCCTCGAAAGCATGGAAGAATGGGAGGATTTTCTCAAGGAACGCTATCCTGAACCTGCGCCCGTCGCAGGCTTTCAAGCAGTCGATCCGAACAAAAAGCAGGAGCAATTTCGCAACTACGAAGCCGAGGCCCGGCCAACGGTGCGGGAATTTTATCGCCAGAATCATCTTCACCAAACCTATGAGTTCGCCCAGGCCAAGCGGAAGGAATTCCTCGGCTTGAACCGGCGCAAAATGAGCATCTGGGAAGCGATGGAATATCTCAACACCCTCGTCGATGACAGCGACCCGGACACCGACCTTACCCAACTCGAACACCTCTTGCAGACCTCCGAGCACATCCGCGCCGATGGACATCCGCGCTGGTTCATTCTCGCTGGCATGGTCCACGACCTTGGCAAGATGCTTTGCCTCTGGGGCGAGCCGCAATGGGCGGTGGTGGGCGACACCTTTCCGACCGGTTGCCGTTACTCGGACAAGATTGTCTTCCCCCAATTTTTCGCCGCGAACGAGGACAGCCAGAATTCTCGTTACCAGACCCCCTTGGGCGTTTACGAAGAAGGCTGCGGGCTGGACAAGGTGCAAATTTCCTGGGGCCACGACGAATATATTTATCATGTCACCAAAGATTATTTGCCCGAGGAAGCGCTCTACATGCTGCGCTACCATTCTTTTTATCCGTGGCATCGCGAGGCGGAATACAGTGAACTGACTGACGCGCGCGATCGGACCATGCTGCCGTGGGTCCAAAAATTCAACCTCTACGACCTTTACACCAAAAGCCATGCCAAGCCGGACGTCAAAGCCCTGCGCCCGTTCTACGAAGATCTGATCGCGGAATATTTTCCGGCCAAATTGAATTGGTGACAGGCCGGCGCAATTCGCTTCAGCATGAAATCATTGATTCCCCTCGTGTTGGCGGCTGCCGTCATGATGGCCGCCGGTTGCGGCAAGAAGACCGACAGCAAAACCTACACTATCGCCGTCATTCCCAAAGGCACGACACACGAGTTCTGGAAATCCATCCACGCCGGCGCGGTCAAGGCCCAGCAGGAACTTGCCGGCAAAGGCATCCCGGTGGAGGTGATTTGGAAAGGGCCGTTGCGCGAGGATGATCGCGACCAGCAAATCCAAGTGGTCGAGAATTTCACCAGCCGCAAAGTCAGCGGCATCGTGCTGGCGCCGCTCGATTCCCAGGCCTTGGTCAATCCCGTCGCCAGCGCCGCGCAGGCGGGCATCCCAGTTGTCATCATGGATTCCGCGTTGAAGTCCGACCAATACATCAGCTTCGTCGCGACCGATAATTTCAAAGGCGGCCAGTTGGCGGGCGAATACCTCGGCAAACTCCTCAACGGCAAAGGCAACGTCATCCTCCTGCGCTACGCCGTCGGTTCCGCCAGCACCGAGGAGCGCGAAAAAGGTTTCCTGGACGCGATGACCAAATTTCCCGAAATCAAACTGATTTCCACCGATCAATACGCGGGCGCGACCGTCGAGACCGCCTATCAAGCTTCCCAGAATCTGTTGAATCGTTTCGGCAACGAAGTCACCGGCATATTCTGCGTGACAGAACCTTGCACGATTGCCATGACCAAGGCCTTGCGGGACATCGGCAAAGCCGGCGGCAAAGTAAAAATGATCGGGTTCGACTCCGGCTCCCAATCCGTCCTCGACATGCAAAACGGCGACGTCCAAGCCCTTGCCGTGCAAAACCCCCTGCTCATGGGCTACCTTTCCGTCATGACCATGGTCAAGCACCTGCAAGGTGAAAAAGTCGAAAATCGGATTGACACCGGTGTAGTCTTGGTGACCCGGGACAAAATGGACCAACCCGAGATCAAGGACTTGCTCCACCCGCCGTTTGATAAGTATTTGAAGTGACCTCTGCGTCTGCCCTTCCGCTTTCCTTCTCGGACTTACCGCCATTGCTCAAATTTCGATAAAACTGGATCCAATGAAGAGTCAAACTCAGGGTTCCCCCTATAGAAACAGCCGGAGGTGGAAATTTTCGCGATTGACGATTTTACCGGCTCACCCCAAGGTTGAATCGCTTTAGGAAGGAATGAAAACCATTCTATTTGTTTGCACGGGGAATATTTGCCGCAGCCCAATGGCCGAGGGCTTGTTCCGCCATGCCACCCAGGGACGGGCGGATTGCCGGGTCATGTCCGCCGGAGTCGGCGCGATGGAGGGACAGCCGCCCAGCGCCCATGCCGTCCGGGCGCTCAAGGAACTGGGTGTCGATATTTCCCACCAGCGCAGTCGAATGCTCACGCCCGACCTGGTCGAGCAAGCCGATTATATTTTCGGCATGACTCATAGCCATGTCGATTCGATCACCCTGCTCTTTCCGCACGCGGCGGAGAAAACTTTTCTGCTGCGCGAATTTGACGAAACGCTGGACGAATTTGAAAAGGACATCACCGATCCGATTGGCGGTTCCTACGAAACTTACGCCTATTGCCGCGACCAAATCGAGCAGGGCATTTTCGCCATGCTCAATTTCATCGAGCAGACTTCCCAGGCGGGCGCCGCGCCGCTTTCGGGCGCGAAAACCCGGCTGGCCATCGGGTGCGATCACGCTGGTTTTCAGTTGAAGGAGATTCTCAAGGGATATTTGCAGGACCAGGGCGTTTCATTGAGTGACCTGGGCGCCAATTCGCAAGAAGTGAGCGATTACACGGATTATGCCCGCGCGGTGGGCGAATCGGTCGCGGAACATCGCAGCGATTTTGGGTTGTTGATTTGTTCCACCGGTGTCGGCATGAGCATGGCGGCCAATAAAATTCCCGGAGTGCGGGCCGCGCTGGTTTTTGATGAACGAACGGCCGCGCTGTCGCGCCAGCATAACAATGCCAACGTCCTCTGCCTGGGCGCGGGCAACACCTCTCCCGAGGAAGCCAGGCATATTCTGGACACTTTTTTGGCCGCCCAATTTGAGGGCGGCCGCCACGAACGACGCATTAATAAAATGGAAATATCGAACATCCCCCCCACCTTGCGCCTCAAAACAGTCGATCCCGAAATTGCCAGCGCCATCTTCCTGGAACGGCAGCGCCAGCAGGAAAACATCGAGTTGATCGCCAGCGAAAACTTTGTCAGCCCCGCCGTCATGGAAGCCCAAGGCTCGGTCCTGACCAACAAATATGCCGAGGGCTATCCCGGCAAGCGCTGGTATGGCGGTTGCGAAAATGCCGATACGGTCGAACGACTGGCCATCGAGCGCGCCAAGAAAATCTTCGGGGCGGAACACGCCAACGTCCAGCCCCATTCCGGCAGCCAGGCCAACATGGCCGTTTATTTTTCCGTGCTTAAGCCCGGTGACAAAATGCTGACCATGGACCTGAGTCATGGCGGGCATTTGACTCACGGGAACAAGGCGAATTTCTCGGGAAGGTTCTTTGAAATCGTCCACTACGGCGTGCGCAAGGACACGGAAAGGATCGACTACGATCAATTGCAGGCGATGGCCAAGGAACACCGTCCCCGCATGATTACGGTGGGGGCCAGCGCTTATTCGCGGATCATTGATTTTAAACGGATGGGAGAAATTGCGCGCGAAGTGGGCGCTTTTTTGCTGGCGGACATCGCCCACATCGCCGGCCTGGTGGCGACCGGGCTGCATCCCAGCCCCATTGAGCACGCCGATTTTGTCACGACGACGACGCACAAGACTTTGCGGGGACCGCGCGGCGGCCTGATTTTGTGCCGCGAAGCGCATGCCAAGGAAATCGATTCGCAGGCTTTCCCCGGCATCCAAGGCGGCCCGCTCATGCATGTTATTGCGGCGAAGGCGGTTTGTTTTCTGGAAGCCATGCAACCCTCCTTCGCGGCTTATCAGGCGCAGATTATCAATAATGCGCACGCCTTGGCTGAAGGGATGACCCGCAATCGTTTTCGCCTGGTCAGCGGCGGGACGGACAATCATTTGATGCTGGTCGATGTCGGCGGACGTGGGTTGACGGGAAAAGATTGCCAAATCGCGCTGGACGAAGCGGGCATTACAGTCAACAAAAACACCATTCCCTTTGAGACCCGTTCGCCCTTCCAGGGCAGCGGCATACGGCTTGGCACCCCGGCGGTCACAACCCGCGGGATGAAGGAGCCGGAGATGGCGGCGATTGCCGATATGATCTGCGAAGTTTTACTGGATATTAAGAATCTTGACACGGCCAGAAAGGTAAGACAACGTGTTCGCGAATTAACGGCCAATTATCCATTGCCGTATTGACACAATTTTTGGGTGAATCCCCCGCTTGGTTGACGATTTGAACATTTTCAAATCTTTCCCGTCCAAGTGTTTGGAAAGGTGGGATTCCTTAACGCCTCGAATTTAAATTTTAATTTTTGCAATATGCCCAGAGCAGCAACCAAAAAAGCCGTCCGAAAAAATCCCAGAAGCATCGCGCCTCCACCCCTCGACGGTGAAGCCTCCGGGTCAATAGCTGTCTC
>DASRLE010000522.1:0-3973 GCA_035648615.1 Saccharimonadales bacterium (SeqCode) | reverse complement strand
AATCGTGGATTACGAGGGAAATGGCCCGAACCAACGAAGCCGTCCTCTGATAATATGTCTAGTTAATTGCGAGACACTACACTAGGCTGGGACACGGTGGTGGTGGATTTTCGCTGGTATGATTCATTGGCCGACGGCCTTCGCGCGCAAAATCCTGATGGCGTCACGCTTGATGAGTTTGGACGCTGCATTCCGCCGACGAACCGGTTTCCTTCCGCCGCCAACGGCGCGGGCTTTAAACCGCTGGCTGATAAAATTCATGCAATGGGTTTGAAATTTGGAATTCACATGATGCGCGGCATTCCGCGCCGCGCGGTTGAGAAAGACCTGCCGATTCATGGCACGGCTTTCAAAGCTTCCGCCGCGGTGCGTCCTGCGGGAGATCCCGCGCGCGAATGCGTTTGGAATCGCGACATGTATGGCGTGGACGCCTCGACCCCGGCGGGGAAGGCGTGGTATGCGGACCTCGCCCGGCAATACGCGGCCTGGGGCGTGGACTACATCAAGTGCGACGACATGGCGAATTTGCAGCGCGGCCCCGAGCGTTATCCGCGCGCGGAAATCGAAGCGCTCTCCAACGGATTGCGGGAAAGCGGGCGGTCCATCATCCTGAGCCTCTCGCCCGGCCCGGCGCTGTTGGAGCAAAGCGCGCATCTGGAACAGTACGCCAACCTATGGCGCATCTCGCCTGATTTTTGGGACAACTGGACGGCGCTCAATCGCAACTTCGATTTATTCGGCGCATGGCTGACGAACGCCGCACCCGGCCATTGGCCCGACGGCGACATGATTCCTTTCGGCCACATCTGCCAGCGCAACTGCGACGTCCACCCGGATCGTTGGACGCGATTCACCCGCAACGAACAACTCACTCTCATGTCGCTGTGGGCGCTGGCGCCTTCGCCGCTCATGCTGGGCATGAATCTTCCCGACAACGACGCGTGGACGACCGCGCTGCTCTCCAATCCCGAAGTGTTGGCGGTGAACCAGGACCCGCTCGGCCATCCTGCGCAGCGGTTAACCGAAAACGCCGACGGCACGGAAACATGGACGAAAGACCTCGCGGACGGCTCGCTGGCCATCGGCCTTTTCAATCGCAGCCGCAAACCGGCCAAGGTAAAAATCTTTTGGCGCGACTTCGGATATCCTTCCGAAGTGGAAGTGCGCGATTTGTGGATCAGGTCCACCTTGAGCACGCAAATAAATTTCGCGACCGAATTGCCGCCGCACGGCTGCGTTCTCTTGCAGGCGAGACCGCCGGGCCGCGCCCGTTGACGATTGGCGGCGTGACCCAAGGAATGAGACAAATCCTTCAAACGTGAAAGTTCTTCTTAGTTGCCTTCGTTAACTTCTGTTTAAAAATGCCAGATGAGTTTTTACAGAAGGAAACGAAGAAGAATTTTCCGGCTCGATCAAATTTTGGTTTGCGTCCAAGGATAAAACCACAAGCTTCCTCGAGCCCTCCTGCCCCACTCTTCCCCCTTCGTTCTCTTCGTTAACTTCTGTTTAATTCTTTTCCGGTGTATCCCGGAATTTAACAGAAGTTAACGAAGGCAACGAAGGAAGGCAGAAGGCAAATTTCAGTCACTTGATAGTTTCAGCGGATCAGGGACGTCAGGGACCAAAGTGACTTAAAATCTCCTCGTCCGAATGCACCCGGTTTCCGGCCGGATCGATGATTATGGGTGTTACAAAAATCACTCGGAACTCTCGTGCTCCGGAGGATTGATTGGTCCTTATCGCTGCGCCGAAGACTAAGGTGTGGCCATCCAATACATCGCGCGAATCGCTGGCCGTCCAAGTTTGATGGTTTACGGTGGCGGTACAAACCGCGACGGTGGCAATGGAAAATTTGTCTGGTTTTACGGTGGAGATGAGATTGAGTGTCATGTTTTCACTCCCTTTGGGACCTATACACGTTTGCCAGCCGCTTAGGGTTGTAACTCGGGGAGCATCCAAAATATCCGCCCCCGCGCGCTCAATGGCGGCGACCGCCGTCTGGCGCTGTTTCTCAGTGAGGGTAGCAGTGAATTCCTTTTGGGCGGGTTCGGTCAAGTTTAAGGAAAGTCCTTGCAGCAGTTCCTCGGTCACGTCGGTGAATTTGGACTCGATCACAAGCTGCGGCATATAAGGATCGAGAACGGCCACGGCTCGAGTCACGATCTCCAAGTCATTCGATGATAAATGCGCCACGATCACGCCGGTCCGGTCGTTAAAGAAAACTGATTTGCCCGGCGAGTCAAAGTTTACGCCGTGAGCGGCGAGATAATTCTTCAGCTTTTCGTTAAGCGCCCCTGGGGGATAGGTCCCGGATTCGGAGCGACCGGACGTTTCCTCCAACCCGTGGACAAACGCCCTTGGATTCACTTGGTAAACTTTGCTGTACAGGCCAGTTATTTCCGGCCATCTGGGCGAAAAAACCACGGCGTAGTCAGTAGTCAAATACTGGATCCTCCCGTCCGCCACTTTGGTGATCGCATCCAGCACATCGGCAAGCGGAAGGTTATGCAACGGTGTGGAAATCTTGATCCTCACCTGGCGCATGTCTAGAGGCGCAAACCCAGGCCCTTCTGCGCGTGCGGTGGTGTCAATCATGAAGTTGACGCCCACGCCAGCAGGGTCGCCTCGTTTAGATTCATTCTGGAGCCAACTCAAAGCCTCCGGCAACGAAAGATCAAATCCAACCTCAGGCAGTCGAATGCGCTCGAGTTTGGAAAGGATTGCCGCCCGCTTGTCGGAAGCCCGGGGCGCGGGGACCGGTTTGTCCTCCGCCGCCGCGAGAAGGAGGACAGCGCCGGGCGAACTGTTCCAAGAAGCCCGCAATTCATCCCGCCAGCCGTCCTTCTTTTCTCCCGGCGCCGATTGCAAAAATCCACATACCAATAGAAGGGCCGGAATGATGAAAATCGCCACGGCAACTTTCGCCCATCCGGACGACGGGCGGTTGGCCCGGGATGGCATTTGGGTCAGCCGTTCAACTCTTTGGCCTAATTTTGAGCGAAAGCCGCCGTTGATTCCGATCCAGCCCCAACCACGGGCCGCCGTCATTTCTTTTCCCAGATTGACCAGGCAGTGGGCGAGCGCGCCGGGGCCTTCGGGCACCAAGGCAGTCGCTTCGTCGGCGGCCAGTTCCGCCGCGCCATGCAGCGACCGCCGCACCCACCACACCAGGGGATGCCACCAGAGAAGCGCGCTGGCCAAATCGGCGAGCCAGAACCAGAGCGGATCCATCGCGGCCAAATGCGCCAGCTCGTGGGCGAGCACGGCGTCCTGTTCGGCCATGCTGAACCGCGTCTCGAATCCGGGCGGCAGTCCGATACTGGGTTGCAAAATTCCAAACGCCATTGGGCTGATCGATTTTGGCATTCGCAACAAACAAACTCCGCGTCGCAATCCCACCCGTTTTGCGACAGAGAGAATCCGTTCGCGCCAAGGCGGAGTGGTGATTTTCTCGCGCCGCCATCGCAAGACCAGGAGGAAAACTTGGACTGCCCCCATCCGCGCCAAAATCAGGAGCATCCCCGCCAGCCAAAGCCCTCCCGGCCACCACACCGCCGGCGGCGGGGCGGAACTAGCCCGGCCTGGCTCCAAAGACTGACCAGCGGACTGAAGTTTGATGGTCGTTGAGACGGAAGCCGGTGGATTTTCCACTGACCTCTTCTGGCCAACGATCATGGCTGCTGCGCCGCGTCCGAAGCCGGTCCATTCCGACGCGGGAAGCAGCAAAAGACAGACCACCGCCATTCGCCAAACCGCCCGTTGCCAAACAACCGGACGAAACGCGCGTTGCGCCATCCAGGCCAACGCCGCCAGACCGCAAATCTCCAGCCCCACCCCGACGAGCAGGTGCGACCAAAAAGCAAAATTGGGGAAATTCATAATTTTTTCTTTCTTTCCGCAATGAGTGCCTCCAGACGGATCAACTCCTTGCGGCTGATTTGGCGCGTGGTCAGCAAATGGGCGACCATGTCGC
>DASRLE010000521.1:0-4934 GCA_035648615.1 Saccharimonadales bacterium (SeqCode) | reverse complement strand
GAAGAAACTGAGTTTTTAAATATGCCGAATACAAAATCAGCCGGACGACGCATGCGCAACAGCCTGCGCAAGGGTCTGCAAAATCGCAGCACCAAATCGCGATTGCACAATTTGGAACGCAAGTACGCCGAGCTTGTCGGCGCGGGAAATAAGAAAGAGGCGGGCGAGGCCCTGCGGTTGCTGAGTTCGGCCTTGGACAAAGCCGCCAAAACCGGAGTGATCCATCGCGCGAAGGCCAACCGTTCCAAATCCCGTTTGACGGTGCGGCTCAATGCGACCGCAGCGGCGGCGGCGAAGTAATCTTCCGTTTATTCCCAGTAGAATTTGACGCACTTCATCTGTTGCGCGCCGGCACCGGCCCGGCTGACAATGCCGTAAAAAGCCCGTTTGTAGCCGTTGATTTCGGCATCGACCTTGACCTCGAAAACATAGCTGCGCACGTCGATGTACGCGGCCATGCCCTGGGTGGCTATGCCGGGGGCTGGGCCTGTGGGTTGAGTACCGGGCTGGCCTCCCCCTTGAAAGCCGCCGTTGATCTCGCCGATGTTTTGAAAGGGCGCATCGTCTTCGTTGCCATCGACTCCGTCGGGACCGGCGCGCTGCTGGATGATGTGTTCGGCCGTGGATTCATCTATGCCAGGAATCAATTGCAGCGTTTTGAGCGAAGCCGTGTTGACATTGAGCTTGCCGCCCATGGCCGAAAAAAGTTCCACTAGACCGACCGGAAAAGTAGGCTGATCGTTATTGCGAAAGATGCCATTGGCGGCGGGATGGCCCGGCTGTGACTGATCGAAGGGGCCGCCGCCATGTTCGGTGTAGGCGGAGACAGGATGGTTGGTCGAGTTGGATCCCCAGTAAATTTCGGGCGTGATGTCTTTGATCAGCAGCAATTCGGAGATGTCGTCAATCTGCCCGTTTTTGCAATAATAGGGCGGATTTAAACCCAGGTAATAGTCGCTCTTGGCTCCGCTAAAGCGTGATTGGTCGCTCTGGCTGACCCAGTCCATGATGGAGTCGGCGATACTGGAGGCCTGTCCCGCATCGGTCAGCCCAACTTCGGCGAGCGCTTTTTGCAAAATCTCGGTTTGCGGCTGGGCCGATTTGGCGATCAGATTTATATTCCACTTGCGTTCCATGTCGGTGATGGTGACGGAAATTTTCCCCGCGCCCAGCGGCACATCTTTGAGTGAAATCTCGGGAACGTCGTTGCTGCACGGAGAAGTTCCCCCGGCCCAAAATTGATTCAGCGCATCAATGTTGCGTTGCGCCGGGCACTTGTTGGCCAGGGCATAGCGCGCCAGTTCGATGCCGGAGCGGCCCATCCATTCCATTTCCACATCGTAATCCGTATTGCGCGCCAGTCGGATTTCCGTGCTCATCGAGATGGCCAGGCTGCCGACGATGGCCGAAAGAACAATCACTGTCAGCATGACCAGCACCAGCGCAATGCCGCGGCAAGAACAGGAATGGTGGAGGCGCGTTTTCATTGATGGGCGACAACCGGCATCGCGACCGTGCGGACAATTAAATCGTAGGGCACGTCGGGTTGGGCTTGAGTATGGCCGACGCCCAGGGTGATGCGAATCATGGGCGGGAAGGCGTTGGTCGGGTCGAAGGAAACCACCCAGTCATTATCAGGGGTGGACCAGAATTCCAGCATGAAAACGTTCACATCGCGGGCCAGGGTGATTTCATAGGGCGTGTTCTGGTCGTTGAGCGCTTGCAGGAGCGGGGCCTGGCTCATGACGAGGTTATTCGTGCCGTTCTCCTCCTTCACTTCGAAAGTGACCCGCCGCATGACGAGGTCGCCGAACAAATGAGAGCCAGGAAACGATTCCGGCAAACGGGAGGCTACGCTCAACGAGGCAAACTTGCCGCTGGTATCGGTCAGAAAGTAATAAAACGAGAGGTTGGGCAGGGAAATCTCAGCGGTGGAGAGGGCGTCTTCGACGGTTTTGATGCCGACGCGGGCGCGTTGCGCGGCGCCGGCGGCATCCTCGGCGATGATCTTGCCGTTGATGATGCACTTCCAACAGGCGATGACCCCCAGCATGACGAGCATGAAAATGGTGATCGAAACCATGACTTCGATCAGGGTGAAAGCCTCGATAATTTTTTGCCTGGAGAGTTTGGCGGTCATCGCGGCGTCAGTGTTGCAATCCCATGCGTTGGGAGTCGGGCCGGTAGAAGAGGGCCGTCAAGGTGGACTCCGGATTGCCCCCGGAATTGATCACTGTAAAATCGACTTGAAACAAACCGTTGCTGGCGACTTCCCGGCATTCCGAAGTCCAGCGATAGCCTTTGTAAATTTCGCCGAAGTCTCCCGATTCGCTGCCTTCTTCCAGCTTGTTGGTCAACGAGAGCTGCCCGGCCACCATGCCAGCCGTGGGGCCGTTGTTGCGCAAGATGGAGGCCGCGTGCAGTCCGGCGCTGAGCACGGCCAGGATGGTGAACATGGCCATGACAAAAATGGCGATGGCGATCATAACCTCGATTAAAGTAAACGCGGAATCCCCCCCGAGCCTTCGGGCAAAAAGAGCACGATTGGATGGCGCGAATGTCATCGAATATTGTCCACGACCGGCAATGCGGTGATGGTATCGAGGGAAATTTTTCGGTAATTGGCCCCGTCATGCATCAGGATGGTAAATTCGTCGCTGGTGCCATTCGGAAAGAACCGAACCTGCGCCGTCTCCGGCGACGTGTAGGGCACAAAATTGACGCCCAACGTGTCAATCACAATGTCATCGGGAATTTGTTCCGACTTGAAAGCGCCGGGGACTTCAATGGTGCGATCACGCAGTTGAATCACCAGGTCAGTCGTCTTATTGCCCATGATGGAGGCCCGCCGCGCCTCCTTGCAGGCCTCGAGCATGTCATACTCGGCCTTGCGCATTCCCTCCTTTTTAAGGACGCGCAGGAAGGAGGGCAGGCCCATCACCATCATCAGGCCGACGATCGCCACGACCATCATGATCTCAATCAAGGTGAACGCGCGGCCCAGATCGTGTGACCTTTTCGGCTTCATCGCGAGTTAATGCTGGACGTAATGGCGAACAGGGCGGAAAGAACGCTGACCAGCAGAAAACCAACGCCCAGCGCCATCACGCAGATAATGACCGGTTCAATCATGTTGGTTACCACCCGGAGGGCGAGGTTCAACTCGCCTTCGTACGTCTCGGCGAGATTGGTCAACGAGCCGGGCACGTCGCCGGTTTCCTCGCCAATCTTAATCAGATCGACCATCAATTGCGGGAACACTTTGCTGCGGGCCAAAGGCTGGGCGATCGTTTTTCCATCGGTGACCTCCTGGCGCGTTTTAGCAATGGCCTCGCGGATGATCCGGTTGGTGATAATCTGTTCGGTGATCTCCAAGGCGGTCAGGACCGGCACGCCATTTTGCAGCAAAGTGGCGAGGGTGCGGGAAAACTGGCCGAAGAGATGCAGCCGCATGACCTTGCCGAAAACAGGCGCGGTAATTCTCCAGCGGTCAATGGTCATCTTCCCTTTTTCCGTCGAGCGAAACCGATTGAAGATCACGGCGATAATAACGAGAACGGCCAGTATGACCCACCACCAGTGCTGGAAGAAGGTGTTTATCCCCACCAACATGCGAGTGGCCAGGGGAAGCTGGACGTGCAATCCATCAAAAAGCTTCAAAAAACTGGGAAGCATCACGGTCATGAAAAAAATACTGATGGCAATACCCACGCAACAGACGAAGGCGGGGTAAATCAAAGCCGACTTGAATTTGTTCTGCACCTCGGAGAAGCGCTCGAAATGATCACCCATGCGCCGCAGGACATCGACCAGCGCGCCGCTTTGTTCGCCGGCTTTGGTCATGTTGATGTAGAGATTGGAAAAGATGATGGGCTGTTTGCTCATCGCTTCGGAAAGCCCTTTGCCTTCCATGACATCCTGTTTGAGCTGGCGGCTGACCTCGGCGGGAATGCCCTTGGTCTCCAGATGGGTCATGCTGTTAAGGGCCACCGTCAGCGGCATGCCGGACTTGAGCAGGTTGGCCAACTGGTTGGTGAAGGTGGCCAATTCCTGGAGCTTTGGCTTGCGCTGGCGGGTGAAATGTACCCGCATGGCCGGCGGCAGGTAATCGGTCCATTTCGACGCCTTGTTCTCCGAATCTTCCGCTGCCGCTGCCGCCGCAGCCGCCACCGCGGCCGCGCCTTTGGGCGCTTCGACGGCAATGGGAAACAAGCCAAGCCGTTCGATTTGCATGAGCGCAGCCGAGCGGTCGGCGCCTTCCAAAACGCCTGTGACCACTTCGCCCGAGCGACGCCGGGCTTTGTACGAAAATTGAGCCATAGATGGGAGCGGCCAGATGGCCGATACTCTCTCATATTAACCCGCCGATCGAGGAAAGTTGCAAGGCGATTTTCCCGCTTCGGGCGCGCCGTGCCTTTGTGGCGACTTTCCGCTCCTAAATTCTCCTCCTAATCTTAATCGTAATCTTAATCTTGATCGTTCGATTTGGATTAAGATTAAGATTAGGAAAAACTTCAAGCCAGCCTATTTCTACTTCTCCCATCGGTCTTGTTGGCATACAAAGGATTCTGTATTATGATTCTATCTCCGATGGCGAAGTCCATTTCAATTTTCCTCGTCCTGGCGGCGGGGTCGATGGCGGCAATGGCGGCGGATTATCCAACCGCTCCGTTGCATCCAGTCACTAATATATATAATGGCACGCCGGTCGTGGATAATTATATCTGGCTGGAAAACTCCAAAAGCCCGCAGGTCCAGGCGTGGACGGCGGCCGAGAATCGTTTCAGCCGCGCTTATTTGGACCACTGGCCGTCGCGCTCCCAGATTGCCGACCGGTTGCGCAGTCTTTATTCGCAAACGTCGGCCAGTTACTCGGGTTTGCAGGCGCGCGGGGCGCTGCTCTTTGCCATGAAATTTAAGCCGCCGGCGCAGCA
>DASRLE010000520.1:0-8362 GCA_035648615.1 Saccharimonadales bacterium (SeqCode) | reverse complement strand
AATGCCGCTTGATCAGGCGCTGTTGAAGGGCCTTTCAGCCGATGAACCGACGTATCTGTTCATCGCCGGCAACCTGACAAACTTTAGTCTGCCCATAAACGCCTTTATCCGCTTCCAGAATCTGCTCCACAAATTTGACGGCTTGCAGACCCTGCCCAAGGACATCCACTTATCTCTCAACACCGACGAGTGGGATTTCCTGGCCGGCGCGCCCTTGACCGTCAACGGCCGGCAGAAGCCGGTGTTTTCGAGCGCCAGCGACACGGGCCTGGAGTGTGCGTTTGACTACTCAATTTGGATAAACAATCCCAACACTCCGGTCTCGGTCCAGACCACCTTTGCTCTGCCGCCCGGCGCTTTTTCAATTCACTTTGGCTTTTCCACTCCAGAGAACGGCGATCCTTTTCGACTCTTGATTGTCAACGAAAGCAATCCGCCCGTTCCCCTGTCTCTACCCCTGCAATGGCTCAACACCAACGGCGAGAACCTGGCGGCCTCGCTGCAATTGCCTTTGGGCCAGCTTCTTTCCGGTCAGTTCATTCTGCCACCCGGCTGTGAGTGGCGGCTGCAGCCGTTCATTCGGACCAAGAGCGCGGACAAGGCGGCTTACCTCTACAAAGATTGGCCGGCCCAGGCGCTGCCGCGACCATGGCATGAGCTGGAGTTTGCCACGGCCAAACATCTGCTCCAAGAGCAGCTCGCTCCTTTGAAAGCCGAACCCGGTGAGCTTGCGCTAAAAATGAAGCAACAAACCGAACAGGCGGGTTTGGATAGGCCGCTGGGAAAATTTCTTGGGATCAGCGATGAAAATCTGGCCAGCTTTGCCGATTTTGCTCCCAAGCCCGGGCCGGAGGATTTTATCAATTACCTGAACCGCCTTCGAAAAAAATCCAAGATTAAGGGCTGGCCCCGCATCGCCGAGGAAGAGACGGACATGGGGGCAGAATTCCAGCAGATTTACGAGCGCTGGGTCGAAAAGTTTCCCGAAGCCCGGTCCGAACTCGTAGTTGGAAATGCCAGCTACTTTTCCGTCGTCTGGCAAAAGCTGAAAGAAATCGACCAAACCCGGCAGGAGCAACAGCGCGCCAATAATGAAGTGGACGAACTGCAGAGGCTGTTGAGCGATGTCCCCTCGACGCTCGACAAAGTTGCTTATGTCGGATTGTTTATAATTGACCCTCCCAAACCAAGCCTGGAAATGATACGATTTCAGACACCCTAGACCCGGCCGCTCATGACAACCATGACCCAAGCTGAACGGTTAGTGCGCAAAATCGCCGAAGTGGTGAGCCAGCCGGCTTCGGATACACAAACAGCCAAGCTGGCGCAGGAGTATGCCGACTTGTGCCGGGCCGCCAACCGGCGGCTGGAACAGTGCGCCATCATGATCGAAGCCGGGCAGTTTCTACAGGCCCTGCAATTGGCCGAAACCCCGCCTCCGTTGCTGGATTTGATCACGGTCTTGAGCTTTCGCCAGGCGGCGGAATGGCGTGCTTACTGTCAAGCGCACCAACTGCCCTGGAATGAACCCTTCTACGACAAATACGTCCGCCTGCTCAATTCAACTTATGGCAAGGGCATCACCAGCGATCATGCCTTCTATCGTGATTACAGGCGCGCCATGCTGAGTAACGATGACGAACAGGCTCTTTCCATCCTGCGCGTCATCGCCCGCATGAATCCTTCCGACGAAAATACCGGAGAAGAGTTGAAGCGGCTGGAAGAGAAGGTATTGCGGGTGAAATTGGAAAAACTCCGCCAGAGCATGGCGGCGGGAGACCATGCCGCGACCCAGGCGCAGTTGGCGCAAATTGAGACTTCCGGCCTGGCGATTTCCTCATCCCATCCTGTCTGGCAACAGGCCCAGGTGTCGCGCTGCCAGGAACTGCTTCGACGCGCGGACGCATTGCGCCAGGAGGATGCCTGGCAAGACGCGGAGGTTCTGGTGGAGGAGATTCATACTTTGGCTACTCACTACAACGTTCGACTCCCCGAGGCCCAAGCCCAAGCATGGGAATCCTTGGAAGCATGGACGACTGAGCAACGCGGCGCTTACGCGGAAAATCAGGATTTCCAACGCGCTCTTTCCGCCTTGGAGTATGAAGTCCAGACCTTTGAAACCAAGCGCGCCACCGCCACGCGGCTCGGGATGGTGGACGCCAGAAACGGTTTCAATTCTCTGGCCGGCAAATGGAGTGAGGTCGAACGCTTCGACCGTCCGCTGGACGAAGCGCTAATCGCCCGGTGCGCCGAGTGCCGTGATTGGCTGCAAAACGGCGTGAAGGCCGCCGGCATGAGACAACGCATTGCTTCTATCGCCGTGGTGTTGTTGGTTTTGGGAGTCATCGGCGCAGCGATTCCCTTTTTCCTGAACTGGACGCGCGAGCGGGACCTTTTACGGGGCTTGGCCACGCTGGAATCATCGCGCCGGGTTTCTGATCTTGAAGCGCTTATGGCGCAGGCCCACGTTCGATTAAAAACAAAACCCGCCTTTGCGGAGGGCCTGGCCAAAGCGCAGAATTTTATCGCGCACGAAAAAGAATTAAAGCGGGTCTTCGACGAGGATTTGACCGGGCTGCAACAGTTGGCCGCCGGAGGTTTGAACAGCGGGACGGCGCAGATTGGCCCGCGCCGGGAACAGGCTGAACACGCGTTCGCCCAGCTCGCGCCGGAATTCCAGATCCCCGCCAAAAGCGCCCTCAACGCCTGGGACGCCAAGTGGCAACCCACCCGCAACGCCGCCCTTTCCGCGCAATTGGACCGTGCCGAGCAAATCGCCGGCAGTCTGAATGGAGGCAGTGGGTTCGACGCAATCCATGCAGCTCTTCCCAGGATCCAAACCATCCTGGCCGGCATGACTCCGCTTAGGACCCAACCGCCTGAGCTCGATCCCAATTTGGAAGCGCGTTTTCGCAAGTTGAGCGCGAAAACCGTGCTTTGGACCGGGAATGCTGAACAGTGGGAAAAAGCCCAGGCTTCTCTGACGAGCGCCCAATCGCTGGAGGATTATTTGGAGCGCTTGGATCTATTGGTGCAGTCGCCTTTCGCGACCGCCGCGCAACGGGATGCGGTGGCGGAAATTGACCGCCTCAAGATTAACAAGACAGCCTTGCTGGGCGAGTTGCTGCTGCCCGACAACCACGAAGTTTGGGATTCCCTGACGAACGTTGCCGGATGGGGAGCCAATCTATTTCCAGAGCAACCCACCGCCCAGGAGAAGGACGCCTATTTCAAACTGCGCGATGACAAGAATATGCAAAACGTTTACGTTTACCAACTGAACGCCAACCCGCGCGCCAATAATCCGTTCCGCTCCCATCTCATCTTCGTGCAAGGTTCAACAGCCCTGGACCGGGGCGGGCAAATGGCCGGGGTGGTGTATGATCCGGGCGACTCCCGCGATGCCGCGCGCTTCGCCCTCCAATCTTATAGCGATTGGGATTATGCATCAGTCAAGAAGATGTTTCAAACCCAGGAATGCGAGACCTTCGAACGAATCGGCTTGGGTGACCTGATTGATCCGAACACGGGAAATTACCAAAAATCCATCTTGCAAATGTTCGACCAATTGAATCAGGAGGAAAATTCCAGCGCCGTTTTCCGCGCTTTTGTCACCTTGAAATTGTTTGCCCTGGCCGAATTGCGCCCCGAACAGTGGGGGTTGCCATGGGCGCCGGGCGCGGCGCGGCATCTCCAGGCGCTCAAAGACCTGGGGGCGGCCAATCTCAAGAGCGGCGATTGGATGGTCCGCGCCCAAAGCGCAAAATATGAAGCTCCGCTCGAAAGTTATTTTGGCAGGGTGCGCGCTGTGTCCCTGGAAAAACAGGCGAAATTCCTGCAGCAACTGGCCCGCGCCACCTGCGCCGCGGACTTCTCCTTTGCCGGCTTCGCCGATGTCAATGGCCAGCCTGTGGTGCGACAGTTCAATGCGCCCGCGCCGGAATACTGGGGATGGAATAGCCGGTCGAGGTCGGCCGTGTTGCTTTGGCGAAAAACGGGAGAGACGGCTTTCGACAAAGTTGCTGATCCGCTGCCTTACACCCCCCTGTTCGTTTTCAACGGTGAGCGCCGCCACCTGCTCAACGAGACGGCTCAGTCTGTTTCTTTCCCCGCCAGCCAGGCGGCGGATATTCTGCCGCCATTTTTTGCGGGAAGGCACGAGTAAGTATGAATGACGAACCCCAGGAATTTAAGTTGCGATGGCGCGGACGCGAGTCCGGCCCTTTTTCCTTGCCGGAAATTAACCGCCAACTGGATGAGCACCAGATTGGAATGGGGCATGAAATTTTTCACCGGGATAAATGGATGACTTTGGAAGAATTTATGGTTCCTGTGCCCAAGGCCGTCGTCCCGCCGCCGGCGCCACAGGCCCCGCCGGCTCGTTCCACCTTGACGGTGGCAATGCCTCGGGCAGCCGCAGCGGCCCCGGCGTCGCCCGAACGGTCTTCGCCGGTCCGTATCACGATGTCGATGGCCAGCCCCGTTGCGGCGCACCCGGCGCGCCCACCGCGTCATCGAATGGTCTTTGCCCTGCTGGGCGTGTTCGTGGGATTCCTCGGATTGCACAATTTTTATGCTCGACAGTGGTTGACAGGCTTGCTCCAATTGCTCTTGAGCGTCGCTACTATTTTGATGGGCTTCGGTATTATCGCTTCCTGGCTTTGGGCGATGGCGGAAGCGATTATTGTGCGCAAAGACGGTGATGGTATTGACATGATTTGATTCCGATAACCCGCCATTTCCCCAAATATGGATCCTGCCTCACAACCTATAAAACCACTCACCCCGGGCGGCGGCATTCCCGCCGGGGTTTCGGGTTCGCGCCCGCTGTTGAAGAAATCGCTTTTGGGCCGCCGGCCGCCAGGGACCGCAGGCCCGCCCCGGCCCGGCGGGCTGGCCGACCCGGCGCGTCCGGCGGTGGTTTCCCTAAGCTGGGAGGACCAAGACATCGAAAATCGCTGGGGAATATTCAAGGGCGGGCGTTTTACCAGTGTCAACAAACTTTTCTCCTTTCTCCTGGCGGCCGTTTGTTCCGCGGTTTTTCTGTGGCTCATGTCTCTGCTCAAGCAGAGCGGCAACCCGGCCTTGCAGCAAATGGGGCTGGTCTTTCTTCGCGAGGGAAACCTGTATGTGACAGGGCCGGCCACGCTTTGTTTCTTTTGGGGTGTGGTGATTGCTCTGTTGAAAATCCCCAAATTGAGCTTGCAAAGAAAGGCTTTGGACCTGGCGGCCGTTCCGCAAAACCGGGATTTTGTCCTCAACGAAACGACCGCCAAGACAGTGCTCGAGCGGATGCGCAGCCTGGTCGATGACACCCGCTACTTCATTCTGTTTAACCGCATTGACCGCGCGCTCTCCAACCTGCACAACATCGGCGGGGTGAGCGATGTTTCAACCATTCTCAAGGCGCAAAGCGAGAATGATGAAAACCAGGTCGCTTCCAGTTACGCCATGATCCACGCGATGATTTGGTCCATTCCCGTCCTCGGTTTTGTGGGCACGGTGCTGGGGTTGAGCAAGGCGATCAACAAATTTACCGGCGCCCTGGACGCGACCACCGATGTCACCCAAATACGAGATCATCTTAAAGCGGTGACGGGCGGACTGTCCACCGCCTTTGAAACCACCCTGGTCGGCCTGGGTTTCGCCCTGCTGCTGCACATGCTGGCGGACCTGGTGCAGCAAAAGGAAACCGACTTCCTGGATGAATGCAATGATTACTGCCACGCCAATGTGGTGGCCAAGCTGCGCGTGCGGCCCAAGGAGGGCAACCCGGAATGAGCATTCCAACTCTAAGGCAGCGATGAGGCATTGCTATGGCCAATAGATTGCGCAGCTCCAGCGCGAAAGTTTCTTTCTTCGCTTTTCTGGACATGATCACAACGGTGACTGGGGTTCTTCTCCTCATCACGTTGTTATTGACGCTATACCTCAAGGATCCCCAAGCCAGCCCGGCGGAGTCGGCCCGCGATTCGGTCCGCGATCAACTCGAGCAAGCCCGGGCAAAATTAGAAGCCAACCTGAAAGATCTTCGCCAGCGCCAGCTTCAGGCCGCCGCCTTGACCAATCGCATCTTTGTCGTTCCAGAAATCGACCGCTCGGGAAAACAACCGGTGCTGGTGGTTCTCTCGGCGACCAACGGCTGGTGTACGCGACTCGGCCAGACCAACTCGGTCGAATTTCTCGCCCGTTTCGACAACGCGGATTTTCGGCGGATGCTGGACAGTTGGGACCCGGCGAAGCAGCGATTGGTCTTTTATATCCGGCCTTCGGCCATTGGGCACTTTACGGCGTGCCGGCAATTGGCCGCCAGCCGCGCCTTTAGCATCGGCTTTGATGCGGCGCAGGAAGACAGGCAATACGTCCTGGCCACACCATGAGAAACAAATCCGCCGGTTTCTATGGCAGCAGTTTGGAGATGTTGTTGGATACCATGTGCAGCATGCTGGGTGGCGTGGTCTTCATCGCGTTGACGGTCGCGCTGTTCGCCCAATACTCCACCAATCACACCCCCGATCAATACCGCGAGCAAGCCGCCCAGCTTTCCAATGCGGTCACCGCCACTGTGACCTCCAACGCGATAGTCGAGTCTGAACTTCTGGCCACCATTCAGAGCGTGCAAAATTCCCATCACCAGCCGCAAACGAACGTCATGCGCCTGCCCAATCTCGCCCATACCACCAAGCAGCCATGGACGGTGATTTTGCAATATGGAAAAGTTTACCCTTTGGACGTGCTTTCACCGGGTGGAGAAGGGAGGATGATCCGAAATAATCAGGCAGTCCTCCGGCAACCTCGCTCCAATATGGTCGAGCCGCGGCCCGAGCAAGGCGACGAGCCGGAAAGCGGCGTGACGAAAATGGCACAAGCCTTCAAAGCAAACGGCCAAACCAATTACTACCTGGCCTTCTGGGTTTATGACGACTCGTTCGATGCCTTTATTCGCGCCCGTGAAACTGCGGCCAACCTTGGACTTCAGTATGGCTGGAACCCTTTGCCTGAAAATCAACGTCTGGAACTCAGCCGCGAGGGAGAGCATATTCTTCCCCAGAACTGAGCGGAGCCAATCTTATGGAAGAAGTTTGCGTTCATTGTGGACAGACATTTGAAGCCGGCGACAAATCGTCGGCCGAAACGATGGCGTGTCCCGCATGCGGCAAGCCCACTCCCATCGCGGCCGCTGTGTCCGGCGCGCCCGAACTGGCTGGGGCGGCTCCGACCGCTCCGGACGTTCGTCCCTGGTTTAAAGGCCGAGACATCCTGATCGGCGCGGTCATTTTGGCGGTGTTAACCCTGTTGGCGCTGCTCTTCCTGAAACCGCCGCAACCCGTTCGAGATTTGGTTTTTGGCGATTTAGGCGCCGGGTTAAAACCGACCAACAACGTCGCGACCAATGCTGAGCCATTGGCCTCATCGGGCGGCATGACCAGCAATTCGACCGCCGTGATTTCGCCTAATCCTGGTTCACCCAACCCTGGGTATTCGGCGCCACCGGGAGTCAACCCTCCTTTGCCGGGATCTGCCGCTCCAACTCCCGGGACTCTCGCAGCCAATCCGGATTCAGCCGCGCCTGCCCTCGCCTCGCCACCCCAATCGCCCGCGACTCCCTTCAATTCCGCGCCCGCCGTGTCCGCTCCGCCGCACCACCCATCCGCTGCCAGCGCCCCATCGCCAGAGTCCCAACCGGCTACATCGCCCAATCCCTCGCCTGCAACGCCCTCAAGCAGGGTGGCTGGGAACGCAACGCCATTCCCGGAAACCCCGGCAGCCGAGCCGGAATCCAAGAGCGAACGAACTGCCGACCTGTTGGCCGTAGCCAAAGATTCACCACCCGACACGCCTGAGAAAGCGCCGTTGCGCACGGCCGACCTTCTCGCCTCCGGCTCCGCTCCCCCATCCGGGCCATCCGGCGCGGGTGCTGGAACTGGTGCCGGTGCTGGAACTGGTGCAGGTGCTGGAACTGGCGCGGGTGCTGGAACTGGCGCGGCCACATCCTCCCCGCCTCCATCCTCCTCCTCCGCGCAAATTGAAGTTTCCCTTGGGAAACAAGCTATTCACAGTGACCAATCCACTGCGGTGGATTTTGGCGGCGCGCCGCAAAATCTGCCCGGTCCCACCCGTACTTTTACCATCACCAATACGGGCAGCCAGACATTGAAGCTCGGAAAGATAGCGGTGCCGCCGGGTTACACTCTCACCAAGAAGGCCCCTTCTAGCATTGGGGCCGGAAGCCAGGGAACCTTCACTGTTCAACTCGATTCCAGCGCGACCGGAGCAAATTCCGGCAACATAACCATCAATAACAACGACCCCACCGACAACCCCTTTTCCTTTCCTGTTACCGGAACGGTGACGGATCCAC
>DASRLE010000519.1:0-8371 GCA_035648615.1 Saccharimonadales bacterium (SeqCode) | reverse complement strand
CACCCCCGATCCAAGTTATCCCGTGAATCTCGGAATGGCGTGTCCGAAAGGCTGGGAAGCGCTCACGCCTCTCTCCGCGACCGACCGCGGCACGACGCCGCTGTTGCGCGATGCTTACGGCAGGTGGCGTGAGGTCGATTGGCACGCCGCCATGGAGGAGTTCTGCTCGCGCATGAAAGACGTGCAAGCGAGGCATGGCCCGCATAGTATTGCCTTCCTCAGCACGGGCCAAATTTGCACCGAAGAAATGGCTTTGCTTGGGTGTCTATTTAAATTTGGCATGGGCGGTTTGCATTGCGATAGCAACACCCGCCAATGCATGGCTACCGCGCATGTGGCCTACAAGGAATCATTCGGCTTCGATGCGCCGCCCTACACCTACGCGGACTTCGAGGAGAGCGACGTCCTGGTGTTTATCGGCGCCAACCCTTGCATCGCTCATCCGATTATGTGGCAGCGGGTCATGCGCAATGTGCGCCGCCCGGAAATTATCGTGGTTGATCCGCGCGCCACGGAAACCGCCATGGCCGCGACCCAGCACTACGCCATCCGGCCCAAGAGCGACTTGGCGCTTCTCTACGGCTTGGCCAACCGCCTGCTGGCGGCGGGCGCGGTGGACCGCGCTTTTGTGGACGCGCATACCAGCGGCTTCGATGAGTTTGCCACATTCGTGGAGCCATTCACTCCTGAGCGCGTCTGCGCCAAGTCAGGCTTGACCCGTGAACAATTGGATCGATTTGTCAATACGATTGACAACGGCAAAAGTGTTTCATTCTGGTGGACCATGGGAGTAAACCAGGGACATGAAGCGACCCGCACCGCGCAAGCGATCATCAATCTGGCGCTGATGACCGGCAACATGGGCCGGCCAGGAACGGGCGCCAACAGCATCACCGGCCAATGCAACGCCATGGGTTCCCGTCTCTACTCGAACATCACCAATCTCGTCGGCGGCCACAGCTTTCAAGACCCCGCGCATCGCGCCAAAGTCAGCGCAGTCCTGGGCATCCCGGAAGAACGCATTCCAGCCGCGCCCAGCCGCGCCTATGATCAAATTATTGACGGGATCCAGGATGGCAGCATCCGTGCGCTCTGGGTCATCGCCACCAATGGCGCACACTCGTGGATTCACCAAACCCAATTCACCAAATTGCTGGCCAAGCTGGATTTTCTCGTCGTGCAGGACATGTATCCAACCACGGAAACCGCGCAACGCGCGCACCTTTTCCTGCCCGCCGCCGGCTGGGGTGAAAAAGAAGGCACGATGATCAATTCCGAGCGCCGCATCGGTTTGGTCAAGAAAGTGCGGCGGGCGCCGGGCTTGGCCCTGGCGGACTTCCATATTTTCCAACTGGCGGCCGAATATTGGGGCTGCGGCAAAATGTTTGAAAAATGGCGCGATCCCGAAGCCGCCTTTCAGTTGCTCAAAGAACTCTCGCGCGGCCAGCCCTGCGACATCACCGGCATCCGCGATTATCGAATGATTGACGAATGCGGAGGCATCCAATGGCCCTGGCCAGAATCATTCTCGCGGGAAGAACCGCCGTCCGAGCGGCGCTTGTTTGAGGACGGCCGCTTCTTCACCCCGGATCAACGCGCCCGATTTTTCTTCGACGCGCCCCGACCGCCGGCTGAACCGCCCAACGCCGAATATTCCTTCGTCCTATTGACAGGCCGCGGGACCTCGGCCCAATGGCACACTGGCTCCCGCACCGATAAAAGCGACGTATTGCGCGCGTTGTCGCCGGCGGCGTGTTACGTCGAGATCAACCCGAGAGACGCCGCGTGGCTTGGCCTCGCCCCGAACGCCGTCGTGCGCGTGCGCTCACGCCGCGCCAGCCTGGTCGCAACGGCCTTCATCACCCCCACCGTCCAACCCGGCCAGGTCTTCATTCCGATGCATTACCCGGAAGTAAACCGCCTGACCTGCCCAAGTTTCGACCCCCATTCGCGCCAGCCCAGTTACAAACACTGTGCTGTCGCGCTGGAGAAGGCCGGCCCAAAATTCCCTTTGTCTTAGGTTTTGCCCGTGACGGTTTTTTGTTCTTCGGGAATTCTCATGCAATAGAAGGAGCGATAGACGAAAATCAGCGCGATAATAAAGAACACAACGCCAATGCCGACCTTGAGTTGCGGGTCGGTCATGGTGACGGCGATCTCAGTGGCCAGCAAGCCGAAGAGAGTGGTGAATTTGATCACCGGGTTGAGGGAGACGGAGGAGGTGTCCTTGAAGGGGTCGCCCACCGTATCGCCGACGACGGTGGCGGCATGGAGCGGCGTTCCTTTTTGGCGCATATCCACTTCGACAATTTTCTTGGCGTTGTCCCACGCCCCGCCGGCGTTGGCCATGAAGATGGCTTGGAATAATCCGAAGAAGGCGATGCCGATCAGGTAGCCAATAAAGAAGAACGGATTGAAGAAGGACAGGGCCAGCGAAAAGCAAAAGATGACGATGAAGATATTGATCATCCCTTTTTGGGCGTAAATCGTGCAGATTCGGACGACCTCCTTGCTGTCCGCGACTGACGCGGTGCGGCTTTCCAGGTTGATATGTTCCTTGATGTAAACGACCGCCCGATACGCGCCGGTCACGACCGCCTGGGTGGAGGCGCCGGTAAACCAATAGATGACCGAGCCGCCCATTAAAAGGCCCAGCAGCACTTCAGGCTGCACGAGGCTTAGGCGTTCGACGACGTTGTGGTATTGCGGCATGCTTTGCAGAAGCATGATGATGCCGAAGACCATGGTGGTCGCGCCCACCACGGCGGTGCCGATCAACACCGGCTTGGCGGTCGCTTTGAAGGTGTTGCCCGCGCCGTCGCCTTTTTCCAACTGATACTTGGCCGTTTCAAAGTCGGGCACGAATCCGAAATCGCGCTGAATTTCGGCGACAATGTCGGGCGCGGCCTCGATCTGGCTCAGTTCATAGACGGACTGCGCGTTATCGGTCACGGGGCCGAAGCTGTCCACCGCGATGGTGACTGGTCCCATGCCGAGGAATCCGAAGGCGACCAAGCCGAAGGCAAAAATCGGGGCTTGAAAGCCGGGCATGAGGCCCATCAGCGAAGCGTCCTGCGACACTTTGTAGCCGACAAACATGAGGGTGAGAATGACCAGCCCTTCCCAGAACGCGGAAAAATTTCCCGCGACAAAACCGGACAGAATATTGAGCGACGCGCCGCCGTGTTGAGAGGCATTGGTCACTTCGCGAACGTGCCGCGAATGGGTGCTGGTGAAAACTTTGGTGAACTCCGGGATGAGCGCGCCGGCCAGCGTCCCGCAACTGATGATGGCCGAGAGCACCCACCATAGGCGGGGCAGCCCCGGCAAATCAGCCAGCAAAGCATAGCTGGCTAGAAAAGTGACGCCGATGGAAACTAGCGAAGTGATCCAGACGAGGTTCGTGAGCGGCCCTTCGAGGTCGAAATCTTTTTGATGTCCGTATTTGGCTTTGCTGACGACATCGTTAATGAAATAGGAAGCCAGCGAGGTGATAATCATCAGGATGCGCATGGCGAAAAGCCAGATGATCAGTTTGGCGCTCATCGCGGGATTGTTGGCCAGCGCCAAAGCGAGGAAGGCAATCAAGGCCACGCCGGTCACGCCGTAAGTTTCGAAACCGTCCGCCGTCGGCCCGACGCTGTCGCCGGCATTGTCGCCCGTGCAGTCGGCGATGACGCCCGGGTTCTTCGGATCATCCTCGGGCAGTTTGAAAACGATTTTCATCAAGTCGGCCCCGATGTCGGCGATTTTGGTAAAGATGCCGCCGCAAATTCGCAGCGCGCTCGCCCCGAGCGATTCGCCAATGGCAAAGCCGATAAAGCAGGCTCCGGCCAGTGCGGGCGGCAGAAAGGCCAGGATGCAAATCATGAAGAACAACTCGACGCTGACCAGGAGCAATCCGACGCTCATGCCGGATTTGAGCGGGATGAGCAAAGTGGCCAGCGCATTGCCGCGCAGAGCGGAAAAGGCGGTGCGGGAATTGGCCACGGTATTGATGCGAATGCCGAACCAGGCCACTCCATAGGAACCGAGAATGCCGAGGATTGAGCAGAGTAAAATAATGGCCAATTGACTGGCGCCCTTGTGCTCGAGGATAACGAAGTAGTAGCCCATGCAGCAGGCGATGAGCACCCATAAGACAGCGAGGAACTTTCCTTGTTGCATCAGGTAGGTTTTGCACGTTTCCCAAATGGTGTGTGAGACCTGGCCCATCAACCGATGCACCGGCAGATTTTTCGTCTGCACATATTGGAACAGCCCAAAAACCGCGCCCAATACGCAGACGAGCAATCCCAGATAGAGAATGGTCAACCCGTGAATGGAGGAGCCGGCCAGGGTGAAATTCACCGGCGCCAAATCGGGAATCTGAATATCAGCATCCCCTGCAAAAGCGTTGGATGAAACAAGCAATGCAGCGACCGAAGCCGCTGCCCGAAGGAAGGTCTTCTTATTTTGCATAATTTGAGTTGAAGAAGGACTATTGCCATGCGCCGCGGCGAATTGCCAACTGTTTTTTGACAAATGAGTTTTCCCTTGTCGCTCCGCCCGTCATTGCCCATCCTCAACGCGATGCCGGAGCGACTCGTCTCAGATGTTTTAGCCAAGCCGGACGCGGCGTTGGAAATGACGTTGCGTCCGTCGCTCTTTTCCGAATTCGTCGGGCAGGACAATGTCAAGGAACGCCTCGAAATCGCCGTGCAAGCGGCCAAACAACGCAACGAGGCGCTGGATCATCTTTTGTTCAGCGGGCCGCCGGGCTTGGGCAAAACCACGCTGGCCCACATCATTTCCAAAAGCATGGGCTCGGGGTTGAAATGCACCAGCGGCCCGACCATCGAAAAAGCGGGAGACCTGGCCGGCCTTTTGACCAACTTGGAAGAAGGCGACGTTTTGTTTATTGACGAAATCCATCGCCTGCAAAAGACCATCGAGGAATATCTCTATCCGGCGATGGAGGATTTCAAGCTGGACATTATTATTGACCAAGGCCCCAACGCGCGCAGTGTTCGTTTGAATCTTCCCCGCTTTACCTTGATCGGCGCGACCACCCGCAGCGGCTTGCTGACCGCGCCCTTGCTGACGCGCTTCCCCATTCGCGAGCGGCTGGATTATTATCACTCCGACCAACTGCAGAAGATCGTGGTGCGCTCGGCCAATTTGCTGGCCATCGAAATCGAGCCGCCGGGGGCGCTGGAGATTGCCCGCCGCAGCCGCGGCACGCCGCGCATTGCCAACAACCTTCTTCGCCGCGTGCGCGACTACGCCCAGGTGCGCGGCGACGGAAAGATCACCGTGACGATTGCCGACCGCGCCCTGGCCATGCTGGCCATTGACCAAAATGGCCTGGACGAAATGGACAAACGCATCCTGGAAACCATCGTCCTCAAATTTGCGGGCGGGCCGGTCGGAATCAATTCACTGGCGGTGGCCGTTGGCGAGGAGCCGGACACCATCGAGGAAGTGTATGAGCCGTTTCTAATTCTGGAAGGCTACCTCAATCGCACCGCCCAAGGCCGCGTCGCCACCGAGTTGACTTATCAAAAGCTTGGAATCAAAGCGCTCAGCGGCAAGCAACCAAGGTTATTTTGAGTCCACGCGAAAGTCCTTTCCAGAAAACGGCTGACATTCCCCCGCGATCTCTTTAACGTTCCGCCGCGATTATGCCCAAGCGCACTGACATTCATACGGTTCTCATCGTCGGCGCGGGTCCGATTATTATCGGACAAGCCTGCGAATTCGATTATTCCGGCACGCAAGCCTGCAAGGCCCTGCGCGAGGAAGGCTATCGCATCGTCCTGGTCAATTCTAATCCGGCGACGATCATGACCGATCCTGAGTTCGCCGATCGCACCTACCTCGAGCCCATCATTCCCGAGTGCGTCGAAAAAATCATCGCGCGCGAAACTGAGGAAATGCGCCGCCTTGGCGTCACGGGCAAATTGGTCCTGCTTCCCACCCTCGGCGGACAGACCGCGCTCAACATCGCCATGGCCCTGCACAAGAGCGGCGCCCTGGCCCGCCACGGCGTCGAAATGATCGGGGCCAACGCCGCTGCCATCGAGCGCGGCGAAGACCGCCAAATTTTCAAAGACTTGATGGTCTCGATTGGTTTGGACGTTCCGATCAGCGGCACCGCCCACAACCTGGATGAGTCGCGCACTGTCGCCGAAAAAATCGGACGCTATCCCTTGATTATTCGGCCCGCCTACACTTTGGGAGGCACGGGCGGGGGCATCGCTTACAATCGCGAAGAGTTTGAAACCATGGCCAAGCGCGGCGTGGAACTTTCCCCCGTCTCGGAAATTCTAATCGAGGAGTCGCTCCTCGGCTGGAAGGAATTCGAGATGGAAGTCATGCGCGACAAGGCGGACAACTGCGTCATTATTTGCTCGATTGAAAATTTTGATCCGATGGGTGTTCATACCGGAGACTCCATCACGGTCGCCCCCATCCAAACGCTGACCGACAAGGAATACCAGATCATGCGCGACGCCAGTTTCGCCGTCATCCGCGCGGTGGGCGTCGAGACGGGCGGCTCGAACATTCAATTCGCCGTCAATCCCGATAACGGGCGAATGGTCATCATCGAAATGAATCCGCGCGTCTCGCGCTCCTCGGCGCTCGCCTCCAAAGCCACCGGTTTTCCCATCGCCAAAATCGCCGCCAAGCTGGCCGTCGGCTATCTGCTGGACGAAATTCGCAACGACATCACCCGCGAAACGCCGGCCAGCTTCGAGCCGACCATCGATTACGTCGTGACCAAGATTCCGCGATTCGCCTTCGAGAAATTTCCGCAAGCCGACGCCACCCTCAACACCCAAATGAAATCCGTCGGCGAAGCAATGGCCATCGGACGCACCTTCAAAGAGTCGCTGCAAAAAGCGCTGCGCTCGCTCGAAATAGGCCGGCACGGTTTGGGCGGCGACGGCAAGCCCTGGCGCGTCGGAATGGAAATCTATGGCGACCGTGACATCCTGCCCCGCGCCATCATCAGCCAAAAACTCAGTTCCCCCAACGCCGAGAGAGTCTTCTTCATCCGCCACGCCTTGCGGGCCGGCTTCGGCATCGAAGAAATATTTCAACTCACCAAGATCGACCGCTGGTTCCTGGTTCAACTCAAACAAATCGTTGACCTCGAAGAAGAACTGGCCTCGGACAGCACTTAGAAAATGACGGCATTGTCATCGTGGGTTCATGTCTGATTCATCCACGAAGGATAGGGTTTTTTCGCGGGAAACAATTAACGAAACGGAAAACAATGAAAATACAATTGACGCTTTGTGCGATTCTGGCCGCCGGACTTCTCGCCGGGTGCGAATCGGAAAATGACGCCCATCTTCAGGCCGAGGCAAAAATCAGCAAGGCCGATGCCCAGGCCGTCGCCCTCGCCAAAGTCCCGAACGGAACGATCAAGGAGGGAGAACTGGAACGGGAACACGGAAAGTTGATCTGGTCTTTTGGCTTTACCACCCCGGATTCAAAAGACATCACCGAGGTTAATGTGGATGCCATCAGCGGCGAGATTGTCAACGTCGAGCACGAAAAAGGGGAAGAAAAATGACTTCCTGATGTCTTAAACGACCGGCGCCGCGGCTTCCACGGTAAAAAACTCGCTGGCCCGGTTATAAACCTTCTCCAGTTGTTCATACGAAACCGGCTTGACCAAGTAGGCATTGGCGCCGAGTTCGTAAGCCCGGTCGATATCGGATTGAATGGTGGACGAACTCAAAACGGTCACAGGAAGGCGTTTTAAGCCTTCCTGATTTTTCAACCATTGCAGCACTTCAAACCCGTTCACCTTGGGCATTTTAATGTCCAAGAGGATCAGGCCCGGGAGAGGAAATTGGGTTCTGTCGTGATATTTTCCGATTCCCGCAAGATAGTGGATGGCGTCCTCGCCATCGATGGCGAATTGCAACTCCGCGGGCGAATTGACTTTTTTGAAAATTCGCTGCACAAAAAAACGGTCATTGTAGTCGTCCTCAATGACAAGAATGGTGATTTTTCTTTTCATCTTCGATAACCCAATCTTTCTTGGCGCAATATCATTTTCTCTTCCAATTCGGGCTAAAGCATCCCCAATCCCCTTGATTTTTCCCGCGAAAAACCTCGCTTGCGGACCAGCAGCCTCCAAGTTTTTAACATACTGGAAACTCCTAATGTTTGCAAGGGGAAAATATTCCCGGGCTGTCCGTATAAAATACCCAGTATCGCGGTGATCAGCCTGGGTTTTGTCGTGGCCAAATTCGGCGTGTGGCTGCGCGAACTGGCCAAGCGTCTGGCGCCGCAGATGCCGATGAAGGACGAACCGGCGCCTGCGAAGACCCGCTTTTTGGTGGCGTTTTTGTCCTACCCCTTTATATTAAAC
>DASRLE010000518.1:0-6228 GCA_035648615.1 Saccharimonadales bacterium (SeqCode) | reverse complement strand
GTGTTCAGGCATTCACTTAATGGATGTGTACCATTTTATATGGCGCGCTTGGCGGAAAAATGTTCGGGCAATGTTTTTTGCTTGCTTCGTCCGTGTTTTCATTAATCAATGCCACGACGCTTTTTTATGAAGGAAATAATTCGCCTCTTGGCCGGCTGTTTTGTCTGCTTTTTGTCCCTCGGCGTCTCGGCCGAAAATTGGCCGCAATGGCGCGGGCCTTTCCTCAATGGCTCGACCACGGAGACCAATCTGCCCTCCACTTGGAGCAAAACCGAAAATGTTCTCTGGTCCACGCCACTGCCCGGGACCGGCCACGCCACTCCGATCATCTGGGACGATTCGGTTTTTGTGACGAGCCCGGATGAGGATGAAAATCTGCTGCTTTTTTGCCTGGACCGGCATACCGGAAAAATTCGCTGGCAAAAACAGGTCGCGGTGGGCAATCGAGTGGCGGGGCGCAACAACATGGCCTCGCCGTCGCCCGTGACGGATGGCAAAACGGTTTGGGTCATGTTTGGCACCGGCGATCTGGCGGCGTTCGATTTTTCCGGGCATCCGCTGTGGGCGCGAAATTTGGCCACGGAATACGGGAAATTTGTCATCAACTGGCTCTACGGCTCCAGCCCGATGCTTTACCACGGCCGTCTTTATGTTGAAGTGCTTCATCGCAACCCGGCTTCTTACATCCTGTGCCTCGATCCGCAGACCGGCACAAATATCTGGCGGCACATCCGGTTGACGGATGCCAAGGCTGAATCCCAGGAAGCCTACAGCACGCCCATGCCCAGCGAAACCGCTCGCGGCACGGAAATTATCATCGTCGGCGGGGATTATGTCACCGGCCAGGACGCCAAAACGGGTGAGGAGTGGTGGCGCGGCGGCGGGTTGCGGAATTTTCAGCATCTGGGCGATGCGCGGCTGGTGCCATCGCCGGTGGTGGCGGAGGGAATGGTTATCGTCAGCGGGGCCAAGCGCAACCCATTGCTCGCTTTTCACGATGGCGGCCAGAGGGACATCACCAGCAGCGGTCTGGCCTGGAGTTACAAAAAATATCCGACCGACTGCGTCACGCCGCTTTTCTACCAGGGCAAATTGTTCGTGCTCGATGGCGACCGCCAGATAATGTCCTGCCTTGATCCCAAGACGGGGGAGGCGGCCTGGCAGAAGCCAATGGGCCTGCGGGAGATTTTTCGCGCGTCGCCCACGGGAGCGGACGGAAAAATATATTGCTTGACAGAGGACGCCACCGCCGTGGTGTTGTCGGCGGCGGACGGCGCGGTGCTGTCCACCGTCAGAATGGAGGAGGGGAGGACGCATGCCACCATTGCCGCCGCGCAGGGGTGCCTGTTTGTGCGCACCGCCTCGCATCTTTATTGCATTGGAAAATAGTATTTACTCAATCATTGGACCCTGGAAGAAAGCACCCATGGACGAACCGATCATTGATCTGCAGAGTGACCACTACTTCATGGGTGAAGCCTTGCGCCAGGCGGCGCGCGCTTATGAAGCGGAGGAAACGCCGGTGGGAGCGGTCATCGTGCGGGAAGGGCGCATCGTGGCGCGGGCCTTTAACCAGGTGGAAATGCTCAAGGACGCCACCGCCCACGCCGAGATGCTGGCGGTGACCCAGGCCGAGGAAGTGGCGGGCGATTGGCGGTTGAACGGCTGCACTTTGTACGTGACAAAGGAACCGTGCCCGATGTGCGCCGGCGCGATTGTGCATGTGCGGCTGGCCCGGGTGGTGTATGGCGCCAGCGATCCCAAAGGAGGGGCGGCCGGCAGCGCGCTCAATCTCCTCCAGTTTCCCACCCTGAACCACCAGTGCGCCATCACGCGCGGCGTGCGCGAGGCGGAATGCCGGGCGTTGCTGCAGGAGTTCTTCACCGAGCGAAGGAAGAAAAGCGCCGGCTCAACTCACCAGGAGTAGCGACACCTTTTCGTTGCACTCGTTGCGGGCGATGCCTTGCGCCCGGGGATCCAGCGTCGGTTTGCCATCGACCAGGAACTGGTAATGATGATCACCGTGGCCCAGCGGAAGTTGCGCGGTCCAGGAGCCGTCGATCTGGCGTTTCATGGGCAAGGCGCTGGGATCCCAATCATTGAAGTCGCCCACCAGGCTGACTTTTTTGGCGAGGGGCGCGACACAAATGAAGTTTACCGGAATGATCGCTTTCTTGACTGAATAGCGATCCGCCGGCCGAAAGTGCGAATGCGGAACTGACATGTTTTAGAATAATTTCGGGCGATTAAAAATCAAATGTGAATCGAAGAATCAAGGCTGAAAAAAGACTGAACGCCGTCAAGCGTTTCCCAGCAACCTCGCTTTCAAGCTTCGCAAAGTGCGGGTCCTGTGGCGCACCGTGATGCGCGGCAGCGCGAAGGGCGGCGTGGCCGGCTGGGTCACTCCGAATTCGGTCGTGCAAGCCGTGCGGTAATCCGCCTCGACCACCAGATCGCGAACGGCTTTGTTCCAATCGCCGTAGGGATAACAGAAATGCTCGACCGGCGCGCCGAACGTGTCTTCCAATTTCTTTTTGCTGGCGAAGACTTCCTCGCGGGCGTCCCGCAAACTCAGGCGCGTCAGGCGGGAATGGCTGAGCGAATGCGAGCCAATGAGATGTCCGGCGGCGATCCATTCCCTGACTTGCGCGGCATCCATCAGGGCTTCGGGCGCCTCGCCTTCGCGCAAGTCCCATTCATTCAATTGGCCGATGAAATGAGGGACTAAAAACTGGATGGCGCGCAGGCGATGGCGGGCCAGCGGTTCCATGGCATTTTGGAACACATTGCGAAAGCCATCGTCGAATGTCAATACTACGCGATCAGCCGGGCGGTCCGCCGCATGCGTCTCTCCCGGCGCCGCGCTGCGAAAGCCCGCCTCGGCCAGTTCGTCCATCTGCCGGGCAAAAACCGCCGGGGTGACATAAAGGCCTTTCAACCGAACCCGGCGCGGACGCGCTCCGATTTTATGATACATCAAAAGCGGCACGCCGGTTTTAAAATATTCCCGGAAAGGCGGCAACGCGTAGTAATGATTGGGCAAAGTTGCTGGCATCTAAACCCGGCCACCTTAACCAACCGGCCGCCATTGAGCAAGAAATGTAGCGGCCCCGCTCTTCTTTCCCTATAGTGAGGCGTGCTGGAGAACTTTTCAGACGCCGCCCTGGTGCTGGCTGGCCACGGCTCGACTATCAATGCCGATTCCGCCGCGCCGGTTTGGCAGCACGCGGACGAGTTTCGGCGGCGCAACATCTTTGCCCAGGTTTCGGAAACGTTCTGGAAACAGGAACCTTATTTTTCCCAGGTTTTGCGCGGCATTTTTACCCGCCGTGTTTTTGTGGTGCCTCTGTTTATCAGCGAGGGCTATTTCACCGAGGAAGTGGTCCCGCGCGAATTGGGCTTTTGCACCAAGGGCGAGACCCAATTTCCCCGAGTGCAAACGCGCGGCAGTCAAACCTTTTATTACTGCGCCCCAGCCGGCACGCATCCGAGCATGACGGACGTGCTCCTGGCCCGCGCCCGGGACATCGTGCAAAAATTTCCTTTCCCGCGCGCGCCGCGTCCGCACGAGACGGCTTTGTTTATCGCGGGCCATGGCACGGGCAATAACGAGAACTCGCGCAAAGCGATTGAAGAGCAGGTCAGGTTGATCCGCGCCCAAAATATTTATGCCGAGGTTTACGCTGTTTTCATGGAGGAGGAACCGCGCATCGCGGACTGTTACCAGATGGGCGCGGCGAAAAATATCGTGATGGTTCCGTTCTTCATCAGCGAGGGCCTTCATTCGCACGAGGACATTCCGGTGATGCTGGGCGCGCCGAAGGAGGCGGTGCGGGAGCGGTTGAAAAGCGGCCAGCCGACCTGGCCGAACCCGACCGAACGGCAAGGGAAGCGTCTTTGGTACACCGCTAGTATTGGCAGCGAGCCGCAGATGGCGGAGGTCATTTTGCAACGGGTCCGAGAAGCGGCCCAAGGCGGCCCGGCGTGTTAAATTTTTTTCGACCTTCGGGCCGCGAGCCGGTAGTCTCTTTTTAAATGCGCTGGAACAATATTAGTTTGATCGGCCTTGGCTTGCTGGGCGGCTCGCTCGGCTTGGCCATCAAGCAGCGGCAACTGGCGCTGAAAACCCAGGCGTACGTCCGCCGCCGCGCCAGCATCACGGAAGGGGTTCGGCTGGGAATTGCCGACGTCATCACCCAGGATTTGAAAGAGGCGGTGGATGGGTCGGACTTGGTTATCCTCTGCACGCCGCTGTCCCAAATGCCGGTCCTCGCCGCGGAGATGCGCCCGCATCTAAAGGCGGGCGCGATCGTCACGGATGTCGGGAGTGTCAAGATGACTGTTGTGCAGGAATTGGAACCTTTGCTGCGCGAGGCGAAGGTGTCCTTCGTGGGCAGCCATCCGATGGCTGGCTCGGAGAAGACGGGCCTGGCGGCGGCGCGGTCGGATTTGTTTCAAAACGCCATTTGCCTGGTGACGCCGGGCGCTCATTCGCCGGTGGATGCCACTTGCGCCGTGCAAGATTTTTGGAAGGCGGTGGGTGGATCGCCCATTCGCATGACGCCCGAGATGCACGATGATTTGGTCAGCCGTTCGAGCCATCTTCCGCACGTCGTGGCGGCGGAGCTGGCCAATTACGTCCTTAGCCCGGCCCATCCCAAAGAGCAGGCGCTGGTCTGCGCCAACGGCTTTCGCGACACCACGCGCATCGCGGCCGGTTCGCCGGAAATGTGGCGCGACATTGCGCTGGCCAATCGCAAAAATCTGGGCCGCGTGCTGGGAGTCTTTATCGAAGACTTGCAGGAATTTCAACTGGCCCTCGAACGCGGCGACGTGCAGGCCATCGAGGAGTTTTTCACCAAAGCCAAACAGCGGCGGGAGCAATGGCGCGCCCATTCGGCCACCTCGTCCGAATGAACCGATGCTGCCGGACTTGATCGAAATTGCGCCCTTGCCCGCTCCGATTTCCGCCCAGATGACGGTGCCGGGTTCCAAGAGCATTACCAACCGCGCCCTCGTCCTGGCCGCCCTGGCCGATGGGGAAATTACCTTGCGCGGCGCGCTGTGGAGCGAGGACACCCAAGTGATGACGGCGGCCTTGCAACACCTGGGTTTTGGAATTGAAGTCGCCGCGGACGAGCGGGAGGTTTGCAATTGCACCATTCGGATTCGCGGGGCGGGAGGAAAAATCCCGCGCGGCGGGACGGTGGAAGATCCGTTGGAATTGTATGTCGGCAATGCCGGCACGGCCGCGCGATTTTTGGCGGCGCTGATTTGTTTGGGGGAGGGCGTCTATCGTTTGCGCGGCGTCAGCCGAATGCACGAGCGGCCGCAAGCGGCGCTTTTTCGAGCCTTGCGCGAATTGGGCTATCGCATTGCCTCGGCCAATGACCAACTGCCCGCCGACATTTTTGGAACGGGGCCGCGCGAGGGCCGTTGCGAGGTGTCCATCGGGGAAAGTTCACAGTTCGCTTCGGCGCTGCTGCTCTGCGCCGCCGCTGGACATTGGAAGGTGGACTTGGTGGGCGAAGCTTCGGAGGAAGCGGCCTATGTGGGCATGACGCGACGGTTGATCGAAGCGTTTCCACGGCGCGGCGGGGAGTTTCAGATCGAAGCGGATGCTTCCAGCGCCAGTTATTTTTGCGCCGCCGGCTGGCTGCTCAAAAGCAACGTTGGCATAACTTCGTTCCCGACTTCCGACTGGCAAATTGACGCCGCTTTTCCAACGTATCTCCCGTTGCCCCCGGAGATTTCCCGCCGCAGCCAGCTCGCGGACAGCATTATGACGGCGATCATCCTCGCCCCTTTCGCTGACAGACCGACGCGATTTACGGAGTTGGACCGCTTGCGCGCGCAGGAATGCGAGCGCGTGGCGGCGCTGCGGACGGAGTTGACCAAGTGCGGCGTGACCGTCAACGAGAAAGGGCAGACGCTGACGGTTTATCCTTCCGCCGGAAAAATGCGCGGCGCGGAAATTGACACGTATAACGATCATCGGATGGCAATGTGTTTTGCCATTCTGGGCTTGAAAATTTCGGGAATCAGATTGAAAAATCCGGGATGCGTAAGAAAGACGTTTCCGAACTTTTTTCAGAAACTGGCGGCGTTGCCTCCGGCCGGATTCGGGGCGAAAATCTTGGAGGCGGGCACGGGCCGGTTGTTGGACACGAAACAATTGTTTGCCGACTGAAGGCGGATTTTAGCGCGTTGAAAAATATTGTCATAGCC
>DASRLE010000517.1:0-6197 GCA_035648615.1 Saccharimonadales bacterium (SeqCode) | reverse complement strand
TTCTGGTTGGGTTTGGATTCGCCGACCGCGACGAGCGAGGCGGCGGCCTCGGGATTTTGCTGAAAGTCTTTGAGCGCGCTTTGTTCAAGATTGCGCACGACCACGCGCTCATCGGCCCTCAGCCGCCGGGACAACAGCGGCACGGTAATGTTGTCCAACCGCGCGTCGAAGTCCTTGGACGAGCTTACCGCGCGCAGAGCCAGTTCGCGCGCCGCTTCGACAAACTGCGGATCGTTCAGCGTAACAAAGGCCTGCAAGGGTGTATCGGTCCGCTCGCGACGGGTGCAAAAGACATCGCGGGTCGGTGCGTTGAGAATTTCCATGCTGGGCGGCGGCGCGACGCGCTTCCAAAAAGTGTAAAGGGAACGCCGATAGAGCGACGGACCGGTGTCCTGTTTATAAAAACGGGTGTTGGAATCTTTCATGGCCACCGCTTCCCAAACGCCCTCGGGCTGATAAGGCTTGACCGGCGGGCCGCCCACGATTGGAACAAGCAACCCCGAAGCGGCCAGCGCCTGATCGCGGATTTCCTCGGCATCGAGTCGAATATGCGGGCCGCGCGAATAGAGTTTGTTCAATGGGTCTTTCTCCAGTTCGTCGGGCGAAATGTCTTCGGATTGGCGATAGGTCGCGCTCATCACCATTGTTTTGATCATGTGCCGAAAATCCCAGCCCGAATCCATGAATTCCACCGCCAGCCAGTCGAGCAAATCCTGGTCGGTGGGCCTTGCGCCCATGATGCCAAAATCCTCGGTCGTCTCGACAATGCCCAAACCAAACAATTGCGACCATAGGCGGTTGACGGTGACGCGAGCCGTCAGCGGATTCTCCCGCGCCACCATCCAGCGAGCCAGGCCGAGCCGGTTGTGCGGCAGGCCTGCCTCCATGGGCGGCAACGCTGGAGGCGTGGCGGCGGTGACGGCCGCGCCAAGGCTGGCGTAGTTGCCGCGAATGAGGATATGCGCGGACGGCTGGCTGTTCTTTTTTTCTTCCATGACGAGGGTGGTCGCGCCGCGCTCCTGGAGGAGCTGTTGCTCGCTTTCCAATTGCGCCAGTTGGACGGCGAGGCGCTGGCTGGGCGTGTCAAAGCCGGTCAGAAACAATTCAAAAAGCGCATTCGTGGACGCGGCATCGCGACTGGCCAGCGACGACTGAACCATCCCGCCCGAGGCCAGTCGTGCGATCTCAATCGCCGTCAGCGCCTTGTTGTAGAAACGGAGGTCTTGCAGGTACACCTTGCCGTTGAGCGTGTCGGCGGCGGCCTCATGGTCCGCGCGGCCGCCCAAACGGAAGGGCACTTGCGCCACGATATTCGAGCCCAGATGGTTTTCGTTCACTTCAACCTTCGCTTTAATCCCATCCACGTAAAGAGCGATGGCGTTCGAGCCGGAGCAGGCACCGTCGAAGACAGCCATGACGTGGTGCCAATGGCCCGGGGCGAGCTTTTCAACGGCGGTCACTTTGAGGGCCGTGGCGGGCCATTGGTCAACGATATGCACGGTGGGTTTGCCCTCGGTAAGGTACAAATCCCAACCCCGATAGCCGTCGGCCTTGTTCATGCGCGAAAACACTGCGCCACTTGGAGTGCCATCGAGATAGATGAATGCGCCATAGCTGGCCTGGCCAGTTCGGGCAAACGTTGGCGAAGCCCCATTGAGCGGGCCGCCTCCCGTAATCAGCGGGGCTTGGCCGAAAAGACCGGCGCGGCGTTCTTCCACACTCGGCCACTCGACCTTCTCATTTTGGGCAACGCCGTGAAAAGGCCCGGTGGCTTCGGTCAAAGGAAGGTGAAGAGGCGGTTCAATGTCCAAGTCATTCTGCTGTGGTTTTTCCTGGGCCGCAGCCAGCCAATGCTCGAAGCTCGGCTTGGCTACCCGCTTTTGGTCCGCCATGGCCTGTTTCACTTTCGCAATCTCCGGGCCAATGGATCCCCAGCGCAAACGATCTTCCTTGCGCGGAACGAAAAGCAGCGGAGCGGTATTGCCCCCGGTTCCGCTATCGAGAATCGGAACGGTGTTGTTGCGAAAGAATGCCGTCATCGAGTAAAAATCCTTGGTGGTGATGGGGTCGAATTTATGGTCGTGGCATGTCGCGCATCCCAAGGTCAGCCCCAACCAGACCGCCGACATCGTATCCACGCGGTCCTTGGCGTAGATCGCGGCATATTCCTCCGGAATCGCCCCGCCTTCGCCGGTCGTGGGAAGGAGGCGATCATAGCCGGAGGCGATTTTTTGGTCCATCGTCGCCCCGGGCAATAAATCGCCCGCAAGCTGTTCAACCGTAAACTGATCGAACGACTGATTCTTTTTGAAAGCGGCTATTACCCAATCGCGATAAGGCCAGATGCTGCGCGCATGGTCGTGATGAATGCCTTGAGTATCCGCGTAACGCACCGCGTCGAGCCAAAGCCGGGCAAACTGTTCCGCGCTCGCATCGCTGGCCAGCAACCGATCAACCTCCCGTTGATAGGCCTTCCCCGTCTTGTCTCCCAGAAAGTTGCGCAGTTCCTCCGCAGTCGGCGGCAAACCGGTCAAATCGAAATGCAATCGCCGGTAAAGCCGCGCTTTTTGCTCCGGCGGATTCGGCTGCAAACCGTTCTGACCCAGCTTGCGCGCCACAAAATGATCGATGGGGTTGACGGCCCACCCGTTCCCCTCCACCGGCACCGCAGGCCGCGACGGCGCAAGCAACGACCAATGCTTTTCGTATTTAGCCCCTTGGGCAATCCACTTCTCGATCAGGCCGATGTCTTCGGGCTTCAGAATCTTGTGCTCGGAAACGGGCGGCATGACATCGTCGTCCGTGGCTTTGATGCGCCGGACCATTTCCGAAGCGCCCGGATTGCCTTTGATAATCACCGGCTTGCCGTCATCCCGCAATTCGAAGGCGAACGACTCGCGATCCAGCCGCAATGGATGTTTTTTTGGCTTGCGTGTGGACGAATCAGGCCCGTGACAATGGTAGCAATACTCGGAAAGAAGCGGCTGAATCTGGTTATTGAAAGAAACCTTGTGGCCGGCTGGCGCGCCTTGGGCGCAGGCTCCGACCAGCATCGCCGCCAATACCATGCGCAGTAGAGCCTTGGAGCAAAGTAGGTTGTAATTGCGCCGCCCTGTGTCACCCTTCATCGAGCTATCGGCCATGGTCTGAAACATACCCGGATTCTGACCGGGACACAATCATTGTTCTTGGCCTGCTGGGGACAATGCCTGATGCCCCATACTCCTTGACCCGATGTTGTCTTCAGCGATGCGCTGGTTGCGGCCTGCGCCTTGGCGTGTTACGAGCGGGGTATGAAAGCGTTCGTTTTGTTGTTGATGTTGACTGTTTCGGCCTCCGCAATGAGCCGCTTGGATGCGCTTTGGATGATCGAAACGGGCGGAAACGATCAAATGATCGGGAAAGCGGGCGAGATTAGCCGCTACCAGGTGCGCGAAACTGTTTGGCGCAGCGTCACCCGTTCCCGCCAATACAAAAGTCCGGAAACGGCCCGCCTGGTCGCCGGAAAAGTAATGGATAAGCGAATCCGCGCCTTTGACGCGGCCTTCAGGCGCGCCCCAACCGATTTCGAATACTATGCCCTCTGGAACGCCCCCAGCCAGGTCATGACCGGCCGCATCCGCCCCATGGTCGCCGAGCGCTGCCAGCGCTTCGCCCAACTCTGCGCTTCCTCCAGATAACGATAACACCTCAGTCCACTCAGGTTTTTGCGGATAAGAACTTCCGGTTGGCGGGAAATGGCTTTGGTTCCACGGTGGAGCATGGCGGCCCATTAAGCCGGCCGCATTGAACAAATAAGGAGACCAAACCCATGAAAGCACTCGTTTACAAAGGCCCTCGGCGCGTTGGCTCGGCCAATCGAGGCACAGCCTCGACGCTACAAGTTGAGTTTCTTCAGGCTCTTTTTTAGCGCGCTTTGCAGGGGCTGCTCTTTTTGCGCCAGGCGTTTTTGCAGAAAGGCCACGACGGCGGCTTCCTCGGGGCGGAGGTGATGAAGGCCCTTGGTTAATTCTGCTTCGGCATGCATGCGCATGGTTTCAATGGTCCCTCCCTGCAAATATCCGTCCAGGATTTCTGGGTGGATATAACACTTTTTGCAAATGGCCGGTGTATTACCCAGCCGGGCGGCCACGGATTCAATGGCGCGGATCACGTTCTTTTTCGCCTGCGCCTGTGAATCAAATTTTTGGAACTCGCGCAAGGCAATGCCGGCGAGAACTGTGCCGGCCCAGGTGCGAAAATCCTTGGCCGTAAAATCACCGCCCGAAACTTCGCGGAGGTACTCATTGACGTCTTCGGAGCGAATATGGTGGCGGCTGCCGTCGCCATTGACGTATTGGAATAAATCCTGCCCGGGAATATCGCGGCACTGATGGACGATTTTGGCCAGGCGCGCGTCGTGGATTTCGATGCTGTGTTCCTTGCCGCTTTTTCCCCGAAAATGGAATTGCAGGGTCGTGCCGTGGATCTGGACGTGCCGGTTCTTCATCGTGGTCAAACCATAGGAATGATTATCGTGGGCGTATTCATCGTTGCCGACACGAATGAGGCTCAATTCGAGCAACTGCACTACCGCCGCGAGGACTTGCCGTTTGGAGAGGGCGGTCGCGCGCAAATCCCGCGCCACATGTCGGCGAATTTTGGCCAGGGCTTTGGCGAAGTCGAGCATCCGATGGTATTTGGTTTCATCCCGCACCTCCCGCCAGCGGGCGTGATAACGATACTGCTTTCGTCCCCGGTCATCGCGGCCCGTGGCTTGCAGATGGCCATTGGCAACGGGGCAAATCCAGACGTCTCTCCAGGCGGGAGGAATGGCCAGGGATTTGATCCGCCCCAAAATTGAATCATCCGTAATCTGCTTTCCTTTCCGGTCCACATACTTGAAACCCTTGCCGTTGGACGTCCGATGAACCCCATCTGTCGTATCGGTGACATATTGAAGCCGGGCGCTTCGCGCAAATTGTGGACCTTCCTCCTCTGCCTTCGATCGGCGATGATTCAGCATGCGTCAATATCCCCTCGAACGGCGAACGGACAATCGGGGTTAAATGCGTTGCGATGAGTCGTCGATTCCCCACCATTGAAACATTTCCGTGTCACCGGCCGCGCATTGAGATACACTGGCCGCATGGAAAAGGCCGCCCGCGTATTTCATTCCTTTGCCGAAGCTGATCAGGCGGATTCCGACTATTACCGTTCGCTGACGCCCGAACAGCGGCTGGCCATCCTTTTCGAACTGGTCAAATCCCAACAACCCGATGGAACTGAGCAAAGACTTGAGAGAGTTTATCGAATTATTAAACTCCAGGAAGATTAAGTACTTGATCGTTGGCGGCCATGCCGTCGCCTTTCATGGATTTCCGCGCTTCACCGGTGACGTGGATTTTTTTATTGACACCTCCCTCGAAAATTCGGCGCGGGTGGCTGCGGTCGTGGCGGAGTTCGGTTTTGCCGAGCTCGGACTAAAAGAGTCCGACTTTTGCAGTCCTGAAACAATTATCCAATTGGGACGCCCCCCGCATCGAATTGACATCCTGACATCGCTGACGGCGGTTTCTTTTGCAGAGGCATGGGAAACGCGCCTAGCCAGCCAGCTTGATGGCTTGCCCGTTTGGATTATCAGCAAAGAGCTGCTGCTTCGCAACAAGCTCGCCACGGGACGCCCGCAAGACCTGGCCGACGCGAAAAGAATTGGTTGAATTGAACTTTTTGGCGTGCGGGAGCAGCAATACTCTTGGAAACGCACATGTCAGCCAATCCTCAACAGCTTTATGAGCAAACGCTCGTGATTCGAAGCCAAATCGGCGATGAATTGGCGTTTCAGGAACTACTGGCGTTGCACCGACCGCACTTGCTTCTCTTTACTCGAAAAATGATGCAATCATCGCCCGATCTGGTGGAGGACATTAGCCAGGAAATTTGGCTGGCCATTTACAAGGGATTGGCCGGTTTGCTCGATGCCGGGAAATTCCGGCCGTGGGCGTTTCGGATCGCTCGCGATCGAATTTACCGCGAATACCGCCGCCGCAAGATCGCGATGCAACCGCTGGAGGAAGGTCATGTGGAATATATTTCAAATCAGATCAAAGAATTGCAGGACGGCAAAAGCTCGGATCCCCGGCAATAGCTCATTGCTTTCTGATGGCGCCCAGAGATTTTCGCTTTTCTCTTCTTTCTTTATCGTAACGGCTATTATC
>DASRLE010000516.1:0-4039 GCA_035648615.1 Saccharimonadales bacterium (SeqCode) | reverse complement strand
GAACCTCAGTCAGTCCAATGGATTGATCGGTTTGGGCAAATAATGCTCGATCTAAAACGAAAAATCACATCTTAAAAAATTATGAAACTTCATTTTGTTTTGCCTGTTGTTGCGATGGCGGCTTGCCTGACGACCGCGAGCCTTCGAGCTTCCGACTTCAAAACCGCTCAAGACCTAAGCACCTCACCCTCCGCGTTGTCCTTGGGCGACATCCCCCAAAAAACTGCGCTGGGTGGAACCAACTGGCTGGAAGCGATCGGCGTTTCCCCTTCAAGCTATACAAACCTCGTCTCGCGACTCCTGGCGGCAAACACAGCGATAACGAACGCCCTCATGCTGACGAACGATGTGGTGGCCGGTCAGGCCTTGGACGAAGCTCTGGCCGTTTATCAAGATCTCTCGGAGGAACAGCTTAAGAACATGCAGGCAAAGCTCGGCCAATTGGCTGATGCTTACGATGGGAAGTCGCGAAAGATGGAGGCGGACGAGCGCGATACCTCCGTGGAAAACGCGCGATTGTACCGAGGCTCGGCGCTGGCCTTCGACCGCCTGCGCGACGGCTACCGCTTAAAGGCCAACGATATTCAGTCCATTCGCAACGATATTCAACACAACGCCGAGCAATTTCGCCAGCGCCGGGATTATTATGTTTCCATTATTCAGATCCACGCGGGGGACCAAGTGCTCGAGGCGGTGTCAAAGGTTGTCGAAGCGTTGCGCGTAGTGCAGGGAGAAATCGCGACAACCCTCACCGCACCGCTCGAGACTGCAATCGCGAAAAAGTAACAAAGTCGATTACGCACGAACTGAGTTTGGAAAGGCATCCTCATAATTATGAAAGCCACAAAAACATTCCTGGTGTTGCTGATGATCGCGCTGTCCGGGACCGCGGCCCTGGCGAAGCGAGAACCCGTCAACCAAACCGCGCACGACTTGGCTGAACAATCCGATCGCGAGATTGCAGGGGTATGGGAAGGATTATCCAAAGGGCTGGAAGCGCTGAAATCGGGCCGCAAGACTTCGGACATCAATAATCTCTTCGTGCTCGCCCGGTCGTCCACCAACGAATTGGCGCGCATCGCCGCCAGGATCGAACTCTCCCAAAGCCAGTTGAGCGCGATCATCACCAACGAGATCGACCGCCAGCCGCTCGAGCGCACCGTCAAACAGGAACTCCGCAGTTACGTCGAAAACGACTTGCAGACCCTGCAAGCCGTCAAGGCGATTGCCAGCGAGGACTCGGACGCTATTTCCGAGCTGATTGCGACCGACGAAAAAGAGTGGGTGTCGATGCTTAACGTGCTGGGGCGGTTGTATCCGGACTGGCAATGCATGGAAATCATGCAGCGGCGTTTCAGCGCCGCGGCGGATGCCTTGCGCGGCAAAATAGAATCCCACCGGGCAGCGGCGTCATCCAATTCGATGGCGACAACAGAGCCCACGCATGAGGCCGCTGAACCGGAGCGCGCGCCTGTTGAGCCGTCCCGGGACATTGAAGGCGCAATCATCAAGGAGCCGCCGCCGGCCGAACGGATCAATCCCCTGCCCGAGCGGCGCGATCCGCCGCTGCAACCCGTCGTGAGCGTGCCGCCCCCTGCCCCGCCCGGGTCACCCGCCTCGGCCACGTCTGACGTCTCCCGCAGTAAATGGAGTGAAATGGACCGCCAATATCTGTCCCTCTCACCAGCGGCGCACCGCATCGCCGTCATGGCCGGTTTGGGCTACGCCGACTCAGAGCTATGGCACTATGCGGCACAGACGGGTCCATTCCTTTTAACGTCCGACCAGGTTATTTTCCTCAAAGCCAGGGGAATTGCGGAGGAAGTGATTCAGGCAATGCTGGAACGCGACCACACTCTGCGGCGGCGCTGGTGAATGCCGTATAGTTAAGAAAGCCGAGTGATGCGGAGAGCATTTCAGTTTATCCAAATAATCTCTGATGCATTGGCGCCGGTCATAGCGCTCACGGTAATACCAATGTTCATGAGTTCCTGGCCAGTTGTCGTGCAGTTCAAGGTTGTTCGATCCTGAAACGTCAAGGTATAGCGTTGATTTTTCTCCAAGCCTTTAAGTTTAATGACCTTTGAATCTCCATCCGCGGCGCTGGTGGACGGTTTGAAAAGGAATACCGAACCCTTGTTGATCCCCGTGTTGAAGTACTCGAGGCCGTCCCAATTGGTCCCATCCGCCATAGGAAGAATATGGTAAACGTCCGCGCCTCTTAGAATGGGCCTTTGCCTGGTCTTATAGAGCGCGATATGTTGGCGATAGATGGGATTATCAGCGGCTAATGTCAGGATTGATCCCAGCATATCCGTTCGTAAGTTGAAGGCGCTATCGGCTGGGCCAAGGTCGGATTTCAGTTGCACCGGGTTGATCGGGTAGGAATTGCAATAGTAAGTTGTTCTCGTAATATTGGCATCGTTATCCCGGTCGTTCATGGTGCAAAACGTCATCCGCCGGCAAATGGCGAACCCTTTGTATTTCCCACCATTACAGCAATTCTCGTATCGAAAGCCGGGGCGGCTTTGGATTAGGCCGTCCAGCATAGACATAAAATTCAATACGCCATTGTAGGTTTGCGGCATGGGTTCTTCCGGGGCGGTATAAAGGTCGCTTCTCCAGATGTCGAACCAGCCCTTGTCGTATCTTTCCAGAATCGCGGCCAACTCGGCATCTCTTCCGGCTTTTGTCCTTAAATCGCAGTCGTTATAGGTGCCGCCCATATATAACGCGGCCTTCAACCCGGCTTGATGCGCCTTGCTGGCATAATCGAAACCGTTGGGCCACACCTCGCGATGGAACATCCAATCGCGATTGCTATACCAACACTTGCCAGTGCCGTCCCAAAAATCAAATTTAACGCATTCCACCCCGGTCGCCGCAAGGGCATCATAGGCGCTTTGAGGCGTGGCTCCGGTCACGCTCGAACTGCCATTTCCGCCGAGCGCCTGCATGCAAACCTCGGTCCAGGGTTCGTCGGCGTTATCGTGCAGGCTTCGGGTAATTTTGTAGTTCCAGAACCATTTTTTAAACCGATTGCTCCCGTCGTCGATATCGCCTTTATAGGTTCCGTAATAGACGCTTGGAATTGTGAATATTTCGTTCGGCCCCTGGGTTACAGCCTCCGTGATGGGAAGCACGGAGAGGGTAAGGCCGAGAGGGTCGGAATCTGAGGCAATCTGAAAACGGCCCAATTCCCACTCGAATCCGACATAGGCTCCATGCCTGGAACCAACGTCAAGCATAACAAAAGGCACAGAGTGGCTATCCTTCGAGATGTGGACGCCGGGCCCGATCAAATCATCGCGCACATGGCCTTGTCCCATGCTGGTTTTTTCAAAACTCCAAAGATGAACGCTCTTGTCCGCTTTAAGCCGCAACACGGCTGCTGCGATATTTGGATTGTAAACCACTTTCCCGCCAGATTTGTTCTCGATGCTCACCTGATTTTCCACCGGTCCTGGTCCTGGCCTGGCGCTCCAGACGGACTTTAATTCCAAAGCCGGCGTTGTGCTGGCAAAACGCAAGGTGAGCCTATCCCCATCGCCCTTGTCTTGAGTTGCCCCGAGGTACGTCCAATTCGGGATCTCGTCGATATTCCCAGCCTTAATGTCCGCCTCCGCTGTTCTGATGCTGTTCTTGCCTGGCAAAGGAACTTCGGACGGGGGCGTCACCCAATTCCAGCCCTGCGCGGCATTCTCGAAGTCATCGATGTAAATCTTGTTGTTGGAGATCGACATCCTGAGGCAGGTGTCTGCGGTAGAAAGCATCCAGTGAGCGTTCGTATTATTCAAAGAAACTTCCCCAGGAGATTCCGAGGCCAGAACTCCCGGCAGCAGGCTCCATGCAACAACTGCGCCCAAAAAGATTTTCTTGGTGAACATGTTCATGCTTTTCTTCTCACATTTGCGCCTATGTTATGACTGACCTCGATTGGTGTCAAAATTTCTGGATGATGCCGGCTGGACGTTCAATGCTTTTCAAAGCCTCAACGACGCCACTTCTTTCATATTAATGAGGAACGAGTCAAATAAAT
>DASRLE010000515.1:0-7465 GCA_035648615.1 Saccharimonadales bacterium (SeqCode) | reverse complement strand
CTTCCGCTCCGTCCCCTTCGACCGGCCAAGAGCCTGCCTTGGAAGCCCTGCGTCAAGCAGAACAAAAGCCGCTGCCCGTCCCCGCCCCTGCTCCCGAGAGGGCTGCCCCGGCCGTCGTAGTCGCGCCGGCGGAAAATCAAGACAAAGCGATCGAGGCTCTTCGCCAAGCGGAAAGCCCGGCTCAAACGGCCCCTGTCCCTGACACGTCCGCGCCAGAAAAAGCCGACGCCGCCGCGAACGCGCAAAAGGAACGCGAAGCCCGCAAAGCGGCTCAAGAACAACTTCGCGCCGACCGCGCGGCTAGAGCGGCCGCCGACCGCCAGCAACGCGAAGAAGCGGAATTGGCGCGCAAAGAAGCAGAGATGGGACGCAAGGAAGCCGCCCGCGAAGAAGCGGCAGAGCGCGCGCGAAAGGCTCAGGAAGACAAAAAATTGGCGGCCGTCAAACCCGTCGAAACGCCGGTCGCGCCAGCGGTCGAAGATGCGGCTCCGGCGGTTCTTCCTTACGCACCCCATCAGCCTTCCCAAGCTGATGCGGTTGCCCGCCGTCAGGCCCAGGAAGAAGTGGCGCGACGCATCGAACGCTTGGAGAAGGAAATGAAAAGCGCTCCGCCGGCCACTCAGGCGGCCGCCCCTGCCTCCGCCGCTGCGGCGCCCCAAGCGAATGCCCCGACGAGCAAGGAACAAAAATTGGCCGATTTGCTTCGCCGCTATCAGGCGGACGAAATCACCCCTTACGACTATCACATGGAGCGGGCAAAGATCATCGCCGAACCCTAAACTTAAATTTTGTTTTCTCCCGCCGGTCGAGTGGCTGGCGGGATTTTTATTTTCATGCATTCATTTTTTTATCGTCAGAACGAACTTTTCTGCGAAAAAGTCTCCGTCAACGCCTTGGCCGAAAAATACGGCACGCCGCTCTACATTTATTCCCAGGAAACACTCAGCGCGCATTTTCAAAAACTGGACGGCGCATTGCAGCCGCTCGACCACCGCATTTGTTTTGCTGTCAAATCTAATTCCAATCTGGCCGTCCTGCGGGTCCTGGCCAACCTGGGCAGCGGCTTCGACATTGTCAGCGAAGGCGAACTGCGCCGGGTCATGGCCGCCGGTGGAGATGCCAAAGCCTGCGTTTTTGCGGGAGTGGGCAAGCAAGAGGAGGAAATCGAATTTGCGCTGCGTCAAAATATTTATTGTTTCAATGCCGAAAGCGAACCGGAGCTGGCGCGCATCAACCGAGTCGCCGCCCGCCTTAAAAAAATCGCCCCGGTCGCCGTGCGCATCAACCCCAATGTGGACGCCCGCACCCACGCCAAAATCACGACCGGGACCTACGAACATAAATTCGGCATCCAATTCGAGGACGTGGAAAATATCTACGCCCGCGCGGCAAAGCTGCCCCATTTGCGTTTGCGCGGGGTGCAGATGCACATTGGCTCGCAATTGACGTCTGTCCAACCCTTCGCCACGGCCGTCCAAAAAGTGCTGCCTTTGGTGCAGCGTTTGTCTGCCCGCTACCAACTGGAGTTCTTCAGCATTGGCGGAGGGCTGGGCATTGTTTACAATCCGGCGCTGGCCAGCGGCTCGCCCGAGTGGTGGAACTCTGCGGCCGCCAAAGACATTCTGACCCCGGACCGTTACGCGGCCCAATTGGTTCCGCTGCTCAAGCCGCTGGGTTTGAAAATCATGGTCGAGCCTGGCCGATTTATTGTGGGCAACGCCGGCATCCTGGTGACGCGAGTGCAATACATCAAGCAAACCGGGCGCAAGAACTTTGTCATTGTCGATGCCGCGATGAACGACTTGATCCGCCCGGCCATGTACGATTCCTACCATGAAATTGTTCCAGTCACGCGCCGGAACGGAAAGCTTATTTCATCGGATGTCGTCGGGCCGGTCTGCGAATCGGCCGATTACTTTTGCAAAGACCGGCCCTTGCCCAAAGTCGGCGAGGGAGACTGCCTGGCCCTGCTCAGCGCGGGCGCGTATGGTTTCGTCATGGCATCGAGTTACAACGCGCGCGCTTTGCCGCCGGAAATTTTAGTGCATGGGGCGAAGGCGGAGGTGGTCCGCCGCCGTCAGAAATTGGCCGAGATCTGGGCGGCGGAAAAAGTTCCAGCCTATTTAAAGCGCCGGTTGCGATAGTGCAGAATCTTGAATTCCGGCGCGTCGGACACTTCCTCCCCCAACTCGAACCACTGCTCGAACGGCGGAAAAAAAGTGTCGCCTTCGACGACCCGTTTGACCAGCGTCAAATACAAGTCCGAACAATGCTCGAGGGTCTGCCGATAAATTTCCGCCCCCCCGCAAATGAACACCTCGCGCCCCGCCAGTTCAGGCAGCGTCCAATCGACTTGGCTTAAATCCGACGCCGTTCGAAGGCCCGGCTGCGAAAAAATTCCGCGGCTCAATATGATCGTCGTGCGATTGGGCAGCGCTTTGCCGATGGACTCGAACGTTTTGCGGCCCATGACCACCACCTGCCCGGTCGTCATTTTTTTGAACCACTTGAAGTCCTCCGGCAAATGCCAGGGAATCCGGCCCCCCTGTCCAATCACGCGATTTTGACTCATCGCGGCAATGGCTTTGAACATCTTCACTTAAAAATTGCGGACGGATCCGTCCGGCATCGTCGTGTGACCGAATGTTACCCCGTTGAAATTGGCGCCGTTGGTCCTCGCATTGAGCAGAGTGGCGCCGATTAAGTCCGCCGATTGCAGGTTGGCCAGCGTCAGATTGGCCCCGACCAAAGTCGCGCTGGAAAGGTCGGCCCCCGAGAAATTCGCCCGGCTCAGATTCGCGCCCTTCAAATTAGCCTGGAAAAGTTCGGAGGACGTGCAAACGGTGTTGGACAAATTGGCGCCGCTCAAGTTGGCCCCCAACAAAAACACGGAGCTTAAATTGCTTCCGACAAGACTTAGCCCTGCGCCGCCTTGATTAAGGATTTGCCAAACCAAGAACGACTTGGAATCCAGCACAGTGGCGGAGTTCAAAATCGACCCCTGCAATGACACGCGTGTCATGTTCGCGCCGGTGAAATTCGCCCCCCGAATATCCGCGCCGGTCAGATCGCTCTCATCAAGATTTGCGTTGAGCAATTTGGCCCCATTCAAATTGGCCAGCTCCAGAAAGGCGAAACTGAGATTTTGGTTATCCAAGTTTTCACCGGCGGCGCCCTGGTTGATAATCTGCCAGATTAAAAGCGGCTCCGCATCCAGCTTCGTGCTTGCGTTGACTAATGTTCCGGTGAAATCCACAAACTCCAAATTTGCGCCCGTCAGGTTTGCTCCCCTCAGGTCAGTCGCTTCCAATTCACTGAAGGCGAAATTTGCATCGACCAGGCTCGCTCCGTTTAAGTTGCCGCCGTCCAATACGGCGGAGCTGAGGTCCTGGCCGTTTAAGCTGGCGGCGGGAAGACCCTGGTTGACAATCTGCCAAATCATCATCGGCTTGGCATCCATCACCGTAGTGCTGTCCAATGCCATGCCTTTAAATTGCGAAAAATCCAAATTCGCACTGCTCAGGATGGCGGAACTGAAGTCCGAGTGGCTCAGGTCCACGCTGAAAAAACTGGCGGAATTGAAGTCGCCGAATCGGGCATCCACTCCGGCCATCGTCGCGTTGTCAAACGCCGCCCCGCTTGCTTCAACATCAAATAGATTGGCCTCGGACAGATCAGCCTGGGTCAGGGTTGCATTGCCGAGGTCCGCCGCGCTGAAATTAGCGCCGTTCAGCGACGTCTGGGAAAGCGACGCGCCGAATAATTCCGCGCCAAAAAAATCCGACCCGCTCAGTTGCCCTGAGTCCAGGGTGGCTGAGTCCAAAGCGGCGTATTCCTGGTCAATAATAGATTGCACGCGATAGAAACTCGGGGCGGCATTGCTGTCGGTCAGACTCAACGATTGATGGAGCGCGCCGGACAGAGGCGCTCCCAATGCCGTCCAGGTCGCCAGATCGCTGCTGCGCCACACTTGATATTGTGGAAGCAAGACCAAGTCTCCCGCCGGGGTGGCGGACTGCACGGGCCAAAGAAGGGTGACCCCGTTTTGATTCGTGAGTGAAAGCACAATGTTAAAACTGCGTTGCGCCGCCAGCGTCCCCGCCATTCCAAAAATCAATAACCAGCCGGCCACTCGCCGGCGGCAAATAAAAAGTCCGTTGAGCTTCATGGCGTCGCGACGATCCGATAAAATCTTGCCCCATTTGCGCTCAGGTTTGTGTCCGTCTGGGAAATGCTGTTTCCAATGGAATGCGTCGAAGGACCAAGATTTATCCAGTTTGTATCGGTGAGCTCGTTTTTATATTGCAACTGGTAGGCGAAACCCGGAACGCTATTCCAAGTCAACGTTGTGCTATTGGTCTTCACTTTGAGCGAACTCAACGACACGTCCTGGGCGATCACCCTAAATGTGGCCGACGCGCTCAGAGGCGGCATTCCATTATCGGTCACGATGACGGTAATGGAGTTGGTTATCGGCCCCGGAGGCCCTGATGGGATCCAGGTAAAAAGGCCATTGGTCGGATTGATGGCCGCACCGAACGGAGAATTGCCTCCCAGGCTGAAGGTCAGGCTTTGCGCGGGAATATCTGAATCCGTCGCCGTGAACATTTCGGCCAGCAACAGCCCTTTCAAGGCGGCCACGTTGCCGACCCCGCCCAATCGGGGCGGCGTGTTGGTGGGCAGCGAAAGCGGGTTGGCGGGGTCGAATCCATAATCCAGTTCGTCCCGGTCAAAATACCCATCCGCATCGCGGTCGATGCCAATTCGTTCGCCGGAACCGGCCGTCACCAGGGTATAAGTTTGCTCGCTGCCCACGGCGGCCAGCGCGCGAAGGGCGTCCGGGGTTTCGGTCTCACTCGAGCGATCCGATTGGAAAAGGCCGGACGCTGGAGATAAAAGCCAGCCGCGCGGCAGACCGCTCTCGAACCCTTTGACCACCAAATCCACCCGGTTGGAAGTCGCACCGGCCAGCGAAATCATGCTGTCAATCAGTGGGACTTCCGCCGGATTATTAATCGTTATTTGCGCGCCGGCGCCGGCCGGAGTATCCAGGCTGCGCAATCCGGGCGAGTCGTTCGGATCGGTCAACGAGCCGGCCGGCAGGCCAGACCCGCTGAAGGAAAACAGAAAAGCCACCATGTCGGCGGTTTCCTGGTCGTCGGTAATTCCAAAGGAATCCTGCAAAAACCGCGGCAGCGAGTCCACGCTGCCATCGTGCATCAAGCCAAACCCGCTGCGGCTGTTGGTCTGGCCGAGGTCCATGCCCATCTTGTCAAATAGATTACGCAACTGGGGAATTTTAAAGGGAAGATTGGACGACCGGGGAATCTGCACCAGCGCGGCGTGATGCGAATTATTGGCGCTAAGAGGCAGTTGAACCCAGTGGTTGATCGTGAAGCGCATGTCCGTGCCCAATCCGGTGGGGAGAGTATGGCAGACAATGCAGGCGTCTCCCGTTTCATCCAAAAAAGCGGCCAATCCGGCTTGGGCATTGCCATGGCCCAAGGGCGCGCCCCCCGGCAGCGCGCCGCGCCCGGTCGCAAACTGTCCCGGCAGCGCCAAGTTGGTCGAAAGAGAGTTGTCGAACTGGCGGAAGGGATTGGGCGCGAAACCAATCGTTCCTAAAAAGCTCTTAAACTCCTGCATCTCGGTGGCATTCAACCCCTCCGCCATTCCCTGCAAGTTGGTGAAGGTTAAGTTGAATTGTTCAATTCCCTCCCGATCTCCGCGCCAATGAAACGGTTCGTGGCCAATGATGTCTTGCAAGGTGAGCGTGGTCATCGGCCCTTTCATTGGATGAAAGTTATTGGTAATGACGGGCAATGGCGCGATCACATTATAAGTCGAGTCAATCACATTCATGACGTCCGTCGGATCGCCCAAATCCCAAGCCAGCCGGTCCACCCGGCCATCAACATGGCACGACGCGCACGAGGCTTGGCCCAGTCCTGAAGTCAGGTGCGTATTGTAAAGAAATGGCCGGCCCGCCGTGATGATCGCGGGCGTGGGATTGAACAAAGGGATCGTCGCCGTCACGGACTGCTGCGCGGTGTCCACCACGGAAATACTGCTGTCAAACCGATTGTAAACATAGAGAAGCCCGCGACTGTCATTCAGGGCCACTCCCGCCGGTCCCGAGCCAGTGTTGATTTGGCCCAGCCGGTTTCCTTGGGTGTCGAGGATGACAAGATTGTCCGACCCCATGCCGGTCACATATCCGCGCGAGCCATCGGCGCTCCAAACCATGTCGCGCGGGTCCCCAATCGAAAGCGCCTGTTGCGCCGCAGTGGTTTGGGGCGCGGCATAAGTCAGATGCGGATTCAGGTCCACAATGTTGTTGGTCAAGCTGGAAGGATCGACCAAAGCGAGGTTGACCCGCACAAAGATACCGTCCAGCACCGGTTGAAAGCGGATTTGGTTAAGCGCATCGGTCCCTGCCACCGCAATCTGGCCGGATACGGGATTGACGGCGACCGCCATGCAAATGTTCATCAATCCGGTCGCATAGCCGACGGCGAAGTTTGTCGTATTGATAATGGCCACGTCATGGTCCGGCAAATCCCATCCCGGCAGGCGGCCCGTCAAAGCCGCATTGGCGCCGCGGATGAATTCCGTCCAGTCGCCTTGATTGTCGTCCATCCACCGGCCGGCGCCGTTCTTCTTGACAATCAATCCCGCGCGCGGCGGGGCGTTGGAGAGGGTCAGGGGATTGATGGGTGGCATGAAATTCGTCCCCTGGTTCGGCGGGGGATCCAAGCCTTGGGAAGGAGCGTTTGGAAAAGTGACCGGCTCGGGACGCGGCAGGTTGTCCAGCGGTGAAATTCCCGAGCCGACGACGGTGGAAGCGTTGCCGGACTCGAAAATTGCCACGTAAACTTTCGAGCCGTCCGGACTGGCCGCCATGGCGCGGGGACGGTTCCCATCAATGGCCAGGTTGGTCGTCCATTGCAAATTAGCCGGATTAAAAACTTGCACCAGATTCGGCTGGCCGCAGGAGACATAAGCCAGCGACGGCGACCCGGCGAAAATAATATCGGAGGGTTGATTCGAGGTGGCAAGAGTAGTGAAGGCACGCAACGTTGGCAAATCGACCACGCTGATCGAGCCGGAAATGGCATTCGCGACCCATAATTCCGTAGCGGTCCTGAAACGCACGGAAACAGGATCCAACCCCACCATCACACTGCCCAGAGACACAGGGACATTGGAACTGACGTCAAATAATTCCAGCCGGTCATCGGGTAAATTGCACACCGCCAAGCGCGTTCCATCCGGACTCAGGGCCACAGGGTGGACTGGCGCTGTTTCCCAATTGAAAAAATTGGTCATGGTGATGGCGGCAGGGCATCGCACCGAAAGGCCCAGAAAGACCAGCGTCAGAAGCAAGTCACAACCGAGAAGCCGCGCGAGCAGAGCTGAAACCGCCACCTTGTGCATGGGAAGTGTTTGACAGAAAACCCGAGGT
>DASRLE010000514.1:0-7723 GCA_035648615.1 Saccharimonadales bacterium (SeqCode) | reverse complement strand
TTGAGATGCAAAATATTGCTTTAGCCATAATGTCCCTTTCTCTTTGATAAAAACTAAAGCAAGAGGGAATGGGGCTCAAGGGCAAGTCCCCCGTTTGAGTGGCCAGAGAATACGCCGAAGAACTAATCCGCTAAGTCCCCGACCACCTTATTCTTAAAGCGCGAAAAGAAACTGAGGGCGGCTGAAACCATGGCCCGGTTTTGCCAGACCATTCTGGCCACGGCGTAGCCCTGTTCGATCCGCGCGGTGGCGGGGGCCAATTCCTCGCATTGCAACGCGAATGTCTCCCGCAGCAAGTCGTTTTCCACGCGCAATTCGGCCAGGCGAGCCTGAAAATCTATTTTCGGCGCATGAGCCATTGCTGGTCCTTTTTCAATTGGGTGATCGTTTCGCCGAAAATAGGCTCCTGGGTTCGTCGTCGAATGATCAAAGCAGCCACGACCATGATTGCCAGATATAAAATACTAAAAGCCAGCAAGACCCAGACCCGTTCTTCCCAGAACGCGGCCAAAAACAAGGCGGGAATGATCAGCATGCAGACAAACGCCGTCATGAGCAGAATAACGCTGCCAATAAGGATGGTGGCCAGGCGGGTTCTCTCGGCGCGCGCCTCCAAGGCGAATAGTTCCACCCGGTTCTGAACAATTGCCCAAAAGGTGCCGGCCAATCCTCGCAGCGAGGCGAACAGGCCGGAGTCGGCTGGAGCGGAGTCGGCCATGTTATTTGTTCTTCCGCAGGACCAAAGCGAGCAGGAAGCCCACGGCCAGGGCAATGCCCAAGGCTTGGTACGGTTTGGCGCGAATGGCGTCGTCCGCCATTTTAGCCCCTTTTCGGACGGTCCCATTGAACGTTTCGAGAGTATCCTCGGCAGTTTCCAAGGCGCAAGCCAGACGATCTCGAATTTCTCTGGTTTTCTCGGCCACGTCGTCGCCGGCCGAGCCGAGGAGTTGTTCGGCATCCACGGCCAGGGTTTGCAGGTCCTTTGACAGGCGATTCAGGGCGGTTTGGTTCATAAATTCAGTCTAAGTTCATCGGAGCGTACAAAGAGGTTTCCGCACTGGCAATCAGGGACTCCCTTGCTCGGGTAATCAGGATTCTTTGCACCAATCGCTCATGGATTCCACCCTTATGCCGGAGACGCTCGTCCAGTAGGATGCTCTTTTCTGTCAGGCCTATGAAAGTATTGTTTGTCCATGATCGTTTTGGGTCGCTGGCGGGCGCGGAGGCGAACGTCGCCATCACCGGCCGCGAGTTCAAACGCCGCGGCCATGAGGTCGGCATCTTGCACGGCCCGGGCACTGGCCGGGGCGAGGATTCATGGCGCGAGATTTTCGACCATCGCCATGCGCTGGACGGTGACAAACGGCGCTCGGTCAATAATGCCTTGGAAAAGTTTCAGCCCGAGATCGTTTACGTCCACAAAATGCCCGACTTGGAAGTCGTTCAAAGTTTGGTCGATTCCAAGCGCGCCCTCGTCCGCATGGTGCATGACCACGACATTTATTGCATGCGCGGCTACAAGTACAATTATTTCACCCGCAAAATCTGCCATCGCCCTGCCGGCCTGCATTGTTTGGTTCCCTGCGGCGCTTTCGTCGGGCGCAATCCCAACGCCGGTTTTCCCCTCCGCTGGGTCAGCTATCTGGCCAAGAAAAAGGAGATCAAACTCAACCACCAATTCCATCGCATGGTGGTGGTGACGAAATATATGCGCGATGAACTGCTCCAAAACGGGTTCGACCCGGCTCGGATCGAGATTCATCCGCCGGTGCCGATACCCGGAGACGCGCAACTGCGCAGTTCATTTAGCGAGCGAAACCTGATTCTTTTCGCCGGGCAGATCATCCGTGGCAAAGGGGTGGACTTGTTGTTGCGGACCCTGGCGCTGGTCAAAGTGCCTTTTGAATGCGTTATCCTGGGCGACGGCCGCCATAAGCCTTACTGTGAGGCGCTCAATCGAAAGCTGAAATTGGAGGATCGAGTCCATTTCAAGGGATTTGTCCCGCAAGAGGAATTAAAACAATATTACCGGGAATGCACCGTCATGGCCGTCAGTTCGGTCTGGCCGGAGCCTTTTGCGACCATCGGAATGGAGGTATTGCGCTACGGCATTCCCGTAGTGGCGTTCGACGTGGGCGGACTTTCCGACTGGCTGGTCGATGGCTACAACGGTTTTCTGGTGCCGGTGGGCGATTGCGCGGCCTTCGCCCGGCGTCTGGAGGAGTTGCTTCTTGACAAGCCGCGGGCCCGTTTGTTGGGTGAACAGGGTCTAAAACTGGTCACCGAACGTTTCGGTTTTGATTCCTATATGCAGAATCTCGAAGGAATGTTCTCCAAAGTGCTGACTCAGACCAGAGGATTTTAGCTGACTGCCCTTACGCCCCTGTCCCATCTCCGCAAGGGACTTTCATCGGGTGGAATGAATAGACCCGCCCCTGATTGTAACAATTGTCCATCCCGGCTTAAATCACCTACATGAAACGGGAGGTAATCTCAGTCAAAGAACAAGAGGCCAATTCGCCGGGCCGCAAAGCCACATTGGTTGCCATCATCGGCGGCAGTGGGGCGGGCAAGAGTTACTTGGCTGGCTTGCTTCAGAAAAAGCTGGGAACTAAAGCCACCCGCCTGGCGGTGGATGATTTCTACCGTGACCGTTCCGCCTGTTCTCCCGCCCGCCGGGCCCAGATCAATTTTGATCATCCCCGCGCCCTCGACTGGGCTGAACTGGAACATGTCCTGACCCAATTGGCCTCCGGCCAGGCGGCGGCTGTTCCCCAATACGATTTTACCACCCACACCCGCAGGCCGGCCCGGCGTTTCGTCGAAGCAAGCCCCGTGGTGTTGGTGGAAGGTTTATGGCCCTGCCATCGCCGTTCGGTGCGCGCGCTCTTCGATATGAGCATCTTCCTGGATTGCCCGGAAGAAACCCGCCTGCTTCGCCGCTTGGAACGGGATGTCCCTCAACGCGGCCGCAGCCCGGAGTCGGTGCGGCATCAGTTTTTTCAGTCGGTCGCCCCCATGCATCACAAATTTGTCCGGCCGCAAATGCAATGGTCGGACTTGGTTATACGCAAGCCAGTGATGGCGAGGGAAGTGGCACAGCTTGCCAGGAAAATTGAGTGTCTCGATAAAGTATAAGGAGGAATATGAGTGCTATTCAAATGGACAAACTAATGATGAAGAGGCTGCTTCGGGCTGGCACGTTCTCTGGACGGACGCACCTGCAAATGTCTTTTTGCCTGCGCCAACTGCTTTGGAGTTGGGGACAGGCCAGCGCCGCTTTCACCAAACGCGCCCTGGATGTGGTGGGCAGCGCGCTTTTAATCGCCGCCTTGACTCCCGTCATGCTTTTCGTCGCCCTCTGCATCAAAATCGAGGACGGCGGCCCCATCGTCTTTGCGCAAACCCGCGTTGGGAAATTTGGGCGTCTCTTCAAAATGTATAAATTTCGCTCCATGTGCATGAATGCCGAGGCCCGCATGGCTGAAGTTTTAGCTCGCAATCAACACCAGACCGGCATAACCTTCAAAATCAAGGACGATCCTCGCATCACCAAAATCGGCAAATGGATTCGCAAGCTGTCCCTCGACGAGTTGCCCCAGTTGTTCAACGTCTTCAATGGCGAAATGTCCCTCGTGGGCCCTCGTCCTCCTGTTCCCCGGGAAGTGGCGCTTTATTCGCAGGCCGACCGCCGGCGTTTGTATGTCACCCCTGGCATCACCTGCTTCTGGCAGGTGGGCGGGCGCTCGGAGATCGACTTTCCGCAACAGGTGGAATTGGATGTGAAATACATTGAGCGCCAGAGCTTCTGGCTGGATGTCGTGTTGCTGTTGAAAACCGTTCCCGCCGTGTTCTTTAGCAAAGGAGCCTATTAATGAAAACCATCGTGATTCTGCCCGGCGACCGTTCCGGGGTGGAAGCGTTGAGTGATGCCGCCCCTCTGGCCAGCCTGCCCTTGATGGGCACGACGCTCGCCGGACGCTGGCTGGCTCATTTGGGCCATCTTGGCGCCAAACAGGTGCGCTTGCTCGCCTCCGACCGTGCCGATCAGGTGCGGGCCGAAGTGGGTGACGGCAGCCGTTGGGGTTTGGAAGTCGAAGTCGTCCGTGAAATGCGCGAATTGACCGTGCTCGACGCCTGCCGCAAGTACGACGTGCGAGGCCAGCCGGACTGGCTGGCGGCTCCCAACGATGTTGTGCTGGCCGATTGCTTTCCAGAATTGCCGGGAGACAGATTATTTGACGGCTACGAAAAGTTTTTCGCCACATTGCAAAAAGCGCTGGTGGCCGGCATCGCCCGAGGGCGGGTCGGTGCGCGGGAGATCAAGCCCGGCGTATGGGCCGGCTTGCGCAGCCACATTGCCCCCGGCGCGGTGGTGGAAGCCCCTTGCTGGCTGGGCGAAGGCGTGCATGTCGAACGCGACGCGCATATCGGCCCGAATGTTATCCTCGAAGACCGCACCTGGGTCGGCACGGGTGCCGAAGTGCAAGGCAGTTACCTTGCCCCGGACACTCACTTGGGCGTCGCCACCAGCCTGAACGATTCCCTGGCCATGGGCAGCCTCCTCGTGGATTGGAAAGGCGGCTCGACGGTGCGGGTGTTGGATTCGTTTTTACTCTGCTGCCTGCGCACGCCGCTCATCCGCGAGCGCATGAACCGCATGGCGGCCCGCATTGCCGAGGTCATTACCCCCGAGCCAAGACTCTATTCGGCCAAGTCCTTCGGCTGGGGCGGTCCCGCCTTGCGCTAAGTTTTCATAACTCCTATGGGTCCTATAGGTCCCATAGGAGTTATAGCCCCTTCGCTCGCCGCTGTATTTCCTCCAAGAAAGTCGCTATCAGCGGCGTCTTGCGCCCGCGCCACAACGCCCCGATCACCACCGGCGGAAATCCGCTCAACGGCAGCGCCCGCACCTCCGCCGCAAATACCTTTCCCGGAATCGCCAGCGACACCCCAATCCCCAGCCCATTGGCCACGTAAGCTTCAATCAAATCCACCGAGCTGGCTTCAATGCCCGGAAACCAATCCACCCCGCGCCGTTGCAACTCCTCCTGGAATTCTTTGGACGGGCTTTCCATCGCCGGCAGACAAATCAGCGGCTCGTCAATTTTGTCGCGTCCCCATAATTCCTCCGCCGATGCGACGCCACTTTTCTTGTTGACCAAGAGGATGACCGGCAATTCCAGCAGCGTCAGCGAGTGCGTTCCCGCTGCTGTCTTCTTTTCCATCAAGGTAATGGCCAAATCAATTTCGTCCCTTTGCAGCAATTCCTCTAATTGCGCCGGATACCCCTCGCGCAACGACAATTTCAATCCGGCAAATTTCTTTAAGGCCGCTTGGAAAACCTCCGGCAAATGTTCCCGCAGCACCACCGTCGAAGCGCCAATGCGAATGTGCCGCGCCTGCCCGCCTTGAAGTTCGCCGGCAATTTTGTCCAGGTTCGCGAAAAATGGCTGGATAAATTGAAAGAGCTTTTCGCCCTCCGCCGTCAGCGCAAAGGGCCGCCGCCGAAACAACGCAGTTCCAAGAAACTCTTCCAATTGTGAAATCTGCGAACTCACCGCCGGCTGCTGGATGCCATAAGGAATATTCCGCACCGCCGGCATGATGCCGCCATGTTTGGCAACGTAATAAAAAAGTTCGAGGTGATGGACGTTCATTGGCCAGACGATGTTCGGGAAACTCCTACGGTCCGGGGAATCGTCTATCGGCCGTTAAGACCTCACAGTTGAGCCGATTGGCTATGGCCCGAACCAGACAGTCTCCAAGCTGACGTTTCCCACCGTTCGCGGCCACTCGTTGCGCCATATACTTGGCTTTATCCCAGTCCTCCTTGGGAATTTTTCCTTCGTCCACTATCTCAAAGGAGGCGAGATAAGCCTGGGCCAGCTTCAATTCAGCGGAACTGGTCACACCCGCCACCATTTCGATATAAACTGGGGTGACAATACGACGACTCCCATATTGCTCAATCAGCTTCTCCGACCACAACCGCATATTTTCCAGGGTCCTTTTGCTCGTCTTGGGAAAAGTCCGCCAATGACTGATCAAATAGCTGGCATCAAAAATGCGATTGGCCATGCGTAGAATTAGCGGACCACGGGTTCCAGGACTTCTAATTTATTGAGAAACTCCTTCCAATGAGAGCTTATTTCGTCGAGAGCTTTTGCGATGGCCAACGCCTCGGGCCGGCGAGCGGCCGAGCAGAAGATTTTAATGTGGGTTCCTTTCTCGGCATTTGGAATGGGTTGCTCAATGGGAGCGGAAAAATCAATGCCCGCCCGTAGTTTATTTGCCAGATCACGCATCCCGTCTTGAATGAGGAGAGACTTATTTAGCAACCATTCCCGTGCCGCTTCGGCTTCGTTGGGCAAATTGCCCCCAGAGCATCGTATATCTACAAACCAAAGCAGGGCAGCATCCTCCGGTTTGGTCGTTCGCTCGAATCGTCCCAGGACTGTTTCCCCGTCAATTTCGATACCGGTGCGCTTGCCACCGTCAACCCGCATTTGCCTGTAAAAATTAATCGTCTTCATAGTTCGCCATTGCGGGCCTCAATTATCCTAATCGTCACAAAGCCGTTCTACAAGGTCAGGCCAAATCGTTCATTGAGCCAGACGATGTCCGGGAAACTTTTATCAATTCACGCCTTCTCCGCAAGGTGAATTACAACGCTCCCATGCAAAACGAACTTGCCGAAACGATCCCCGGCGCCGCGCGGTATGCAACGCCTCTTTCTGCGCGCGTCCTGGTGGCGACTTCCGCATCCGTTGGCATTTCACGAAAGGAACCAAATGAAAACAATCCTAAGCATGCTTGCGCGAATTGCGGCCACTGTGTTTGCCGCCGAATTTGTGGCCGGTCTCGTCCATTGGTTTGAGGACGCCTATGTGCGCGAAAACACGCCGCTCCTTGGCAAAGTCATCGCGCGGCCTAACATCGTTCACCATCACTACCCGCGTTACATGACACGGCACAATTGGTGGCAAAGCTCCTTCGACTTGCTTTGCCTTTCCGTCTCGCTGGTGCTGGCGGCCTGGTGTGTTGGATGGCTGACTTGGGAGGTCTGGCTCTTCGCCATCGTCAGCGCCAATGCTAATGAAATCCATAAATGGACTCATCGCACCCGCAAAGAAAACGGCCGCGTCATTTCATTCTTGCAAGACATTCGTGTTCTTCAAACCGCGCGGCACCACGCCCGCCATCACACCGATCCGAAAAATAGCCATTACTGCACCATCACCAATTTTTTAAACCCCGTGCTTGACAGAGTTCATTTTTGGGACGGAATGGAATGGATGCTGGCCCGGACCTTCGGTTTGCGCCGTCGCGAAGACACATCCGTCCGTGGCCATGGCCCCGGTCCCACCTGGCTCTCGCAATTCGATCCGAAAAATTTGCGCGCCCGGAAGGGAGGGGATCATTCATTACCTTCCAACGACTTGGTCATTCGCACCTCCGGCAGTGTCGAGTCTTCCGCCAGCGGAATCTCGAATCGCTCGGCCACCCCATACCCCGATGAAGCATAAAGCGCCTCGCCTGGCAACGTCGCCACAATCTCCACCCGCCGAAAGCCGGCTTCGACGATGGCCGCCTCACAGGCCGCCATGATGCTGCGCCCGACACCGCGCCGCGCCCATTTCGGGTGGGTAAAAAAAGCTCGAAGGCGCGCGGCATCCCTTCGCGGATCCAGCGCGGCATCTTCTTCTCCTCGAACACTGTC
>DASRLE010000513.1:0-6454 GCA_035648615.1 Saccharimonadales bacterium (SeqCode) | reverse complement strand
CAGTAATGGAAACCTCCTCCAAGCCGGGCACCGTTTTAAAATGAACGCCATCGAAGCGGGCCAACCCGTGCCGCGTGCCAATCCAAAGGTAGCCCTCCGGCGATTGGGCCATGGCGTGGACAGAGTTATTAGGCAAGCCATCCTCAGTGCGCCAAATCCGCGCATTGTAATCCGGGTTCTCCTCTGCGGCAACTGAGACGCAGGCCAAGCACGCCGCAAGCAAGAACAGGCCGAACCAGCCAGGCTGCCGGGATGGATAACGAAGTATGGGCATTCCGCGATTCCAGAATGCCAGAAAAAAAATGCCGTGCAATTGCAAACAGCAGCGCAACTTTCTAATCGACAAGGTCGTTGATATCCCGTAGTCGTTAAACCAGTGAATCCAAACGCCGCATACAAGAACCCGCTTTTCTGCATTTTCTTCCCAATGGCAGTCGCCTTTAGTCTGTTGATGGTATTTTCGGCGCGCGCGGAAAAATACGTGGAAATTTCGCTCGATATTGAAACGTTTGCATTTAAAAATGGCGATACAAACGACATCTCACACCGCCGAACTTATCCAGTCACCTGCGTCACTGGCTTGAATAAGTGGCGAATTGATTCCGGAGGGCTGCGAGGATCAGAGTTGAGTTGCTATTACGACGGAACGAATGTCTATGAACGCCTGCGTCAAACAGAAGCCACGCCTACGGAGGTTGTCAAAAGGATCCACGAAAGTTTCGGTCTTGCGGTTGCGCCTTTTGAAGTTGCAAAGTCAAACGTTACGATAAATATTTATCCTTGGAGGGACGGTTGTCCCAGGGGGTTGAGTTATGTAAACCTACCATGGCTAGCTTTCTGCTCAGGCACATACCTAAGACGCGCTGGCAGAGTTATTCCCTCGCCCTATAATTCGATGTGCTATGACCCGTTCGCTTTTGGATGCTCCGATGAAACCCAGGCTTTTGAGGGCGACTTCGGGTTGCCTAGCGTGGTAAATCTTTCTATTTCCAAGCGACTACTCAAAACTTCAGTTCAACGAGAGGACTTCCGAGGGAGTCACGATCTTGGCTTTTTTAGGAAGGGAATGGCTCTTTTTCACGAAGGCGAGTTTAAATTTTGTTACTCTGTTACCGATTTCACAAATTTTCTGGGCGAGAACATCCCCCTCCGATTTGAATTTTTCGGCTGCGAGGCCGGGACAAACTATACTTTGGTTCCAACGTATAGCGGGATTGGAAGGGTGAGATCCATTCACCCTGGGATGGAACCGCACACCGTCTTTGCAGATAGTCTTTCCAAAACGGTCCAGGATTGGCGATTTTCGCATCCAACCAAGCAAATTGACGCGCTTACGTATCAATCCACCAATGATTATCCCGCCTCGACAAACGATCCGGATCTTCAACGTAAATTTGCCGAGGCTGTGAGAAAAGGACTGCCTAAGTCTGCCTCCACTGGCTTGAAACAATAATGATTATTGCCTTTTCTGTGCTAACGATCGTTCCATATTGCTCATCTTCTTTCGCGCCGGTCACGCCAGTGTCAACGCCGTGCTCATCCACAATTTCTGCACAATTTCTGCAGTTGCCGGATTCCTTCATTTCAGCGACTATTTCAGCGTGAGTATTGCCGAATTGCCCATTCAAATAGACCGCGACCAGATTGCGCATTTCTGCCGAGAGCGCGGCATCCGCAAATTGAGTCTGTTCGGTTCCGTCTTGCATGACGACTTCGACCCGCAAAACAGCGACGTGGACGTGCTCGCCGAATTTGAGCCCGGCGTGCTGAAAAGCGTTGGCTTCCAATACTTCGGTTACGGTGAAGAACTGGCGGCCATCATTGGGCGCAAGGTTGATTTTTGTTCGCGGCTCCATCCTATGATTCTTGGCCGCGTCAAAGACGAGTTGTTTCCGGTATATGAGAGCGTGGACTGTGACGCGTAGGGGTCCTTGGGTCACTGGGGGTCACGTCTCAACATTCAACATTTAAGCATCTTGAAGAGGGAATAATCCGTCGCAACTCCTCCAATTGTTGAATGTTGAGACGCGACCCCCAGTGATCCGTTAACTTGGAGGCGAGGATCGGAATTGAACCGGCGATTTTAGAACGCTTCACGTATCGATCGCGTTAACGCTGATTACGTCAATATCGCAGTTGACAGCCAAAACCGATTTCCAATACACTGGACGTATCGAAGCTAGACATTGAAACTGCATGAGTAAGGGCTATTCACAAGACACAGCGGGGGGACAAAATGCCATCGGATTGTTCGATGCGCTTTTTGCGGCGGTAAAACCAGCGTTGGCGGCGGCAGATCTTGAATGGCAGCGTGTCGCACTCAGTGAAGCCCCCAGCTTTCGCACACTTTCTTTGCTCGCCCCTGACGAAAACTGTTTGTCGGACATCATCGCTGAGGTGCTCGACCCGCAAGGCTCACATGGGCAGATTGCAACATTTTTGGCCTTATTTGTTTCACACTGTGGCCCAATCGGCAAGTTGCCGTTAAACCGTGTAAGCATACATCGCGAATCCCAAACTGTCTTCATCGCAAACCGGAAGCGTCGCATAGACATCCTGATCGACGGCGATAAGTGGGGAATCGGGATTGAGAACAAACCGTGGGCTAGCGAGCAGAAAAACCAGTTCCGGGATTACGCAGATGATTTGGAAAAGCGCTTCGGTGAAAATTTTCTGCTAATTCGACTCATAGGCCACGATGTGGAAGTCACGAGCAAGGATGGCGCACCGAATAAGCAGATCTCGGCGCAAGGCAAGTTCGTTTCGTGGCAGTATAATACTGACCTCCTTGCTTGGGTGAATGAGTGTCGCCAAGCCTGCCAAGCGCCACGAGTCATCACCTTCTTAGATGAATTTTGCCGCTACATCACGGCAGAGTTTGCAACTGCACCAAATCCGCGTTCAGATATGGAACGAAAACACTTACTCCCAGCACTGGAATCAATTTTGGACAAAGACTCCAGCCAACTTCATTCCGCAGCCGCTATTGCTGATCTGTTCCCTACGCTGAGACAGAAACTCGTCAGGCAAATGTTCGACGAGGTTCAGAAGAAGGTGCTCGCTGCGCTTGGATCAGGTTGGATCATGGAATTGTCCGATGAGAATTTTGTAGAAACAAACTGGGCTAAATTCCTGTGCTCCTATAAGGATTGGCGTAAACTTTATTATGTGAACCTGGAGTCACAACCTAGAGCGGGCCTCGTAGTTCTCGGTATCTGGCATGACCCGGCCAAAGGCATTAAGAGAAACGATATTATTCAACAAGATTTAAAACGCCTCGGTTGGGGAAAGAAAAGCGGTGGGCCGTATTGGGATGGTCACAGTCCTTTACCAGAACCATTCACTGATTGGACTACGAGCGCGGGTATCGCCTCAGTAATTAAACAGCGTGCAGAGCTGATAACCCTATTGACCCAAGAATTTGTGACGCTTTGCAGACACTTCAAGGAACCACTGGCGCGGCTTGCGACGGCAGTCGCGCCGAATCACATTAGTTGAGCCATGCCGCACCCTACTCAGAAGAACTGCCATCCGGTCTTGGTCAAGGTTGAAGGTTGCAAGTATTTAAATTGGAATGTGAGCGATTCAGATTTTTTGGCCGTTTTCACAGCAGCCATGATGCCAAACTCGTATCATGCCTCTCCGGGGTTCACGCCGGGGTCACGTCTCAACATTCAACAATTAGGAGGAGTTACTATGGTTATTCCGTCTTCAAAATACTTAAATGTTGAATGTTGAGACGTGACCCCACTCACCCTTAAGAGTCTGCGCATTGACAACGAATTTCCCAAATCCCCGCCGCGCTAAACTTATAAATGCGGGGCGCAATATATTAGGCAAGCACCCGGCGTCAGGCCATCAGCTTGGGGACTAGCTCGCCGTGGACGTCGGTTAGGCGAAAATCGCGGCCTTGGAAACGGAAGGTGAGCCGTTTGTGGTCCAGGCCGAGCAGGTGCAGCATGGTGGCGTGGATGTCGTGGACGTGGACGCGGTCTTCCACGGGGTTGAAGCCGAGTTCGTCGGTCGCGCCGACGATCGCGCCCGCCTTGGTGCCACCGCCGGCCATCCACATGGTGAAGGCGTCGATGTGGTGGTTCCGCCCGGTGGTTTCGCGGTTCTCGCCCATGGGGGTGCGGCCAAATTCCCCGCCCCACACCACTAAAGTGTCTTCGAGCAAACCGCGTTGCTTTAGGTCGGTGATCAACCCGGCGCAGGCTTGATCGATGGAGAGGCACAGTTGATCGAACGATTTGTCGAGGTCTTCACCCGGGCCGCCGTGACTGTCCCAACTGGTGTGATAAAGCTGGATGAAGCGCACGCCGCGCTCGACCAGACGCCGCGCCATCAGGCAGTTGTTGGCAAAGGACGCGTTGCCGGGAGTGGCGCCATACAGCGCCAGGGTGGCCGGGGTCTCTTTGGAAAAATCGACTAATTCGGGCGCGCTGGTTTGCATGCGAAAAGCCATTTCATAGGCTGAAATGCGCGTCTGAATTTCCGCATCCCCGGTTTCCACCAGCCTTTGCAAATTCAAATCGCGGACGGCGTCGATGGTCTCGCGCTGGCGCTGGGCGGTGACACCCGGAGGATTGGAAAGGTCAAGGATAGGGTCGCCGCCCGAGCGAAGGGGCACGCCTTGATAGCTCGTGGGGAGAAATCCGCTGCCCCAATTGATTGGCCCGCCGCGTGGCCCGCGCGGCCCGGATTGCAACACCACAAAGCCGGGCAATTGCTGCGATTCGCTGCCCAAGCCGTAAGTGACCCACGCGCCCATGCTGGGGCGTCCAAATTGGCTGGAGCCGGTGTTCATGAACAAATTCGCCGGGGCGTGGTTGAACACATCGGTCGCGCAGGAATGGATCAGGGTGATGTCGTCCACCTTCGTGGCCATGTGGGGCAGCAATTCTGACACCCATGCGCCATTGCGGCCATATTGGGCGAATTTGCGCCGCGTCCCCAGCAGCTTGGGCCGATTCTTGGAAAAGCTGTCCATGAAGGCGAAACGTTTGCCGGCCACGAAGGATTCAGGAATCGGCTGCCCGTTCAACTCGACCAGCTTGGGTTTGTAATCGAACATTTCCAACTGGCTGGGGCCGCCGGCCATATACAGATAAATGATGTTCTTGGCGCGCGCCGGAAAATGCGGCGCCTTGGGCGCCAGCGGATTGGGCAGCGCCGGCTCGGCCGCCCTAAGTTTCTGGCCATTGAGCAATGAGGCCAGCGCGACGGAACCCAAGCCCACGGCGCATTTGCTGAAAAAATGCCGGCGAGTCAAACTCCGCAGCGGATCGTGGTCAAAAATATCGTTCATATCATTCTCGCGTAATGGTTTCGTCCAGATTCAGCAAGACGCGGGCGACCGTGGTCCACGCTGCCGGCGGCGGTTGCACCTCGGCCAATTGCTGGTCGAGCAATTGCTTGAGGCGCTCGCGCTCGGTTGGATTGGGCTTGCGCGCGGTGCAGAGCGCGAAGGCGTAATCGAGTTGGTGGTCTGGCGGCGCTTCCTTAAGCACCCGCGCCGCCAGGGCTTGCGCCATTTCATAGAAGCCCTCGCCGTTGAGCAGGGTCAGAGCTTGCAAGGGGGTGTTGGACCGCATTCGCCGCGTGCAGGCGGTGGTGGAGTCCGGCGCGTCAAATACAACCAAGTCGGGATAGGGCGTGGCTCGCCAGAAATAAGTGTACATGGCCCGCCGGTAGCGATTGGCGCCTTTGCTGGGGACCCATTCCCTTTTGGTTTGGCCCAGGTTCATGACTCCGTTGGGCTGCGGCGGAAAGACGCTGGGGCCGCCAATCGCGCCGCTGAGCAATCCGCTGGCGCTGAGTTCGGTGTCGCGCACAATCTCGGCGTCCAGGCGGAATCGCGCCTGCCGCGCCAGCAAGTGGTTGCTCGGGTCGATCAGGTCCAAATCCGGCCGGGCTTTCGAGGACTGGCGGTAAGTGGCGGAAGTGACCATCAAGCGGTTCATCGCCTTGAGGCTCCATTTTTGGCGAACGAGTTCAGTGGCCAGCCAATCGAGCAATTCCGGGTGCGAGGGCGGCGAGCCTTGCGAGCCAAAATCGTTCTCGGTTTCGACGAGGCCCTTGCCAAAGTATTCCTGCCAAACCCGGTTCATGATGACGCGGGCCGTCAGGGGGTTGCCCGGATCGACAATCCATTTGGCCAAGTCCAGCCGATTCGGCGTTCCCTTGGCATTGAGGGGCGGCAAAACAGCGGGCACTCCCGGCGTGACCGGTTCTCCGTGGCGGGTGAAGTCGCCCTTAATGAACACGTAAGACTGTCGTGGGACCGCGCGCTCACTGAGAACCATGGTCGTGGCGGACTTCTGCGCCGCGCGCTTTTCCAATCTGGCAATTTTGGCCTTTTGCGCTTTGATCTCGGGGTCTTCAGGCCGGAAAACTCCTGTTAATTCCTGTTTCTGGTGAGTTGTCCGGGCGGCGGGCGGCGTTTCCAGGATGG
>DASRLE010000512.1:0-4086 GCA_035648615.1 Saccharimonadales bacterium (SeqCode) | reverse complement strand
CCGCCCGGTTTTTTGGCGCCAGCGGCGGGCGGTTTGGCGGCCGGGGCAGCCGCCGGCTGTTTGGCATAATTGGCGGTCAAGATGACTCCCCCTCGCAGCCGGTAGCGGTTGGCGTCGGCCGGTTTGAGGTCCAGTTCGCGGACACGGACCATGGCAGGGTCATTGCCGACATTAAAAAGAAAGTTGACCAATTGCGACTCCTGGCTTTCGAAGGTGATTTTTTCAGACTGTTCTTCGAAAAATTGATTGTTCGTCGCGTGAGAAGGAGCGAGCGGCTGATAATTATCGATGTTCACGCCGGCGCGGGAAGCCTGGGTGTGAATGGTCGTTTGGAGTTGAATCTGTTGATTCATAATGCTGCCTCCTTGCTGGCGCTCCAGCTTGGCCAATTGCTTCTTGTAGCCATTGGTGGGCTCGACATCCTTGAGGATTTCCTTATTCCACTCTTGCATCGTCCGTCGCGTGTCTTCCAATTGCTTTCGCACGCGGCTCAGGTCGTTGAAGTGGGGCCACACCAGAAATAGATTCAGCAACACAAAAATCACCATCGCGATGGCGACCACGATTCGCCGCTCCTGCGGCGTCAGATTCAACTGGTCGAGAAATGTCATTCCGTTTCCGCTCCTTGCAAAACACAAACGAATCGCCACTCCCCCGCCGTGCCCCGCATGCTGATCGTCGGGGGGCTGACGTCCGCAAAGAGCGGCTGTTGATGGTTGGCGTCAATGGAATGGCGCATCGCTTCGTTGAAGGCGGTCACGGCCTCCTGGTCGTCGCCGGTGACATTGCCGCGAAGTTCAAGTTTGCCATGCAGGAAATCCATGTTTTCCAGCGTGAGGGTGTCCGGCAGGTTCTCGGCCACGGCTCTCCAGCAGTCCAGTGCGGCATATTTGAGGGCCTCGCGGTTTTTGAGGATGCCGATTTGTTCAAAGTCCCGTTGGGAGTTGGTGTAACTGGCCCCCATATTGGCCAGGTCCTGCTTGACCTTGTTGTCCTTGAGATTGAAAACGTAGAGCATCCCAAAATAGAAAAGGACGCCCACGATATAAGCCGCCAGCACACTGACCAGGCTGCGCATCCAGAGCCGGTCTACGAACTGTTGGCGGTATCGCACCGAAAAGTCGGGCGGGAGAATGCTGGTGTTGGCGGTATTGCTCACGCAACGTTGCGCGCTCAAGACCGCCAGTTCTTTGGAAGAGGCCGGCGGGATGATTTTGAGTTCCGCGCCCCAATCCTTGAAGACGGCCTCCCAAAAACCGGCGTCCGAAGGGCCGACCATCAGATGAACAATCGGCGGACCGGGCAGCCAGCCCTCAAGTTCCCCAGCCCAGGCGATCTGCTCCAATTGGGTTTTCAGTTGGGGGCCGCGTTCGGGTCCATGGGGCAGGGCAACCAGGTTTAGATTTTGGATCGTTTCATTAAACCACCAGACCACCAGCGCATTATCGCCGGTTGAGCCGGGGAAGATCCAGACGCCGTCTTCCTGGATTTTTGCGGCGAGGAATTGCTCCAGTCCCGGCGCCTCGAGGCGATCGGCCAAAAACCCTTCCCCTTCCAACTGGCGGAGAAACTCCTCGACGGCGGTGCGGGCGGCGAGAATGACAATCACCGTTTGCAACGAGTCCGGTTTCTCGACCGGGCGCGGCAGCAGGTAAACGCTCCAAACAATATGAGTGACAGGCAGCGGCGAGATTTTCTCCAACTGCAACTCGACCATGGCGGCAATTTCGGCCGGATCGCTGCTGGGCAATTGCACCGCGCGCAGAAAGACGCGATCGGCGGGAAGCCAGGCGATGTTGAGCTTGCCGCGAAAGAGAGTGTGCCAATCCTTGCCCGCTATCGCGGGCGGGGCGGCTTCGTTGAGCAACAGCGTCTTTTCATCGACGACGGTGAAGGAATCGCCCGCCGCGGATAATTGGTAGAGACGCCTGCCGCCGGCATTGGTTTGAAGAACGTTTGCGGAATACCAGCGGGCCATTATGTGCCTTTCACCCAACTGGTCTGTTTGCTGTCATCGACCAATGACTTGAGATGCTCTTCCGTTTGCGTGACGCGCAGCACTTCTTCGATGGTCGTCTGAGTGGCGATGACTTTCTTCCAGCCGTCGGACCGCAAGGTGCGCATGCCGTTTTGCATGGCCCGTTGCGCGATCATGGTAGAGGCCGACCGGCTGAGGATGAGCGGACGAATATCCTCGTCCATAAAGAGCAACTCATAAATGCCCATGCGGCCTTGGTAACCCAATTGCCGGCACTCTTCGCATCCCGTGCCTTTGCTGAAATTCGTGCTGTCAATTTGCTCCTCGGGGAAGCCAATCTTGCGCAAATAATCCCGCGCGACTTTTTGCGGGGCTTTGCATTTCACGCAAATGGTGCGCACTAATCGTTGCGCCAGAACGGCCTCGACCGAAGAGGCGACCAGGAACGGCTCGATGCCCATATCGATCAAGCGCGTAAAGGCGCTCGGCGCGTCATTGGTGTGCAAGGTGCTGAAGACCAAGTGACCGGTCAACGCCGCGCGAATGGCGATTTCCGCCGTCTCCAAGTCTCGGATTTCTCCGACCATGATGACATTGGGGTCCTGGCGCAAAATATGGCGCAGACCCATCGGGAAGGTCAGCCCAATATCGGCCCGCACCGCGATCTGATTAATCCCTTTAAGTTCGTATTCCACCGGTTCTTCGATGGTGATGATGCGCTTGGTCACCGAATTGATCGTGCTCAAAAACGCGTAGAGCGAAGTCGATTTGCCCGAGCCGGTCGGCCCGGTGATAAGAAAGATGCCATGCGGCTTGATGATAATTTCGCGGATGCGCGTTTCCTCCGTCTCCGCAAACCCCAGCTTTTCCAGGCTCAGAAAAATCTTGCCGCGCGTCAGCAAACGCAACGACACGCTTTCGCCATAAACCGTTGGCACCGTCGAGACGCGGATGTCGATTTCCTCGCCCTTGATGCGCACATTGATGCGCCCGTCCTGCGGCAGGCGTTTCTCCGCGATATTCATGCCCGACATGACCTTGATGCGCGAAATAAGCGAGGCCTGAAAGCGCTTCAATTGCGGGGGCATCGGGGTCTGGTGCAAAATGCCGTCAATGCGATAGCGAATGCGCAATTCGTCCTCGGCGGGTTCAAAGTGGATGTCCGTAGCGCGATCCTTAAACGCCTCCCAGATGATCTGGTTGACGAACTTGATGACGCTCGCCTCCTGGTCGCTCTCCGTAATTTCCTTGTCCTCGACCAGCAAATCCAGCGGCTGATCGTCATTGGACATTTCATCGAGCGTTTCGGCGCCGACGCCATAAAACTTCTTCAACGCTTTGTCGATTTCCAGCCGCGTGCTCAGCCCGAACTGGATCGGCACGCGCGCGTCAAACTGCACCGCCGTCAGCATCGCGGCATCGAAGGGGTTGCTCACCGCCACCGTCAACCGGCCCTCCTCGAACTTGACCGGCAGGATGGTATATTGGAAAGCGACCTTGGTGGAAATTTTTTTGCGCGCCTCGACCTCGACCTCCATCTTGGCCAAGTCGATAAACGGCCAGCCGAGAGCCTTGGCCAGGTCTTGCAGGAATAGCTCCTCCGAGTTGCCGCGCTCGCGGGCAATGAAGGCGACGAGCGGGTCCTGCGAACCCGCCTCGACTGCGACCTTCCACGCCTTATTCCACTCATCAAACTGCTGAGGAGTGGCCAGGTTGTGCCGGGCCAGCAAAGTTTTGATTGAAGCAATAGCCATTAGTTTCCAACTTGGAAACAAGCGAGAGTATAAAAAGTTTCGCCAAGGTCAAAGGATTAAGACGAAAGCTTCTGAGAATTCCAAAATCGGAATCCGCCGAAAAATTCGAAATGCTTGCCGTCTTAAAGACGGAGGCTAAATGGCATCTTGTTTATTATTAACATATTACATCACGATGCCAACAAATATAGAACTGCAAAACTGTTCCAACAGGGTTCCTCCGTGTCGTTATTTCCAGAATCCCATTTCGTCCGGAATTGAAAAAGCTTCCTCAAACAGTCGCAACACGCCATCCTAGAATTAAATCTGCTGTGCCATACCATTCGACACGCGCTTTGGAACTGTTGCGACTCG
>DASRLE010000511.1:0-4084 GCA_035648615.1 Saccharimonadales bacterium (SeqCode) | reverse complement strand
CTTCGAGGCGGTGGGTTTAAGCACGACGGTGGACCTGGCCATCGGTTGCCTGCGCAAGGGCGGGACGCTGACCCTCGTCGGCAATGTCGCGCAAAAAATTGAATTCCCTTTGCAGGCCGCGGTGACGCGTGAGCTAAACATCTTCGGTTCCTGCGCTTCACGCGGCGAATATCCCGCCGCGCTGGAGATGCTGGCGCGCGGCGCGTTGAAACCCGACGCGCTAATCAGCGCCGTGGCGCCGCTGGCGGACGGCGCTTCGTGGTTTGACCGGCTGTACCGCAAAGAACCAGGACTGATGAAAGTGTTGCTTAAGCCATGAATACATCCAGCCCCTTCGATCTCACCGGCAAAGTCGCCCTCATCACCGGCACAAGCCGTGGCTTGGGACAGTATTTTGGCCGCGCCCTGGCCAAGGCCGGCGCCGACTTGGTTATTACCAGCCGGGATGCCGCCACTTTGAAGCCTTTCCAGGCGGAGATCGAGGCCTTGGGCCGCAAGGCGCTGCCGCTTGCTTTGGATGTTCGCAACCACGACAGCATCCAGGTGATGGTCGAGGCGGCGGCGGCGCACTATGGAAAGATTGACGTGCTGGTCAACAACGCCGGTTGCAATGTCCGCAAGCCGGCGCTGGACATTTCCTGGGACGACTGGAATCTGGTGCTGGACACGAATTTGCGCGGGACTTTTTTCGTCGCCCAAGCGGTGGCGCGGCGGATGATCCCGCGAAAGAGCGGCCGCATCATCAACATTGGCTCGGTCACATGCGTCTCGGGTTACGCCGGGCTGGGCCCTTATGGAGCGAGCCGCGGTGGGGTGAAACAACTGACCATGAGCCTGGCCGACGATTGGGGCGTCCACGGCATTACGGTGAACTGTCTTGCGCCGGGATGGTTCAAAACGCAGCAAAACGCCAAGTTGTACGAAAACCAGGAGTGGCTGGAATACTTGTGCGACCGCATTCCGCTCAAGCGCCCCGGCCATCCGCAAGACCTGGACGGCGCGGTCGTCTTCCTCGCCTCCGACGCCAGCGCCTACATCACCGGCCAAACGCTGCTGGTGGACGGCGGCATCTCGACCGGTGCGACCCGCGCGCTGCCAAAAAATAAGTGACACGCTAAATCCTCTCGAAGTATCGCACGCGTTCCCAATCGGTCACCGCCGCATCAAAGGCCTGGACTTCGCAACGCGCGGTATGAACATAAAATTCAACGACCGCGTCGCCCAATGCTTGACGGGCAAACTGGCTCTGGTCCAGCAGGTCAGCCGCATCGCGCAACGATCGAGGCAGCGCAGGAAGCTTGGGGTCGATATAAGCGTTGCCAACATAGACTTCGCCGCAATCCAGGTTTTCCTTCACGCCCGCCAGCCCCGCCGCGATCATGGCCGCGAAGGCGAGATAAGGATTGGCGTCCGCGCCGGGCATGCGATTTTCCAGGCGAAAGGAATTCCCCTCGCCCACCACTCGGAAACCCACCGTTCGATTGTCATACGCCCACGCCATTTTGGTCGGCGCCCAACTGGCGGCCTGGTAGCGTTTGTAGGCGTTGATGGTCGAGGCGTAAAAGTAACTAAGCTCGGGCGAATATTTCAGCAGGCCGCCGAGAAATTGGCGGAAAAATTTCGAGCCTCCCTGCTTCTTCGCGTCCCAAAAGAGCGGCTTGCCCTTCTGCCAAATGCTCTGGTGAATGTGGCAACTGCTGCCCACTTCGGCGGCGGCGATCTTGGACATGAAGGTAATCGACTTGCCGTTTTGATGGGCAATTTCCTTGGCCCCTTGCTTGAAGGCCATGTGGCGGTCGGCCATGGGCAGCGGCTCGGCGTAGATAAAATTCACCTCGTGCTGCCCTTTTCCCCATTCGCCCTTCGACGACTCGACCGGGACATCCGCCGCGTCCATGAAATTGCGCAAGGCGCGGAAAATGGTTTCGTCGCGCGCGGGTTGGAGCGTGTGATAGTCAATACGATAATCGCTCGCCGGGGTCAGCCCGGCGTAATTGCCGGCAAAAGCCGCCGGGTAAGTGTCGTTGAACAAAAAGAATTCCAACTCGCTGGCCATCTGGCAGACCAAGCCCTGCGCGTGGAGGATTTCCAGTTGCCGCTTCAGCATTGAGCGCGGCGCTTCCTCGACCCGCTTGCCGCCGGGATGATGCAGGTCGCAAATGACCATGGCCGCGCCGGGCTGCCAGGGAAGAAGCCGCAAGGTCGAGAGGTCGGGCCGCATTTCAAAGTCGCCAAACCCCTGCTCCCAATTAGCCAGCTTGAAGCCGCTCAACGGTTCCATCTCCATGTTCAAGGTAAGGAGATAATTGCAACTGTGCGTTCCCGTTTTTAACGCATAGTCCAAAAAGTAATGCGCGGTCATCCGCTTGCCGACCAGCCGTCCGAAGCCATCGGGAAATACCATCAAAACAGTGTCGATCTCTTTGCGGGCAATCCTGGTTTTGAGCGCGGGCAGGTTCATGGCTAATCCGCGATGTAAATATTTTTAAGTTCGGTGTAAGCTTCCATGGCTGTCAATCCTAATTCCCGGCCCAGGCCGCTCTGCTTGAACCCGCCGAACGGCGCTTCGACGTGGAGGCTGTTATGGCAGTTCACGCTCAAGACGCCGCTTTCCACCCGCTTGGCGACCCGCAGGGCGCGCTTGAGATCATTGGTCCAAAGCGAACCGCTCTGACCGAACAGATGACCTGGGACCAGCAATCCCCGGACATTAAAAAAAAGTTCCGGCCCTTCTGGCGGCCTACCTCCCGCAAACCGCGCTCTGCCTGAACCGGCTTTGCACCCAGGGCGCGGGCGACTTCGCCGCGCTCGAACGCGACTTGCTGGCCGCCCTCCGGCACGACGGCGCCCGGCTCTTGGAAGAACTTCTCAACGACCCCGCTCTGCCCGGACCGGCAACCCGGCCCCAAGCTGACGAAGAAAATTACGGCGTCCGTCCCAAGGTCGTGTTGACCTGCCTGGGCTGGATCACCTTGCGGCGTCCTTATTTTTACAGCGCCACCCGCCAAGCGGGGCGCTTTCCACTGGACGCGGCTTTGGGTTTGGTGGACAGCTATTCGCCCGGCCTGGCCCGCTGGATGTGCCGGGCGGGCACCCTGGCCGGCAGTTATCAGGCCGCCAGCCAGGACTTGCTGACCTATGCCGGTTTGGACATCGACGCCCGCCAAATCCAGCGCATGATCCCAGGAGTTCGGAAGCCTCTTGCGCGCGGAAGCTCTGCGGCGTGGCATCGCCAAAGCCCGCGTCGTCGTCTTCTTGGGTGGACACCTGGTAACGATGAGGCTTAAGTCAACAATTTGTCTAATTTGGTTCAGCGCAGGGTGCTGGTCACACTTGCCCGCGCGGGTTGTTATTATCCCGTTGACGCCCCCTTCGTTGCATCCGAGTCGCGCCGGTTGTTGCGTCCGTGGCGATGGCTGCCGTTGCAAGTGGGGAAAGTGGATTTTGCGCCCATACTCTCCATTGTGCTGGTGGTGGTCTCGGCGGAGTTTGCCCAGCGGGGGTTGGCGCAGCTTTATCAAAAGCTAATCTAAAGGGATATGCTGGGCGTCAGCCTGCTCTGCGTGTTTCTTTCGACCCGAATTCCCAACCGCGTGCCCCAGCGCGATAACCGCCAAAACACCTCGACAATATAACAGCATCGAGCAAAGCTACCCAACAAACAAGGCGAACCAAAACGGACAATTCCAAATGGGTCATGAAAATTCAACCACTCAAGTTCTCCAAACAAGAACTGGAAAAGATGCTCTTTCTTCTGAACGAGCAACTTCAGCAAACTGGAGTGACTGGGGAGATTTGCATGATCTGCGGCGCGGCCATGATTCTCGCGTTTGGCAGCCGTGAAAGCACCAAGGACATCGACGCACTTGTCATGGCGCCCGCCAGTGTCCGGGGAGCGGCGGATCGAGTCGTCCAAGACAACGGATTGCCCCCCCCACTTGGCTCAATGTCGACCGTAGTTTGAGTGTCACACTTCGTGTCCTTCGTTATCTTATAGTTGCCCCAAAGTTATTCATCGTTTGCAAGGAGAGCCGCAGGGACTCCTCTCCGCAGCCAACGGTGAATAACTTTGCGCCGCCAAAAA
>DASRLE010000510.1:0-2538 GCA_035648615.1 Saccharimonadales bacterium (SeqCode) | reverse complement strand
GGGCCATGAAAACGCCATGATGCCGGCTCTGCTGGATGGTTACGCCTTCAAAAACGTTGTTGCGCGATTGGCGCATAAAAACCCCCAGGTCATTGCCACTGAGGACGGAGTCTTCGATGTGGTTGTGATTGAAATCCAAATCGAGGGAGATTCCCGCCCCCAAATTGTCGTGCAGATACAATTTGCTGAAGTGGCTGTCCTCGGTCAGGTAACAGGCCAGGCCGTCGAACTGGTTGTCGAAAGCGGTGAAGTCGCGCACGGTTAAATTGCGGGTCACGGCGGAGCTGACCAGCCCCCCCGAGCGGCAACGGGCGCAAATTACATGTTCCACCGTCACGTCATCGACCGCCCAGACGTCCACGCCGTTATTGTTGATTTCCGCGCCATCGGAACGAGTGCGCCAGATTTCCACTTGCTGATGCTTGCGATTGCCGTCGATGGAAAGATCGGCCAAACGCAGGTGGGAAGTGTGCTGCTGCGGCTCCTGCACCGGAGCGCCCAAAATGACGACCGGGCAATTGGCCTTGTCGGCCAGATAGAGAATCGTCGCCGGGCCGCTGCCGCGCAAGGTCTGATGGTCGTGGCGCAGGATGAGCGGCGTGCGAATGATATACTTGCCGGCCGCCAGAACGACTTCGCCGCCGTGGGGAAGGGCGTCCAACGTTCGCTGAATGACCTCACTGGTGACATTGGGGGAAAGATTGACCACCGGGAGAGAGGCCGCCGATAAGTTCAGAGTCAAAAGGGCGCCCGCTAACAGAGTCAGAATGAAACGCAGTTGATTCATGTTGTGTGTGTTAATAATTTGACGAGTCTCCTATGTGCTATATTCGACCAATATGGAGAAGTTCTGAAATGCAACCCGAAAAACGCGCCAGTAGATACCCCTATGGAACCAGCGCCAGCATCAGACAAACCCCTCCTTTTTCAGCCGGGAAAAGCTTTACCATCTTTTGAAGCCCAGCGCAAACCAAATATTCAAGAAATATGTTCCCCGGCGGCGGGGCTGATGTAGTATAATAAGGTGAAGAGAGCGACTATTGTGGATGAGGAGGAGGACACCTTCAGCCTGGAGTACGACACAACGGTGGGAACGCGTAATGTCATGCGTTTGGACGCGGGCACTTATGATGCCGCCATTCGCGAGGCCAAGACTTTTCTGGGGATTACCGAAGATCGCGATGAGGACGGCAACCTTTGGGAGTTTAGCTGAACGAGGAGAAGCGCTGCGGTTAAGCTACCGCCGAAGAATCGAAAAAACTGAGGGATTATTTCGAGGGCGCGAAACGGCGCCTGTTATTGCGCCCTTTGCGGCCTTGACCGCCGCCGCCATTTCGTCCCGTGGCGCGTTGCTGCTCAGGGCTTTGATAGACTTCGAATCCCTGGCCAATCATGCCTATCGGTCGCGCGTCGAGAGGGCGGGCTTGCGTGACGGCAATATTCCTTCCGTCCAAGGAATGGCTATGGAGCGAGAGCGCGGCGGAGGCCAGTTCGGGAGTGGCCATGGTGATGTAGGCGCGCCCGTTCGAGCGGCCTGTGGCCGGGTCGAGGACCATTTTAACGTCGAGAACCTCTCCTTTTTGGGAAAACAATTCCCGCAGACTTATGTCGGTAATGCCGGGGCCGAGATTTTCGACGTACAATCGATTATTCATATTTGGGGCGAAGCTGCCTGATTGCTATAACCTTCCCTTATCTGCGGAGAAAAGCAACCAATATTTAAGTTAAGTTGCTTCGGGCGACTACAAGACAGGGTGCAAATCTCGCTTGCGCCAAGAATGAAATGTAATTTCTGCCTTTCTGGTCCGGTGTTGGATTGTTGGATTTGGAGGAGCCAATAACGGCTTGATTTTTTGGGGCGCAAATGGCAGCGTTTCTCTAAACCAATTGATGCCATGAAAAACCGCCGCCCTATCATTCTTTGTTTTTTGCTGGTCGGATGCGCCCGCTTTCTTTCGGGGTGCGCTACCGCCCCGGACTCGTTTTCCATACCATGGGAGGCGACAGCGGTGCAGGATGATGAATTTGCGGGCAGTCCGCAAAAAACAGCGCCGGCCTTTTTTTATTCGTTTAGACCCTGACACGCTCTCGTCGAAGATTTCTTGCGGCGCCGTAATCAGGGGCCGGAGATTTGGATGCGGTAGAATTCCTGTGGGGCAATGGCGTTGGTGTCGGTGATTGTCACCTGGCTGCCGTTGGTGCTTGAGGGCAGGGCATAGTTGGTGAGCGGCAACCAGAGGCCGCCGGCTAAATTAGTACTGACTTATAGGATTTCTTCGCCGATCCCTTCGAGGACGCCGCCTTGCTGCACCGTGCCGCCGCCGGACGGGCTGATCAACCCGGGCAGCGGCGTGGTGACGCCATTGATATCGTCCTCAATATTATAGGTGACAACGCGTATCGTCACCTTTTGGGCGGAGACGCTGGCCGCCAGCCCACAAGCCACCGAGAAAATCAGGCGGCCGGCCGCAACCCGCCGCCTGATTGACCTGGAAAGGGACACTAGTCCTTTTTCTCGCCGCTGCCTTTGCTTTGGTC
>DASRLE010000509.1:0-6939 GCA_035648615.1 Saccharimonadales bacterium (SeqCode) | reverse complement strand
GCGGGCGCGACAAAAGCTGGAGGAAATAAAGCCGGGCTGGTCGCTGCGCAAAAAGCGGAAAAAGCGCAGGCGATATGTCTAGCTAATTATGATACACTACACTAGCGATGAACACTTGCGCGGAATTGAGTTCGAACTTTTGACTCTGGAATTGCAGGCATTTGATATCACCGCGCCAGTCATTGCCACACCGCGTGAAATTGTCCGTAAGTTTTTTCAACGGTGACAGGATTCATCACTCCCCAATTATTTTGACCAGCACTCGTTTCTTGCGCTTGCCGTCGAATTCACCGTAAAAGATTTGTTCCCACGGGCCGAAGTCCAGTTTGCCATGGGTGATAGCGATGACGACTTCGCGGCCCAGAATTTGGCGCTTGAGATGAGCATCGGCATTGTCTTCGCCGGTGCGATTGTGATGGTATTGGCTGATGGGTTCGTGCGGCGCCAGTTTTTCCAGCCACACTTCGTAGTCGTGCAGCAGACCGTCCTCGGCGTCATTGATAAAGACCGAGGCGCTGATGTGCATCGCGTTGGCCAGGCAAAGGCCCTCGCGCACTCCGCTTTTGCGGACGAGGTCCGCCACGGTATCGGTGATGTTGACGAACCCGCGCCGCGACTCGAGGTGGAACCAAAGATATTCTGTCAAGACTTTCATTGTTCAATATTGCTTATCACTCATTTGAAGACGCCAAAACCGAAAACTTTCTCGGGATGGCCGAAGTCGATTTTTCCCGGCGCGCCCGCTTCCAAGAATTTGGTCATGGCGGCGTCCCAGCGTTCGAGCGTGGGCTCATTGCGGCTCCGTTGCCAATGGGCCTCGCTCGGCGCGCTGGCGAAAATAAAGAGCCGGCCATCCTCGTGAAAGATCGCCATGCTCACTTCGTTGTCACTCATACTTTTGGCAATCTCGGGCCAGAGGTTGTCGTGCGCGGCGCGATATTTTTCGAGGCAGCCGGGTTTTAAGCGCATGGTGAGAGCGAGGGTATACACAATGGGTCAGCGCATTGCTTTCCGCAGAAAGTCGCGCAGTTGAATGGTTTCCGAAAGGTTGTCCACTTCGTTGCAGTGTTCCCAATCCACCCACACATATTCAACTCCGACGTACCCCCGGTATCCGGCCTGCTGCATGGCGCGCAGGACGCGAGCGTAGTCAATTGTATTTTTAGCAAGCGGGGCTTGCAAACGGCCCTTGCGCGCGCCGCGGGCGTGGAAGTGCGAGGCATGGGTGACGAGCGGTTCGGCGGCGGAGTCGGGGAGTCCAGCGCGAGTGAAATGGGTGTAATCGAGCGTCAAGGTCAGTCCCGGGACGTCGCGCAGCAGGCGCAACGCCGCTTTTGGTTTCGGTGTAATCGAACCGACATGGGCCTCGACGCTGAAAACGATGCGCTGTCGCTTCGCCTGTTCGACCCGCCACGCCAGTTCAGCGCAAGCGCGTTGCCAGGACGCGGAGGGTTTTTCCTCCTCGAAATAAACTCCGGGCAAGGTGGTGACGTGCTTTGCCCCAGCGGCCGCGGCGTAATCCAGCGTCTTCAAAAACCAATCGCGCGCCCGCCGCCGCCGGGCGGCTTCGGGATGATTGATCGCGTAAGGAACGAAGCTCGGATCCATTTGCAGGAACACGTCCGCGCAACTTAAACCGCGATCAGCGAACTTGCGGCGCAGGCGGTCGCCAGACTTGAATTCCTTGGACGGCCACAAATGCGAGCGTCCTTCAAAGAATCCAATATCCACGCCCTCAAATTCGAGCGCGGCAATCAAGTCGAGGACCCGGTCGTGCGAGAGCAATGGAAAAGCAAAGTCGGCGCAGGCGAGTTTCAGAGGATGCTTCATAGCGATGGCATGAATTTCGTTTGGCCCGGGTGTTCCCATTCGGCGGCCGCCAGATAGCCGCCGTCAACGACCAGCGTCGTGCCGGTCACGCCGGCTGAATCTTCGCAGGAAAAGTAAAGAACGGCCTTGGCGATGTCGTTCGGCGAAAGCGGGACACCCATCGGCACGCGGCGCAGGCGTTCGCGCAGCGCCGCCTCGGGATCGGCGTTCATATTTAAATGCTCGCGCAACATAGGCGTATCGGTGATCCCGGGACACACGCAATTACAGCGCACCCCATCCGCCGCGTAATCGAGGGCAATGGATTTGCTCAACATCATGACCGCGCCTTTGGACGCCGTGTAGGCGGGCGTCGAGCTTTGGCCGACGAAACTGCCGACCGAGCCAATATTGACGACATAGCTGCGCGGATTTTTTTTCAGATGCGCAATGCCGTGCTTGACGGAGAGAAAAATAGATTTGACGTTGATATCCATCAAGCGGTCCCAGTCGCCTTCGTCTAATTCGTGCAGCAGTTTGACCTGGACAATTCCGGCGCAATTCACGATGGCATGCAGTCCGCCGAATTCTTTCACCGTTCGATTCATGGAATCGCGCACCGCCGTTTCGTTCCTGACGTCACACTCGATGAAAACCGCGCGTCCCCCTTCGGCGCGAATTTGCTCGGCGACCACCCGTCCCTTGGCCGCTTGCACATCGACCAGGGCCACCGCCACGCCTTCGCTGGCGAACAGTCGCGCAATGCCTTCACCCATGCCGGAAGCCGCGCCGCTAATCCAAGCGGCCTGCTGGGGCAGGCGTCCGCTCATGGTAATGGCTCCTTCCACGGATTGCCCTCCACGGTGGCGCAGCATTCATCCACGATAATCCGTTCCGGCATCGGCCCGGCGTAAACCCAAATCATCGCCATCGGTTCTTTGCTTTCGTTGACAAAATAGTGGACGCGCCCGCGCGGTTGGAGCGCGGTGTTGCAACCGGACTGCTGATAGCGGCGGCCTTCCACAATGCAAACAGCGGCTCCCTCGATAATGCAAATGGACTCGTCGAAATCGTGGAAATGCGCCGGCAGCCGCCCGCCCGGCTGGAAGAAACCGTAGCCGCCGCTCATTTCGATTCCCGGCATGAGCGCCTTGTTGAAATGATCAATGAAACTCGTGCCCGGACCGGCCTCGGAGCGCGCCGCGCTGGCGAACCGAATCACGCGCTCTTTTCCGGCCATGTGAAGAGCTTCCTCCGGCATCGCCCGGCGCTCGAAGGGAGTGGAAATAAGTTCGCGCACCGGTGAATCCGTCGGCAGGGCAACATGGACCACTCCGCGCTCGCTGGCCGAAGTATTCCAAGCGGCGTGCGCCAGCCCACGCGGAATCACAATGGTGTCAAGCATTCCGAGCGAATACTCGCGGCCCTCCACCGCCACAACCGCTGTGCCCGAAAGCACGGTGATCGATTCGCTGACGAGATGCGTATGATAGTCTAGTTTCGCTGTGGGTTCGAAGGTGACCAATCCCGTCGTCAGATTGCGCGCGCCATTATGCGCGCCGACCAGGCAATCGAGAGCGACCCCCGGAGCCAGTTCGACGGGAGGATTTTTGCCCGGTTCGTTCATCGTTTCCCAACGGTTTGGACGCAGCGATTCCGGCGGACGCGGCAACGGCATGAGGGGCAAGGTGGATTTCTCCGGGATAAACGTCGGCGACATGAGGCGGTCTTGTTTCACGACACCCAGGGCCGAGTGGAGGCCGCGCAAAAACAATCCGCAGTCTGTGCCGAGGCCCAGCATGCGAAACCCTTGCAACCGCCGTTCGACCAAATTTTCGTGGCTGGTTGTGATGATGCCGCAATGTTTGCCGTGAGCGCGCACCGTGTCTTTGATGGCCAGAATTTCCTTCGCCACGCCTGGCCCTTCCCATTGGCCGCGAAATCCAGCGGTCGAGGAGTAATCCGCCGGGCCGACAAAAACGAGTTCCACGCCTGCGACCTGACAGAGGGCCTGGATGTTTTTCCCGCCGGCAACAGATTCGACGATCGGCACCACCAGCACATGCTCGTTGGCCTCCTGCGTGTGCTGGGCAAAACATTGCCCCCAAGCCGTCGCCCGATCCGCTCCAATGCCGCGAACGCCTTCGGGCGGAAAGGTGGCGAATGACACGGACTGCTGGAGTTGCGCCGCCGTTTCAATCCACGGAATAACGACGCCGTCCGCGCCAATATCCAACGCGCGTTTGACCAGGCCCGCGTTCAATTCCGCCAGGCGCACGAGGACGACCGTGTCACTGCGCACGGTGGCGCGAATGTGTTCGAAAATTTCCCTCCAGTCGAGGTAGCCGTGTTCGGCGTCAACAACAATCCAGTCCAAGCCAAGAGCCACCGCCATCTCCGAAAGGCTGGCGGATTCCAAGGTGATCCAGAGGCCGTGGACCGATTCGTCAGCGGCCAGCTTTTGGCGAAGCTTTTGAATGGCGGCGATTTTCATGGCGGAGGCAGCGGCAACTGGCGGGAGGTTCGGGCGAACAAAGGTGTCTTTGTCGGCGCGGGAGTGGAACTAACGACCATGTTGCCCAGCCATTGGAAGCTGATTTTCAATTGCGGCGCGGAGTTTTTCCACAATCCCGCGACGTCCTGGGTGAATTCCACCAAGGGGTACGTGATCGTCAATTCGTCGTCGGGCCGGGCGTCGAAGCGCACGTAATCACCCGACCACTGCACCGTGATGCGCTTTGTTCCAACGAACGCGCGCACCGCTTCGCGCGGCGACCAATGTGGCGGGCGAAGGAAGAAAGCGTCTTTGACCGCCGCCTTCACCGTCAGGCGCCCCTTTTCAGGCAGGAACGAAACGACGCGCCCCCACGGCGAATCGCGGCTGCAACTCAGGTTGACATACACACCGGACGGGCCGAGGGGCGATTTTTCATAGTGATCAATCGTATTGACCCAGGCGGTATGGACGGCGCGCATTCCTTCGGGAGCGCAACAGCCAAACATCTCAAATCCCGACACACCTCCGAGGAGGACGTTTTCAAAATCGTTCAAGCCCGAGCCGCCGATGATTCCACCCTGGAATTTTCGCAATTCCTCCAGGCCGTGTTGCAGTTGCGCTTCGCTCGCGTTTTTATTCAGCGTGCGATAATACGTTTCAAAGGCGGGGGTGACGACAAATTGCAGCCTGCTGATGTAGTTGCGGAGGTAACGGTCTGCGTAGTCGAAATACTCGGGACGTCCGCTCTGCGCAATGAGGGCCGCCACGGAAATCATGTCGGAGATACAACACGTCTCATTGCAACTATCGGGACCCGCCGGAAACCAGCCCGTGCCGGTTCCGCGGCGCAAAAGACCATCGGAAACATTTTTCGCAAAATTAAGATACCTGGGTTCGCCGGTCACAAGCCCGAGATGGGCCACGCCCCAAACCGCATGCATGGTTGCGTGACTGTGCGCGCCGAGTGGAAAGCTGCCACCGGCGGGCTTGCCTTCCTGCTGAAATTTTATTCCGCCTGGCTGAAGGTTATTCATCATTCCCTCCGCATAAGCCTTGGCAAAATCCAACCCCTCGCGGTCGCCTGTCGCCAGCCAGTAGGTCACAAGCGGTTCGACGATGGGAGCGGGCTGCCGGTTCCAGGAATTTGGCACGACGCTTCCATCCGGTTTCAGCGCGCCCATGCCGCAGACCATCCAACAGCGCCCGCGTTCATCCCAAGTGGCGATGCGTTTCAAGGCCAGCATCACCTTTCGAGCCAGCGCTTTGGACTCCGGATTTTTTGTCCGGGTATAATCTTCCGAAAGGCTCATCAAAATTTTCGTCGCGCCCCATATATGAATGACCAAATCCTTTTTCCCATATTTCGCGTGGGTATTGCCTTCGTTAAAGGCGCCGGGCTGGCTCCAGACTTTTCCATCCGCGCCAATGTATTGCCGGATGCGCCGGTGGAAAGCGGCCTCGACTTCAGCGCCCTTTTTTGAGCCGGTGATGTCGCGCATGTAATACCATTCCCAATCCATGCGCGCATCCGTATCGCACGCCACCACTGGATCCTCTCCCTCCGGCACCGGCGGGCAGCGCAGCGGATGACATTGGAAAACCGGCTCGTAACCAAGGTTCTTGCGCGGCGTTTCGGTGAGATAATTCAACGCCCACCCGGCCATTCGCTTCAAATCAATATCCGCCGGGAGTTGGCTGGCGGAGAGGAGTTTTACTTCGTCCGCCGCCGGAACGGCTGTTTCAACGCCGCTGATTTGCCCTGTCAAACCCAGGATCGGCGGGAACTCAAGACGGCGCGCTGACGCGGGCGGCGTTGCGTCGGCGACGACCACCGTGCTTTCCTTGGCCAGATAATTTCCGTAGCCGATGATCATAGTGGACGAAACCAACACCACCAACCCCAGTCTCATCAACCAATGCGTGCGCTTGCTGACGCCCTTCCACTCTGAAAGATAAACGCCCAGCAGCGTGCCAAAGATAATGATGCTCGCCATGTGCAGCGTCCAACTGGAAAAATCGTATTTACCCATCTTGGTCGTGCCCATGCCGTAAAAGAAAAACTGGAAATACCAAATGGTTCCCGCCAGGGCGCACAAGAGATAATTGGCCAGCGCCGGCACGGACTTGCCGTCCTCGGCGCGCTTGCCATAATCGCCCGTCGTTTTATTGCGGAGGTTCAAGAAGAGGCACCAGATAAAATTCGTGGTGAAACCACCGGCCAGAATAACGATGAGCACGGGCAGATTTTTCCACAGATCGGAAGCGCCATTGGTCACGGCCAGTGCCGCAATCGGTTTGCCGGCCGCAAATCCATACGACATGCAGGCGCTCATGATGCCGCAAAAAGTGGCGACCCACATGCCTTTCTTGAAATTGAATTCCTTGATCGAGGTTTTTTTATCTTTCTCCGACAGTTCGCGTTCCTTGGCGACTCCCGCCAAGCCGTTGATGATAATGCCGAGCAGGCACATGGCCACCCCGCCCACCACGACGAGACCCGAATTGGTTTTGATGATGCCCGCAAATTGACCGGCGAAGATGGGCGGCAGCAAGGTGCCAAACAACGCGCAGTAACCGAGCGCCATTGCCATGCCGAGTGCGAAGCCAAGATAGCGAACCGTCAACCCAAACAG
>DASRLE010000508.1:0-17008 GCA_035648615.1 Saccharimonadales bacterium (SeqCode) | reverse complement strand
CGTTCATCGAAATGCTGCGGGTTCGATCCCGGGCCCCATCGGACTCCTGGCAGGTATAGTTGTCCGCAGGGCATTTGTAAACGGCGATTTGCTTGGCCAGGTAAGGAGAAAGCAGTCCATTTTTAAGATAAAACACATTGGTGTTATCCTGGTTGTCCTGGGCAAAATTTATCCAGCCGGCTATCCAATTAATGGTGGGATCCGTCGTGGCGCCGTCGTGGTTGGGTACCAGATTGCCCCCGTTGTCGTCCGGGTACATAATCCAGGCCAGCGTCATTTGCTTCATGTTGCTCAGGCACTTGGCGCCGAGGGCTTTTTGCTTTGCAGTCGAGAGCGCGGGCAACAAGAGGGCGGCGAGAATGGCGATTATCGCAATGACCACCAGCAATTCTATGAGCGTAAAACCGGCCGGACGCCCCTGAGGACTCCGGCCGGCTCTGTTCAGATTCGCAATGCTTGTTCCCACGTCACATGTTTTCCCCGGCCAGCGATCAATGGATGGGCAAGATCAAGCGGTAGAACATCGCTGATCCGCCATTCGGGACGGTGTATTGAGTTTGTCCGTTCGCCGCACTGACTCCTCCGGTGACAGCCGTCCAAGGGCCGTTTACCTGTGAAGCAGATTGCAGGACGTAGAGTGAGGTCGTGGAAGCAGGCCATGAGATGACAATGTTGCCTCCTGAAATGGCGGCCCCAAGTGTGGGAACGGTGACGGTGGCAAACGAGAAGTTAAAGACTTCTTGAGACGAGACTGAGCCCCCCGTGGCGCCGGTAAACCCAATATAGGCCGGGTTCCCAACCAGGTTGGTCAGATTTACCCCCAGTGTCATGACGGGCGCCGTGGTTCCGGCAGTCGGGTCTGTCAGCCACGCGGTCGCGGTTGTTCCGTCATAGTAAAGGACGACATTTATGGGATGACTGCCGTTGTCCAAGACCAGCGGCGCCGTCTGGGTGGGGGTAGCGTTGCCGCCGTTGAGGTTCCAGCCCGCCGCCGGTCCGGCTGGGGTGGTTCCATGGTAAACATTCATGGCAAAATCGAGACTGGGGGTGATGCCCGAGACTCCCAAGCTGCCTCCACCGCCGCCCTCGGCGGTCGTCCCAGTGCTCTGGATACAGAAGGTGATGCCGTCGGCTCCGCCGGTGCCACCGGTCGTGTCTTCGTAGGTATATTGAGCCAAAAAGCGGCTGACGTCCACCTTGGTATTGTACCAGGCTTGCCGCGATTCACTTCCGGCGCCATCCGTCAACGTCAGTACGCCGCTGTTGAAGACCGGTGGTCCATTGGCCTGGGCGTCCAGGGTCCAGCCAGCGCTGCCCGTGGCCGGGAAGTTCACCGGAGGCGCTCCGGCCGTGCCGACGACCGCCTCGGTCGCGCTGACTACCCCGCCGAACGAGTTAGTAACGGCAACATAGTATTGATTTGTCCCGTAAGCCACAGAGATCGTGTACGAACTGCCCGACGCGCCGGGAATGACGGCTCCGTTCTGGTAATACGTATAAGTCATCGGCTGGGTTCCCGAAACGCCTACTGCCAAGACCAAAGGCGCGCCTGCATAGGTCGCCAGATTTGTGGGCAAATCTTGGACAATGACAGGCATGCCCGAATTTACACTGACCGAAACGGGGCTGGAAGTCGTCGAGCCATAAACATTGGTGGCGACCAATTCGTAGCTGGAACCGTTTGAACTCAATGGATAGTTGTTAAGAACCAAGGTTAGATTGGTTTGGTTGAGCAAGGGGTGCAGCGTGCTGGCGTCAATCCATTGGTAGGACAGCGGAGGAGTCCCACTGACAGCCACAGAGACGGCCAGAGTGCCGTTTTCGTTGACGTTCGTGCTCCCCGGAGGTTGCTGGATAATGATGGGTGTGATGCCCGCTGAATTATAGTGCGTCAGTACCTGGGCCGCGCTGAGGGCATAATTATAGACCGACACCTGGCATATTTCTCCCAGAAACTGGATATCGTTATGACCGATCGTTGACGATGAGCTTCTCGCCCCGATAAACATGGGCACGGTGGATGATATGATTCCGCTCCCGGCAGGCAGCGCGGTTGTGCCGACGGAAGCGCCGTCAATATAAAGCTGGAGAACGTTATTGATCTCATCACAAATGCCCACCAAGTGGTGCCATGTGCCAAAGGTGGCGCTGGTCGGCGCGAGCGTGCTGGTCACATTAGGAGCCGCTCCATTGGCGAGCCGGACAAACCAGCGGTAAACGTGGTTGGGGCCTCCGGTATCCAGGCAGAACTCCTCGCCGCCTCCCCCGAAGCCTTTGCTGATCACTGGGCCGCCGGTGGATTCCGTGTAACCGTTAACCCAAGCTTCAACCGAGAAGGCCTTGGCGCTATTGGTCGGCGCGGAAAAGTCTATGTTTGAAATGGCGACATCGCTGTCTGCCAAGGCGATCTGCCCGAACAGGGCGGTCGGTTCCGAGGCGTCCGTATTTGGATTATAGCCCGGCAACTGACAAATTTGGGCGTTGGTATAATAGCCGTCATTGCCGCTCGCGTAATCTTTGGCAATCTTGCCATTGTTTCCCCCGCCGTCATCCGGGCATTCATCCAAACGCCAGAAACCCAGCGGATGATCCGCAATCACCGTCTGCGCGTACGGCGCGGTAACATGGATAACCGTGACAGAGACGGCGTTGTTGGTCGCCGAGCCAAGGAAGTTTGTCACCACGGCCTGATACACGGTCGGCCCTGGCGTTTGGGCGTTGGCCAGCAAATAAGTGGCATTGGTCGCCCCGACAATCGGCACGCTGTTGGAATACCACTGATAAAGCAATGGCACAGCCCCGTCAGCGGTGATGGAGAAATTGATATTTCCACCGGCGATCACAGTGATGCTGCTGTCGGAGGGCACCTGGGCGCTGATCGTCGGTGACGTGAAGACAAACAAGGACGCTGGAGAGCTGGTCACTGAACCCCCGGCATTGGTAACGACCACGTAATAATTCGTGCCGCCGCTGGTAGCCAACAAGGGGTTTATCACCAAGTCCGCATTGGTTTGGCCGGCCAATAGCGCTCCATTTTTATACCATTGATAGAAAAGCGGAGTGCTGCCCCCGGCGGTGACAAAGAAGTTGGTAAACGCGATGCCCGCGTTGGCGTTGGTCGAAACGGGCTGGAGGGTAATAAAGGGAATCAACGCGGCGGCGTTGTAAAGTGTCGCGACTTGGGCGGCGGTGAGAGCCTGGTTATTCCAAATCGCCGCCTCGCACATATTGCCGGCGAATGTTCTGCCGCCGAAGGCGTTCGATTGGCCATTGGGGGAACTGGCTAGATATACATCGTATCCAGTCTGGATAAGATTATTGGTCGCTGCGGCAAGTGTAGCGCTAAACTGACCATCGACATAGACAGTGGTGTTGCTGGCCCCGTCGTAAGTGCCAATCACTTGGTGCCATAGTCCATCGTTGTAAGTCAAAGCCGAGGCAACGTCCTTGCCATTGCCAGAATCAAACCCGATTTTTCCAGTGCCGCCGTTGATGGCGCAGCGCCAGCCTTGATCGGTATGGCCGAGGAGGGTCTGCCAATTGCGCTGCTGGACATCGGCGGGGTTGCACTTAAACCATGCCATCACGCTGAACGGCGCGGTGGTGGTGTTGGTAGGATTAAAGGAAGCATCATAGCCCGCATCCGCAAAAATACTGTTGCCGTCACCCGCCAACGCCACGGAAGGAAAACCTCCAACGGCGGGTCCGGACACGAGGCCGGGCGTGGCATTTGGCTTGTAAACACCTTGGACTCCGGCAGTGCCGTAGTTGGTCAACACCGGCCACGCGCTGACAGCCGGCTGGGTGTAGTAGGGCGAATTCATGCGGTAGTAAAGCAACGGCTTGTTCGCCAGAACGGCTGCCTTATAGGTTCCGGCTGCGCCGCTGATGCCGTCCGTGTAATGCGTCTGGATATCAGACACTTGCAGGATATTTGTATAAACGGCCAACTCGTCGATCGCGCCGACAAATTGATTGTTGATGGTGCCGGTCCAGCGGCCGCCGCCGATGGTCAAGGGCATCCATGTATTGGGGGCCATCGTAGCTGCGGACGAGTTTTGCAACCCATCCTGGGTGCCATTGATGTAGTAGGCAACATTAGTGCCGTCGAAGGTCGTCACCAAGTGATACCAATTGCCGGGATGATAATTTGCCGTGGTCTTGGGTTCCGTGCTGCCAACGGCATTACCGTTTCTCATGGTAATGCTAAAGGTGCTGGCCGTTCCGGCCCAGAGCCAGTCAAAGCCGGCTTCGTTGGCGCCGCCGTTGATTCCGCTGCTGGCTGTGATGCTGCCTACGCCCAGAATAATCCCGAAGGAGTTGTTATACGGTTTGACCCACGCTTCAAGAGTGAATGGGGCCTTAATGGTCGTCAACGGCGAGGTCCGGGGTATGACCGCGTAAGAGCCGCCGGAAGGGGCCGGATTGACTCCGGTAAATTGGACAGAGGGATCTGGATCATTGGCCAAAGCGCCTGGCTCTTGGTGGAGGATGACCGGGGCTACGCCGGGGACGGCAACGTTCTGCCAATCGCCATAGTACGCATTGCCCAAAACGCCCAAGGAGCCGTAGTTGGTTTCAATGTCCTGCTGGGCTGGCTTCGGCGGCTCGATCTCGTGCATGGGCCAATAGCCGGAAGGGTTCAAAGCCAGGATGGCTTGCGCGTAAGAATTGGTGGGCGCGGTGGGCCCGGCCGAGACATTCAGCGTCACCGACGCATTGCTGGTTACGCCAAAGTCATTCGTCACAAATAATTGCAAAATGGTGCCCGAATTGGCCACCGTCACAGGCGGCAGGGGCAGGCTCGTATTGGTGGCGCCAGCCACCGCGACTCCGTTGGTAAACCATTGGTAAACCAGATCATTCGTTGATCCTGTGACTCCGGCGGAAAATGTGGGGGGGGTCTGGCCCGCAACCAAAGAAAGCGTTCCACCGGCCGGAGTCTGGCTGAGAATCACCGGTTCGTTATAGACTCGGAACAGCCCGGGACCGCCCGTAATAGCGCTGGTCACCGCGCCGTAAGTATTGCTCACCACGACAAAGTAGGTGCCGCTGTCGCTATCCACCAGATTGCTGACGGTCACTTGGAAAGTGGCTGAATTACTGTATTTCGTTCCATCGGTCAACTGGGTGGTCGTGCCGTTGGAGTTGGTAAAGAACCATTGATACGAGAGGGGCGCGCTGCCGCTGGCCACCACGCCGAAAAAGAGATAGGTGTTGGTTCCATTGTAGGCATAGCCATTGGTGCGGGGACCGGCAGGCTGGCCAATAATCACCGGCGGAGCCTGGACCGGCTGATACAGAGAGGCAACTTGCGCAGCGGTCAGGACGTTGGTGAAGAAAGCAAAATGGGCGATTCTGCCGGCAAGATTGCGCTGGGCATAGGTGCTGGTGGTGTTGGGCACGCTGGCATAGGGGCCGTTGCCGCTGTTGAGATACTGCGGATCACCGCCGAGGATAATATCCTGGGGCGAGCCGGTAAAGGTCGTGGCGCTGGCCGCGTTGGCGGTGTCCAACACGCCGTCCACATAAAGATTTTCATTGGTGCCGGGAAGGCCGCAGGTGGCCACCAATTGATGCCAGTTGCCGTCGTTATAAATATAAGTCGAAGTAATTTCCGTTCCATTATTGCCCGGCTTAAAGTGGACTTTGCCGGTCGTGCCATCCAGGGCGAAGCGCCAGCCGTTATCGCTGTGGCCGACAATGGCTTGAAATCGAGGATCAGCCGGGTTGCCTTTGAACCAGACCGTCATGCTGAAGGGCGGCGCTTTGGGGTCCAACAAGGCATTATATCCGGCATCAACCGGAATCGCTTCGGCGACATTGACGTTGTTGCCAATGTTAACATTGGCCACGTTGCCATTATTGCCGCCGATGCCGTTGATGGCCACCGCATAACTGCTGTTGCCCGCCGAGGGGTCGAGCAACCCCGGAAATTGCGGGCCCGAGACACCAGGTTGCGTGGCGGTTCCATAAACCGAATTGGCCCCAAGGTTTCCCGAAGCCACGCTCATCGTTGTGCCATTGGCGCTGTAGTACGAGGCGGTTGGATAAGAGGTCTGAGCGGGCGCGTTGTAGTTGGGAGCATTCACCCGATAATACATGAGCGCATGATCATTGGTGATGACTTGCTCGTAGGGCGTCGCAGGAGATGCATTAAGCGCGGTCAGATAGTGATTCGTCACCTGGGTTGCGGTCAGCGCATTGGTGTAGATGGCCACTTCAGCGATGGAGCCGTTGTAGCGGTTGTTATTAATGCCGCGCGAAGCGCCAATTTGCAGCGGAGACCAAGTGTCCCGCATGTAAGAAGTCCCCGCCGGCATGGGAGCGAGGAAGGCCGCCGCCGAATTCATATTCGTTCCGTCGATATACAGCGTGGCGTTGGTGCCGTCGAAAACAGCGACCAAATGGTACCAAGTATTGAGTGTATAGTCTATTGGCACAGCCACCTCTGCGCCTCCGCGTGGCTGGCCGCTGGCGTTCAAGGGATTGCCGGAATGTCCGTTGTAAACATGGAAGTCAAAGCCTCTTAGGTTGGAAGTATCCAGAGAACCGATGTAATTTTCACTCAAACACCATCCCCCTTGGGCGGCGTTGCCCGAGCTGCTGGTAATTCCATTCAAACTTCCGGGATTTGCGGAGGATTGGGAGACAATCCCGATAAAGCCGCCGACATTTTGCGGAAAGACCCAGGCTTCCACCGAGAAGGGCGCCACCGGCAGGGAAACACGCGGGTCCGTCAGCGGCACGCCCATAAAACCGCCGTTGCTCACGCTATTAAAATAGGTAACGAAGTCCGAAGGCTCGCTGACGATTGGACCTTGGGTATTGGCGTGTAGTGCGTAAGAGCTGGAATAGTAGGCGTTGGCCACCTGGCCGAGGGAGCCGTAATTGGTTTCCACGTCGGCGATGGGCGGTTGCACCGTTTCCTGCAAGGGCCAGTAGGCCACCGGGGCCAAATTGGTCACGGCCTGATAGTAGGCGGATTGGGCATGAAGGGAAATGCCGCCCAGCAAAATTGAGGCCGCGCCGATGAGGGGGATTAGGATTTTATTTCGCATAAAAAAAATCTGCTTTTAGAGTTACTTTTGAGATGTTGCCTTATCTTTACCCACAAACCCCGCGTAGGCCAAGAACAAAATTTGGAATTCTTGAACTTCCGCTGGAGAAATCACACACTATCTGACGTTTCGAGGCGACGAGGAAGGCGGCTACCGACAAGCGGGAAGCCGGTTTCAGGGCCAAGTGTTTCATGGAGTCTATTTTGCTTGAAAGAAGGTTTTTGTAAACCCCATGTACATGGGGGCTGTCTTACGGATTCAAATATTTAGTAACCGCCTCGGTGCGGGAATGGACGCGCAATTTCTCATAAACGTTGGAAATGTACCCTTGCAGAGTTCCCGTGCCGATATGGAGGTTGTCGGCGATTTCCTTGTAACTGAACCCCCGGGCGAGCTGGTCCAGGACATCTTTTTCCCGAGGAGTGATTTTGGCCAAGGAGGACGTGGGAGGGGGCGTTTGCTGGAAATGCTGCACCACCCGCCGGGCCATCTCAGGAGTCATGGGCGCGCCGCCGTTGCAAACTTCACGAATGGCGGACAATAATCTGTCCGGCGAGGTCCGTTTCAACAGGTAGCCCGTCGCCCCGGCCATCAGCGATTGAATCAGCAGCGTGCTGTCCTGATAAACCGTCAGCATGATGAACTGCACCTCGGGCATGAGGACTTTGAGCCGCCGCACACACTGCACGCCGTCGATGCCCGGCAAATTGATGTCCACCAGCACGACGTGCGGCCGGGCCAGAGGCAAGGCGGCCATGGCGGATTCCGCATCAGGGTAACTGCCGAGCAATTTGAATTCATCCCCCGCCTCAATCGCGTGGCCCAGCGTGGCTCGAATCTCCTCATCGTCTTCAATCACGGCGACCTGGATTGGGCAGGCGCTGGAGGACTTGTTCATGCCGTATCTTAGCGGTGCGCCATGGCTGGAAGCAACCCCATGAACATGGGGGAGCTTAAAGCTAACGGAGCGGGGGTTTGCCCTGAACGGGGAGAACAAACTGCAACTTGGCGCCGTGGCCTGGGGTCGTGCTGATTTCCATTCGCCCGCCAAGGGAATCCATTCTCTTGCGCATGTTCCGCAGTCCATTCCCGCGCCGCCCTTCCTGTTTTTGGGCGGCGTCAAAGCCACAACCGTTATCCTCTATAATAAGGCGGATGGCGCTGTCCTCGCTCAATATTTGCACCTGGATCTCAGAGGCCTTGGCATGTTTCAGAACGTTATTGAGCGCCTCTTTAACCACCAGAAACAAATCATGCCGCACGTCGGAGGGCAGCATGATGTGGGAAGCCACCGGCAACTCCAGGCGGCAGCGAATGCCGCTGTCCTGGAAAAGCTGCACGACGTATTCATTGAGATAACCGACCAGGCCGTCCAAGGTGTCGTTCTTGGGGTTCACCGCCCATACGATCTCGTCCATCGACTGAATGGTCGCGCGGGAGAAATTAACAATCTTGCGCAGATGGACTCCCACATCCCTGCGCTCGGATAGTTCGCCTTCCGCCCGCATTCCGAGCATCATGATGCGGGTCAGGCTGGCGCCCAAATCATCGTGGATATCCTTGGCAATGCGGCCCCGCTCTCGCTCCACGGCGTGGGTTCGTTCCAACACTTCCAGTTTGCGCTGCATCCGCCGTTGGGTCGCATAGCGCGCCGATCCGCCGGCCACGCCGACGACCCCCGCCAGGGCCATCATCCTGCACCACCACGTCTGCCAGAAATGGGGCTGCAAAAAAAGAGCCAGGGAAGCGCCCGCTTCATTCCAGACGCCATCTTTGTCGCAGGCGATGACTCGAAAACGGTATTGGCCCGGATAAATGTTGTTATAAAAGGCAGTGCGGCGCGAACCCGCCTCGATCCAATCCGAGTTAACTCCTTCCAATTTGTACTTGAAACGGCACTTTTCCGGCGCGCGGAAGTCCAAAGCGGTGTAGGAGAACTCCAAGTCGCCATGGCCGGGAGGAATCTGCAGGGGCGCGCCGGAGGCAGCCGCCCAGAGCGCCCCGGAAGGTCGCCCGCCTTCCAAGCCGGGAAGAGGCCGCCATTGCCGCCCATTGACCCTCAGATCCTCGATAAAAACGGCAGGCGGTGACAGCTTGAGTTGCAATTGCCGCGGCTCGATAACGGCCAGACCTTTCGTGGTGGCAAAGCAAAGTTTCCCGTCGCGCGTTTTCCATCCGCCCGGTTTGCCGACCGCGCTGCACAAGGTGCTTTCCAACCCATCGGCTTTCCCATAGGCGATGCTGACAATGGTTGTTTCTTTATCACGGTCCAGAAGGTCAAGGCTGCTTTTGCGCACGCGAAAAATTCCCTTCGCCGAAGCGATCCAGAGCCATCCATCGGAATCTTCCAGAATTTCGAGGATCTCATCGCTGAAAAGCCCCTGCTGGGTGGTATAGATGGTGAACTGGCCGTGCCGGCATCGCACCAACCCGCAGCCAATAGACCCAATCCAAAGGCTGTTCTGAGGGTCCTCATAAAGAGCGCCAACCGTCGCCGCCGGGAAAAAGCCCTTCTCAGTCAGGTTGGTCAGGGCTCCATTTTTCCAACAGCACAGTCCCCTGTCCGTTCCAATCCAAAGGGCGTGCTGATGATCCTCGCAAAGGGCACGGATAATATTGTTGGAGAGAGAAGCGAGGGCGGGATCGTTGACAAATTTTCCGTCCTTGAAACAAGTCAGCCCTCGACTCGTGCCAATCCAAAGCTCGCCCGCATGGCCTTCCTGGATGACCCGCAAGCCCGCATTGATCAAGCCGTCCTTCCAGGTGTAATGGGTCATCGCGCGGCCTTTGAGCCGGACCAATCCTCCATCATAATCCGCGCCGACCCACAAACTGCCGTCGCGGCTCTGACAGAGCGAGAGGATGAGATCGTGCGGAAAACGATTGGTCGTCGCATATACTTTAACTTTATCTTCCGCTAATTTGTCGAGTCCGCCGCCCCAGGTGCCGGCCCAAAGATTTCCAGAGCGATCCTCCAAGACCGAAGTGACATTGTTATGACTCAACCCCTGCCGCGTCGTATAACTCACGAACGGTTTGGCGGTCAAGCGGATCAGGCCTTCTCTCGAACCGGCCCAGAGATTGCCTTGCTTGTCTTCAAAAAGGGCGTTGACTTGGTCATAGGGAAGACCATCCGTCGTCAGCTCAGCCCGGAAACGGCCTTCGATGAAACGGTTCAGGCCGCTGTACGTTCCCACCCATAGGTTGCTGGCGCTGTCCTCAAGAATCGCGCTGACGAACGTGTCGGAAAGACCGTGCTCCGTGCTGTAATCATAAAAATTGCCCGTGTTGTACCAGATCATGCCTTTGTCGGATCCAATCCAAAGCCGGCCGCCTTTGTCCTGGAAAATTGCCCTGATGGAATTATTGGGCAGGCCGTTGGTTTCAGCAAAGGATTCCATCACCCCGTCTTTCCAGCGATTTAACCCATTACCGGTGCCGATCCAGAGGTACCCGGTGCGATCTTCGTAAAGGGCGCGGATGACATCGGAAAGCAATCCCTGCTTCTTGGTGTAATTGACCCATTCTCCGTTTTTAAACCGGCTCAACCCATGCGAAGTGCCTATCCAAATCGACTGGTCGCGGCTTTGATAGATTACCCTTGGATTGTTGCCGGCTAACCCATTGGTTTTGGTGAAGCGCGAAATCTTGCCCTGCTCAACCCGCATCAAGCCTTCACCCTCGGCGCCGATCCAAAGAGTTCCTGATGCATCCACCAACAAGGCGCTGATCGACGCATCCTTGATTTGGGGGACGAGCCGGGAATCGAACCTGGTAAAGGCAATGCCATCGAAACGGACCAATCCGCCGGCGGTGCCCACCCAGAGGTAGCCGTCTCTCGTCTGCGTAATCGCCTGCACTTTATTAAGGGGCAATCCGTCGTCGGTCTGCCAGAGGCGCGAGGCGTAGGCAAAAGGCAGGCGGTCCATGCTGAACCAGTCCAGCCAATCGCTGTTGGCGCTGATTTGCCGCCGATGATCAACCACGGCGCGATTCTTGGCGTTGATGGCAAAGATCTCCAGGTTGCCATCCATGTTGTGTCCAACCACCACCGGGGGCTGCACTGAGCCCGCTAAACTGTACCACTGCGACCATTCTGGCTCTCGAGCTTTGAGCTGCCACCGGTGCATTACGTCGGAACCGGGATTTTTGACTCCGAATATCTCCAGCCGTCCATCGGCATTGCGCGCGACGGTTATTCCCGGCATGACTTCCCCGCGAAAATTGACCCACGGCAGCCACTTGGAACTGTCGCCCGCCACGGCTTGACGCAAGCGGTACACCGAATGGTTGGTCGCGCTGACCGCGAAGACTTCCAATTGGCCTTCGCTGTTTTGTTCCACCCCCAATCCCGGCACAATGGCGCCTCCAAGGTTGCCCCACTCCGACCAATGAGTCGCCGTATTGGCCTGCCTTTGCCAGCAATGGACCAGGCGCTGGCCCGCATCCACTCCGAAAAGTTCCAGCCGTCCGTCGCTGTTGTGGGCGAGCGTTAAGCCCGCCGCCGGGCCAATACCCAAATCGGCCCAACTCGTCCATTCTCCCGGCTGGCCCGTTTGCCCAAGCTGTTTGACCGCACCGCTCGACCGGTCGATGCAGAAAATCTCCAACCTGCCGTCCGCCTGCTGCCCGACGACCACCGGCGCACGGATCGTTCCGCCGAGATTAACCCAATTAGACCATTCATGCCCGTTGCGCGTTTGCTGAACGGAGTAATGCAACGCACCGGCGCGATCTGCCGCGAAAACGACCATCCGCCCTTCCTTATCCAGATTCGCCGCCACTCCAGGCAGAAAGGCGCCCCCCAGGCTCGCCCAAACCGACCAGTCGCCTCCGTTTTCTTTTTGCCAGCGATGCCGGGCCTCGCCCTCCGAATCGATTTTGAACAATTCCAAACGCCCGTCCGCATTTTGCGCAATCGCCAACCGCCCCGGAAGCGTGTCCAGCGCGCCTTCATTGGGGGCGGTCCAAGCCAGAACGGCAGACCCCGCATACAACGCACAGAACCATCCGATCCGGCGGCGGAAACTTCTCGCGACAAATTGGAACATCATGGCGGGCAGTTTACGCTTTCAAGCTTAAACTTTGAAGTTGAAAACGCACGCGGACGGAAGCGAAGGGATAAAAAATTATTTTCTTGACGGCTAACTACTTAGGTAGTATCACCACAGTAGTTATGGAAAACAACTATCGTCTGCATAAGCTTGGCGACCTGCAATTACGCATCCTGCAATTGCTCTGGCACCATGGGGAAATGGCTGCGGCCGGCGTCCACGCGGCCCTTCAACCCGAGCGGGCGCTTGCCCCCACCACCGTGGCCACTATGCTCGGCAAAATGGAAGGGCGCGGTCTGGTCGCGCATCGGGAACAAGGCCGCGCCTTTATTTATCGCGCGGCCGTGGATGCGGGGGAGGTCACGCGCGGCTTGGGAGATTACTTTGTGCAGCGCCTCTTTGCCGGGAGCGTCTCCGGCGCGGTGATTCATTTGTTACGCTCCCGCGAGGTCAGCCGCCGCGAATTGGATCAATTGGAAAAACTGATCAAGGAAGCAAAACGGAGGGCCAAATGAGCGGCGCGAATTGGATAAAGTTAATGCTTTGGGTCGCGGCGGAGACCACGGCGCTCGTGGCGGTCGCAGCCGTTCTGCAAAAGTGGCTGGATTCGCCTAAAGCAAAACGAACGGTTTGGCAGGCCGCGTTAACGACCGTCGCGTTGGTGTGCGTGGTCGAGATTTCCGGAGTGCGCGACAAAATACCACGCGTGGAATCGACCCGGCATCGCTATGCGATTACCGCGCTTCTATTGTCCTCGTCCGCGACTGAGACAAAGGCAGAGAATCGAGCGGCTGAGGAAGTGGCACCCGTCCTCGAAGATCACCATGCCGCGATGAAATGGCCTGCCTGGATTTGGCTGGGAGGTTCAGCGCTGTTGCTGACCCGCTTCGGACTGGCGCGCATTTGGCTCATGGTGCGTTACCATGCAGCCGTTCCCGCCGATCAGGACTCGAAGCTGCTCATCGCGCGCTTGCAAACAACACTCGGCTTGCGCCGCGTCCAATCCCAGGTCTGGTCCGGCCTGCGCAGTCCGGTGGCCTTCGGGATTGGCCGCCCCACCATCGCGCTTCCGCTCGATTTTTCCGCGCGCTTTTCCGCTGCGGAGCGCGAAGTAGTGCTGGCCCATGAGATTGCGCACCTTGCCGCCCACGATCCCTTCTGGCTGATGTTAAGCGATGCGGTGACCGCTCTGCTCTGGTGGCACCCGTTAACGTGGTGGGCGCGAGGTCAGTTGCAATCCGCCAACGAAGCGGCCGCTGACGAAGCCAGCGCCCTGATTCCCGGCGGCGCGCACGCCTTGGCCGAATGCCTGGTGCGCCTGGGCCATGAATTGACCGCGCCCAATCCGGCCCGCGCTCTCGGTATCGGCGGAAGCGGGCCACGCTCCCAGCTTGCCGATCGGGTCCAGCGGCTTTTGCGGAACCCGCCAGCGTGGCGGCCCTCGTCCACATGGCGGCGCTGGACGCCCCACTTCTCTGCGCTCTGCGTCGCGTCAACTTTCGCCATCCTGCCCATTCAAACGGGCCTCTCCGGCTCGATGTTAGCTATAATTGCCAACCCGGCTGAACCCGGGGCCAGTGGTGGTTTGCCCGTTCCAAATCAAATGGCTCGCACGAATAAGGCGCCGTTGGCGGTCCAGCCTCCTGCTCCGCAACGACCCAATCCTACGCCTCCGGTGATCCAGTTGGCAGAGGGCAGTAAGATTCAACCAGTTGGCCGCTCCAATTCGGCGCCGACGGTATTGCTGCGGATTCAGGTCCTGGTCGTCACCGAGCATAGTGCGGACGACATTGGCCTGGATTGGATCTTTGGGGTCGCGCCCTCTGATAATCCCGCTCTTGAAATCAGCCATGACTGGACCGCCTTGGGAGGTTCCCCTGTTTCCCATTCAGAAAACCTGATGGTTGACCGGCTGCGCATTTACGGACAAACCGATATCCTCAAGCCGGCGCAATTTACCGCCTTGCAGAATCGAATTCGGGGCAAGGACGTGAAGTTTGCCTCGTGTCCCACAATTACTACCCGCTCGGGCCTTGAGTCGTGCGTCTCGGTCGAGGACCGCAAGGCCATTGTTACAGGGGTCAAGGTGGTGGATGCTTCCCCCACGAACAGCGAGTCCATTAACTATCTTACCGATCAAATGGATTTTGGCTTTGCGGTGGACGTTGTCCCCACGCTGAAGGATGACGGCAAATGGCGGTTACGCGTCCGGGCGAGCGATACCGCCTTCCTCAACTACGACAAACTCACCAACGACCCGTTAGCCGTTCCCGATTTCCCCCGCCGCTCAGTCAGCGGCGAGACACCGCGTCCCCATCTGCGCGCGGTGGAAGCGGACGCCGACGAGGCGGTGCCTTTGAATCAAACCCTCGCTCTGCGCGGCCCCCTCTGGACCGAAACGACCAAGACCAAAGCCCATTTTATCTTTCCCGCCAGAACAACGACTGCCCGCAAGCGCCTCTACATCTTCGTCACTCCGACGCACCCGCCACCGCCGAAGGCGGGCGAACCACCTCCGTGATGGCGCAGCTAGGGCCGCTTCAAGCGCATAGCCTTGCGAACGTTCTCGTTGGTGGCGGATGGCGCATCGGTGCGCACGGTTCCCAGCAAATCGTCCCAGGGCGAGGAGCGTTTAGCCCGCACAGCCTGCATTCGCTGCCGCACTGCATTGCGAACAAACTCGCTGAGGTTTTCGCCGTTCGCGTGCGCCGCTTTTCGCCAAATCCCTTTTTCGCGTTTTGATACTCGGATTGTCAGCGTGTCACTCATTTATTGGGGATAACACAGTTTCGTCGAACTACAATCCCGAAGCGATGTTTCACTTTCTTTGCGTGATTTGGGCGGCGACAGGCGTGTTGTGGGTGGATGAAATTGAAATTATGAAAAAGCCATATACGTTCGGCATTCTGGTCACAACAGCTCTTATGGCGGCCTTCGCTCTCTGTTCCCGGGCCGCCTACGCTCAAGCGGTGGAGTTCAAACCGGCGACTGTGATCGGAAAAAGTCCTCCCTTCGAACAGTTTAAAGTTGAAGGCAACTGCACTTGGATCAAGCAGCCGTTCGGAGGAGCCGATGCGAACGATAGTTGGACGAATTTTGGGCCAAACACCGTCGGGACCGCCGCCAAGGCGCTGTGCGCCCTTCACCCCGGCACGACGATTGCCGTTGATCCCACCGTTGGGCACGAAACAGTGACCAACGTTATGATCCGGGCCAATGACGTCTCGACCGAACTGGAACTCTTGCGGGTGGCGTGCGGCGGCCTGTTTCAGGTTCATCAAATTGGAAACCAAGCCTTTACCCTCGAGTCAAATGCTCAGTACCGTCCCGCCCCACCGAAGCCGGATCGCGCTATCGAGTGCTTTAACCTGATGGGGTATTTGTTGGGGAAAGTAAGCTCTGCGAAAGGCGAGAAACAAAACTCAACCGATCTCGCCCTCGCGAATTTGCGGGAAATCATCCTAACTTCCATCCATATTTTTGATCCGGCCATGCCTGATCCGCAGTTCCAATTCTACCGTGACGGCCAATTATTTATTGTCATCGGGCCCCAGCGTGCGATTGACATCGCGGCTAAAATCATTCACGCTGGCGACTCACTGAATTTCGATCATACCAAGCCGTAGTTCCAAGTGCCATACTCCGCCGCCAACCCATTGATTTCATTGCAACTGCCGGAACGATCCACTGTGGCAGAGCACCGAACCAACGAGGTCACGACCGGCGCAACGGCGTCGCTGACTCGCCGCCTGGCGGCTGGCCATGAGGATGCCTTCCGCGAGTTCCAAACGCTCTACTTTGACCGGCTTTACCGGTTTCTCCTGGTGGTTTCGCGCGGAGACGAAACGCAGGCCCGTGAGGCTCTCCAGGAAACGCTGGTGCGCGTGGTCCGTTACATTCGGCGTTTCGACGACGAAGCTGCTTTGTGGAGCTGGCTCTCCGCCATCGCCCGCAACGCCGCCCGCGATGCCGGTCGAAAGCAGCGCAGATACGTATCGCTCCTGGAAAGATTCAGCTTGCGCGGCCAAACGGAAACGCTCCCCGATGATCGGCACGACACGTTGGGCGCGGCGTTGGAGGAAAGCATCGAGGAACTGGACGTGGACGACCGTCTTTTGATCGAAGGCAAATATATCGATGGCCGCACGGTCCGAGAACTCTCCGCGCAGGCAGACCTGACCGAAAAAGCGGTGGAATCCCGGTTGCTGCGCTTGCGCCGGCAGCTTCGGGAAACGATTTTGAAAAAGCTGAAAACACCATGACCGGCCCGGAAAAAAAGCAATTGCTGGAAAACATTTTCGGAGGCGACGAATTGAATTCCTTGCGCGAGGCGAGCCTGGCGCGCGGCTCGAAGGAGATGCGCCGTCGCCGCCATCGGGTGTGGATGGGGCGAATTGTCGTTACGGCGTTGCCGGTGGTGTTGCTGGCCGTACTAATTACTCATCCGTGGATTCAGCCGTTGCGTCCAGCGCCTGCGCCCATCGGCGCGGCTCACGCGGCCAATGTGGAACACAAAGTTGAATACATTACCGCCGATCAATTGTTTGCCTTGTTTCCGAATCGTCCCATGGCGTTGGTGGGAAAGCCCGGCCAACAGCGCTTAATCTTCCTCGATAATCAACCCGGCCCAGAAAACCAATAGTTCGCCGCCTGAAGGTGCTTTTCACTTTTTGGCTTTGGCGTGTCTCTGGGAAAGAGTTTGGCATTGGACGATTGAAAAATGGTCATTGAAAATTTGTTATCTGTTTTGAGGGGTCAAGTCCTGAAATAAATTTGGTACTTTGAACATTGTTGTTGATTGTTGTTGTTGATTGTCCTCCTCCCCCAGTGCGCAGTGGAGGTGAGCGTAGCGAACCGGAACGAAGCACTGGGGGAGGAGGGATTTCATTTTAC
>DASRLE010000507.1:0-9519 GCA_035648615.1 Saccharimonadales bacterium (SeqCode) | reverse complement strand
GGCTGGGCCTGGCTGTTGGCAGCGCCGCCGAGCATGAGCGCCAGCGCGATCCAGAAAGGAATCAACAACCCTCCCGTCCGCTTCAAAATATTGTCGTGAAGTGTAAACATAACATCTCTATCTGTCCGACTAACTCCTATTGCGTGTCTTTTAGTTGCCTTGCATCAAGAGAATGGCGCTGCTTCCGTTCGTGCCGAAATAAAACCCGCGGGCATCCTCCTCATTCTGCAACACCACACCACCCAGGGTCGTGGTCCCAAACCGGCCGCTAAAAACCCCCGCCGGTTTGATCGTCAAACTCAATTTTTTCCCATTAAGCTCGCCAGTATAGCCCAAACTCCCACTGTTGGCTAGTGGAAAAGATGAGGAATCGAGCATAATTATTGGGTCCGTTAAGTTGAGGGCTTTTCCCCCGGGCTTCGGCGCCACATACGGCGACCCGATCAACTCGAATGTATTGGTGAAACCGGCGGGATAATACTTGCCGCCGGACGATTTGCTCCAGAAATTGGTCCCGCTGATATTCGTCGCGCTCGAACCGTTCGGCTGGAAAAGGACCCAGCCAAAAATCAAATCGCGGCCCGCCGAGGAGTAGAAAGGCCAATGGCCCGCTTTGGAAACAGAAACCGCCTGGCCAAAAGTCCCTCCATCGGCCAACTGCCCCGCCACGGTCAAAACGCCGCCCTTGCTCACCGTCAATGAGCCGTAACCGTAACCGCCGGGGACTGGACTGGCTTCATTTGCCCCCGTCGAAATGGCCACCGTGCAGGGCGGCCCGGCTAAGGGCGACGGACTCTTGGCCGTCCAAACCGGCGCAAGATCCCCGAGTAAAGAAACGTCCCACGCAGCGCTGGAGACATCCCCCTGCACCTGGCCGGTCACGCCGGTCAAATCCAATTGCAATTTCACGGTCAGCGACTGTTTGCCATGAGTGGCGGTTACGGTAGCCGTGCCATTGGCGTAAAAGGTGGAAGCGAACGAATAGGTCGCCGGGCCCATCATCAAGCGCCCGGAAAACTTGCCGTTGTCAGCCAGCGCAAAGGTGAAAAAGCCGGAACTGGCCGATGAAGGAGAATTATTCGTGTCGAAGAAAAGACCATTATACACGCCTTTAGCCAAAGCGAATGGATCATGCGCAAAGCTGGCTGTAATCATGGTCAGATTCGTTTCATAGACAAACGTCAGCACGGGAGCATTGGTATTCACCCCCGTCAAGCCTGGAGCATACCAACCCGCAAAGAGCCAGCCATTGGACGGGGTGGCGGTAAAGGTATAGGGCTTTCCGGGAGTAAACGTCGCATTCTGCTTCAAGACCGGGGAGATTTTGCCGCCGCCCACCGCCGAGACGCTGAAGCTCGAGTAGTTCGTCCCGTCAGTCTTGATGACAAAAGCCTTCGCAATCGTGCTATTGCCAGACAACAGATAAACATCCGCCGGATTGGTCGGGTTGTTTAGGACATACGGTTGGTTATAGGCGTTGGGCAGGCCGCCGAAGAAAGAGATCTCCGGGCTGTTCGCCAAATTTACATTGAGAAGGCCAATATTGGTGCTGTTTTCATACCTTACGGCCTCCGTGCTATTTGGGCCGGAGATGCCGGAGACCCAAACCAGACGGGGATTGACCGTTTGAAGTTTGGTGGGATCGACGTTGGAGGCCAGAAAATAGATCGTCAGATTAGGATCAATCACAAGTCCAAAGGGATTATGATAATCGTTGTACGAGAACGAGTTGACGTCCAACTCCAAATAATCGACATACATGGCGTTGCTGACGCCAGCGCCGCTGAAGTGCAACTGCGCGTTGGCCGATTGCCGCGAAAGAATCAAGTGGCCGATGACAACGTTATTGCCAAATCCCAGCCAATTTGAATCCTTTCCAGCCCAAACATGTTCAGCGACGGTCGAGCCGGTGGCAATCGTCTTGATCTCCGTGCCCCAAAGATCCCCGGTGGCTGGCTTGACCGGCAACGAAAACCCGCCCGTCACCTGCCAATAATTGACATTGACCGGTGTGTTGGTGCTGGGCGCCCCGGGCACGCCATCGGTAATTTCGCCCTTGGGCGTCGTCTGCAAGAGCAACGCGCCGGCTCCCTGACCGCCAATGCCGCCGCAATAGATTTGCGAGTTGGTCGCCTGAATAAGATTGGCGGAGAGCGTCACATTTTCGTTCGCAATCAGGAAATTGGTTGAATTCGTCAGAAAAGGTAAATTCGTCAGCGAAGTAAAATTAGCCACCGAGCGTCCCAACCCGAGCGAGGCGGCCTCAATAAGAATCGAGCCGTTATTAACCGTCGAAATCGTGCCGTCATTCTCAAAGAACTGAGATTGGAAAAGCGGGGCCGTCGCGCTAATCTGGCCCAAATTAATGATGTTTGAAACGGAGTACTTGCGGCCTGTTGGAGAAGCCTGCCCGGTGAGGGTGTTGAAACCAATCGCCGCGACGCTGTCCACCGCCAGATTCCCATTGGTATCATTATAGAAAGTCTTAAGCAGCGGCATGTTGGTGGGCGTCAGATTGCCCGCATTGCCCGTCAGTTGAATGCTGGCATTATTGGTCAGGTTCGCTGTTTCGAACAACGAGCGGTCAACGACGTACAACGGGTCTTGCACGCTGATCGACTTCTTCCCTACTAGTTTGAGATCGCGAATCGAGGAGTGAAAACTGCCGCGCAAGTTCTGGTTAACCACCAGTATATGGTAATGGTAAACGTTGGTGATGGTGGCGTTGGTATAAACATTCTGAAATGTCGCCGCCCAGGCGGAAATGCTTCCGCGCACTCGCTGGAAGGTGGCTGGATAAAAATTGGAAACAACGAGCGAGCCGTTGGTCGCGCCCAAGGAGCTGTTGATTTCACCCCAATCGGAAGCGAAGGCTGAACCGCCCACAAGATTGGTCGCGTTAACGGTCACCATGCCCTCGGCCCGAATCCGGCTATGAGTCATATCGACTTGATTGGCCGTGACTTCGATGCGCCCGGCTTCATTGGTGGGGTCGGGCAGGCTCACCGCGCTGTTGCCGAAGTTCCCCCCAAGGTTCTCCACATTGCGGCCGATTTGGGCGGCATATTCCCCAGCAGTGTAAGGCACTTTGAAATTGATGAAGCTGTTCGGCGCGTAAATAATGGACGGATCATAAATGCCGTTGGCAGGCTGCGCGATGGCCCACTCCTCGGGGGTGGAGGTGGTGATTTCAAAAATTTCAGGCCGGTCGTAGTTGTCTGACGACGAACTGTTATCGTAGAGCACGACATTGGTCACGATCGCCCCAGCGTCAACCAAATAGACGGAGTTAGTGACCGTTTGGCCGGAAATGACATCATAGACCTGCTCGGAAAATTGCACGATATCCGCGGCGCCAAAGCCATCGCCAAAATCCACGGTCCGAATCGGCTGAAAATAATTGCCAAAGCCGACGCTGGCCGAAATATTGGTATCGGCAAAATTCGTATCGACAAAAACCACGTTATAATAAATATCCGTTGCGGTGCTGTTATATGTATAAAGATAGCTGCCATATTGAGCGGCGAAATTGAAGACAAAGGCCGCCCCTTCCCGGCCAATCAGGTTGATGGGGGTCGTGCCGGGAGGTGAAAACTGAGTCAGGTTCAGCGTCCCGCCATTGGTCGCTCCCCAATAAAGATCGTAAACAAAGGGAGGATTGACAAAATAAGGGATTGAGATACTGCCCCGCCCGGTGGTGTCAATCGGATCCACCGTAAAGAGCGAGGTGAAATTGGTAAATATCTGGAATCCATTGCTCTGCAACGTTTGCCCGCCGGTATTAACCGCCCCCGCAATCAACGCGCCGTTGTTATTGGAAATGTTGAGGCCGTTGAGCCTCAGTAATCCATAGTTGCCGACCTCCATCGTTCCATCATTCACAATAGTGGCGGAGTCGATCAGGATTTGCGAAGCCAGCGGCTGGCTGAAATCTGTCAATGGCGTCGTGCCTGCCGGAGTCGAGTTGTAATAAGCAAAGGCGGGCAAATCCTGCCCCATCACCACCCCATGGTTGACAAACCTCTTGCTGGGCTGACGCGGGGGGGATTTCGAGCTGCTCACCGTGTCAAAGCGGAAGCCGGGTATGCCGGACATAGTGCCGCTGACCGTGTTGGTGACATAGAGAGTGTCAAACGTTGAATAAGGCTCGGAGCTTTGGAGAATGCCTATGGTGGCGTTGAGGTTGGAAAACGAGTTGAGAGTATTGACCTCAAAAGTGCTGCTATTGTAGAAACCGATGGCGTCAATGGTCGGCGGAGCGGCCGGAGGGCCATAATTATAATAGACCGGCGCAGGCGCGGCCAAAGCCGCCTGACAGAAACCAAAACCGAGCAAAGCTGTTGTAATAAATCGCTTCATATTTGACACCTATGGGACAATCCCTCCGGTTCCCGTCGTTGTGGTCGTGGTATTGGTATTGAATGACACAGGATTGTAAAGGCCGATCGGGATAGACGGCCCACCCTCCAAAACTTGCTGTTCCAAGCCCGCAATGCTGGTTCCGGACGGGAACACAACCGGTGCATTAGTCGTCCCGTCAAATGAGCCCCAAATCAAAATCGGATACGCGGCAAATTGGGTTTGGTCTAGAAAATAGGGGCTGATATTAATATAGACCGGGGTGACGTTGTTAAAGGTGATAATTTCCTGAGCGCCGATCACAGCGGGTTGGACGGTGTTGGCCCCCAAAGAAACAACTCCATTGCTGAGAAAATTAAATCCCCGGGTGGATTCGCTATACGTCAACGGGAAAGTGGTGGCGGGCCCGACCAGATCTCCCGCGGCAAAAAGAATATCCGGTTGGAAAATGGTGCGGCTCACGCGCAGGGTCTTCAAGGCATTATTGGTGACGAATGGAATGGTGTAAGTATAGGTCTTAGGGGTGAAAGCTGTTCCAATCAATGAATCATAACCGACTTTGACATAGGTAATCTTTTCCACGCCACCCAAAATACCTTGAAAGCCGTTCGTGGCCCCAAAACCACCAAATGGATTGACCGGCGAGTAAGCAGAAGTGTTGCCCAAGGCTATCGAGTTGCTGTCCAAGCCCTCGTAAGCATAATTGTTGTGGCGATACAAATATTTGAGCCCGCCCATATCATCGCGCGTAATGCCCAGGTAAAACCCTCCCGGTTGATAGCCGTAGCGAGTGGCAACCGCAGTGAAAGCGGTTTCGGCGGGGGACGCCTGGTCCACCGTGTTCTCGATTGCATCAGCCACCGATATTCCGTTTGAGCAGCCGTCCCAGATCGAATAATAATACTGCACGCCATTGACGTAAGCCGTCGGATTGTAGGTCACGGGGTCATAGTTGCGATTGATCACCGAATATTCAAAGAGACAAGTGCCGCCTGGTTCGGGAACGCGATTGCGCAAATCCCAAACATGGGATTCGCCAATCAAACCCATGTGCTCGAGCATGAGAGACAGGACGGTTGATTTAATGTCGGTCAAGCTCATTGCGCCCGCCGTGTAATTGTTGACTTGGTTGCCCTGCGTCACAAAACTGGCGAGATTTGCCTTGGAAGCGGCGGGCAGACGGTTCAGGACGGCCATTGCGGAATCGACCGCGGCCACGCCTTTGCTTCCGAAATAATTCAAAAAGGTGGGATCAAATCCATAGGTTAGGATAGGCACATTCAAGCGCGAGCCTTCACCAAAATTCTTGGAGCCGCCGATCTCACTGTCGTTGCCGTAATAATAGCGAGTAATGTAATCCAAGGTCGGAGTTTGGAACGGTTCAGCGGGGCCAAAAACCGAAAAGGCCGAGGCTTGCTGAAGTGCCACCACCCCCAGCATCGCGCAGATCACTCTCTTTGAGATACGGAACATAGGATTGAATAAAGTTTGCCGCAATTAGGGTGATGAATTTGAAGTTAAAACATACGGCTGGCCATAGAGATCGAAGCCAGCCGCTCCGACAAAACTCGACCAGACAACCAGGAACCGATCCACTCCGTTCCACGCCACCGCCGGGTGAAGCTGCTGGCTGACGGTCGTGGTGTTGACGCGAAATTCATCCGCGGAAACCTGGGTGCCTCCTGGCAGGAAACGGCCATAGACCCCTTCCCGCGACCCATCCTCACCCATGCTGGTCCACACCACCAGACTGCCGGCCGGCCCCGCCGCAATTTTCGGCTGGAATTGGTCGCCGTAAAGAAACGTATTGATGCGGAAGTCACTGGCTTCGGGCATGCCCGTGCCCGAAAAAGGCCGGCCCCAAATATCCCAACCATTGGTGGCCACAGTGTCTCTTTGCGCCCAAACCACCGTGAAACCGCCATCATTCAGCGCCGCGACTGCGGGGCGCGCGCAGAGATTCGCGCCGGAGTTGATCGCGATCTCATCTGTCACCGGCACGCCGGCGGGCGTAAAGATTCGGGCGTAAACATCCAGGCTGTTGGCGAAGCGCTCCTGTTCGGAAACCCAGGCGATGACATAATTTCCGCCGGCCAGGGTGGCGATGGCGGGATTGCGCTGGTTATAGCTGGTGTATTGATTGACTTGGAATTCCTTGGCCTTGGCCCATTTTCCGCTGGCCAGCAGCCGGCGGGCAAACACTCCAAACATGCTTCCATCCTGCCCATAACTGGCCCAAGTGATAATGGCGCTGCCATCCGGCAACGCCGCCACGGCGGGATCGGCCTGGGCGTCGGCAATGACCGCGTTGGCCCGCAGGTCCACCGTATAGAAATTCGAGCCATAAGCGTGGGAACCCTTGGCCGTGTCCTTGGACAAGCGGGCGTAAATATCCGGCGTGCCGGCGACGCTGCTTTCCCAAACATAAATCGTATTGTCGTTGGCCAATAGTTGAACCTGGGGCTTGATCTGGTCGCCCGTGGCGAGCCGGTTAACCGGAAACATGCGCCCAGAGATGAAATTATTGTCCAAAAGACTTCCGCCCACCCCGGCCCCCTTCTTGTCAATACCATTGTCTTGCCAGACGACGCATCCGCCCGAGGGAGAGAGCGAGAGGCTGGGCAGCACCTGGTCGCCGGGCACGCTGCCCAGGATGGAAAATTCCCCGCCGAGCGGCGCCACGGAAGTTTGCGCAAAGAGAGCCAGCGAAAAAACGGCCAGAGAACCCCCGATCAGGATAGCTTTGGGAACGCGAAGTATTACGGCCATATGATTACTATGTTTTATCAAGGTGCAGCGCGCTTGTCCACGCAATCTTTGGTTTTTTGGTGTCACTCATGGGCCTCAGCCGGCGAGGGCCTTTTCGTGGAATAAATCCACCGGTTTAAGCCTGGTTTGTTCGAGTTCCTGCAACATCGTCTTGAAACCCCAGCCCGAAAAAAGCCGGCGCAACATTTCGTCGTCACTTTGTTTAAGGGCAAGATCTTGCAAAGACACATCACAGGTTACGTCCTCCTTCAACCTCACTAATTGCTGATTCCGGCGAACCGCTTCTTGGGCCGCCTCCAAACTAGTCCGCAGCCGCACCGACCCGACTTCGTTCAGCCGGCTGTATAAATTGTCCACTGTGCCAAACTGAAGCAGCAAATCGGTAGCCGTTTTTGGGCCAATACCCGGCACGCCGGGGATGTTGTCCACCGAGTCTCCAATCAGGCTTAACCAATCGACAATTTGCGTGGCCTCGACGCCAGTTTTGCGCTTAACCTCTTCCACGCCAAACAACGTGTCTGATTTGTCATGCGGATTGAGCAACTTTACCAGGGGAGAAACCAGTTGCATGAAGTCCTTGTCCGAACTGGCAATGACCACCTCCATGCCAGCCTCGGTGGCCTGGCGCGTCAGGGCGGCGATGCAGTCGTCTGCTTCACACGCATCCCTGAGGAAAGAGTAAACGCGAATGGCCTCCAGATAAGTGACAATCTGGCCCAATTGCTGGGCCAAATCCTGGGGCATTTCGACCCGTTGTGCTTTGTATTGAGGCAGCAAGATCATTCTCTCCTCGGCTAGACCTCCGTCCCACGCGACAAAAACGTGGGTGGGCTGCACCCGAGCCAATACCTTGCCCAACATCCGAATAAATCCGTAAATGGCGTTGGTCGCCTGCCCCGTTGGCGACGAAAGCGAGCGAATGGCAAAGAAGGCGCGATAGGCATAAGAATGGCCATCGACAATGAGCAATCGAGCGACAGGCGATTCAGATGGTAGGCTGTTTGGCATAGCCAAATCCATGCGCCGTTTATTCAGCCGTCGTGGTGGCGGGTTGAACCGGCACGGCGGTCTGCGCATAGGGCATGTCCGCGTCATTATGAACCCGATTACCCGCCGGATCAATGATGGTGGGGGTGATAAAGATCAGCAAATTCTGTTTGATGCTGTCCGTGGACTGGCTTTGAAAAAGCCGTCCCACCAGCGGCAGGTCCCCGAGGATCGGCACCTGGTCTTTAATCTTGGTAATGTTCTCGGCGATCAATCCCCCCAAAACCACCGTTTGGCCGTCCCATACATTGCAGGTGGTGGCCACTTCGCGCACCCGGAAATGGGGCAGCGGAAGTTGCGCCTGCACCGGCACGCCGATGGTATTGCCCGCGGCCGCCACCGCCGTCGGCACGAAATTACCGGGGCTGTCGTAACCGATGAACTCGGTATAGGTCGGTATCAGCACCATCTGAATGGAATAGCCGTCGGCCGAAACCGTGGGCATGACGTCAAGCACCGGGCCGAACGCAAAAGGTGTCGTGTTGTAATTGAAGGAAGGCGCCGTCACTCCGGTGCCGCCGACCAAACCAGTCGAGGCTGAACTGTTTTGCTGAATCGTGACTCCAGTCACAATATATTGGAGGTCCTGCGCGGAGATATGCGTTTGCCGGCCGCTCAAGGTAGTCACTTTCGGGGAGGCCAAAAGGTCCGAACCGGTTCGTTGCTGAATCGCCTGGATGGCCACGCGGAATTGGGGATCGGTCATAATGCCGGTCACGGTGCCGAGGGTGGGAATACTGTTTTGGCTGTTGAGCTGGCCATAGGTGTTGCGCAAGCCAGAAGTCAGTAAATTATCCGTGGCGGAGGGAATGGCTGTCCCTGGCCCCGGGGTAAAAGTGCCATTGCCGTTGGGCGTGCCTGGCCCCGGGAAAATGCCGCTGGGATTGGCCGTGCTGCCAATAGGGTTTTGATAGGACGGGGCTGTGCCGGCCTGCAAACCAATGGCGCCGTTGTTCATCAAGGTATTTCCCAAATACCAGTTGAAGCCCAAAGCGCGGCTATCTTGCTGGCTCAACTCCGCAAATTTTGCCTCGATGGTGAGTTGGGGAGGAGCGTGATCGAGCGTGTCGATCGCTTGGGCGATGATTTCCAAATCCTGGGAGGAGGCATGCACTAACAGCAACCCGGTGCGATCATTAAAAAAGACACTTTTGCCCGGATCGGTCAAGTTAACGCCCGCCGCCGTAAAGTAAGCTTTCACCAATTCGCCCAATGTCTCGGTGTTATTGGTGACGGTTACAAAATTCAATCCGATCTGTCGTCCACCCGTTTGCAGCCCCCCGCCGCCCTGGCCACCTTGGCTGATGGGAGCAATTTGCACGCTCGGGATGGTCACACCGGTGC
>DASRLE010000506.1:0-7448 GCA_035648615.1 Saccharimonadales bacterium (SeqCode) | reverse complement strand
GTTCTGGCGGCCAAAGCGGGTGAAGTTATTCACGACACAACCCCGCCGCCAAACGTGCCGCCGGACGCTGCTTTGCGCAGTGTCGAACGATCGGTCCGCCAATTTGGCAAAATGTTCGGAGGAAATCCGGTCGGGACCAATCCGGAAATCACCAGCCAGCTCAATGGCAATAATCCCAAGCACATCAACTTCATCGACGCGCAAGCCGGCCTGCGCATCAATCAAAATGGCGAACTCATTGACTCTTGGGGCACGCCGTATTTTTTCCATCAACTCTCCGGCTCCGAAATGGAAATCCACTCCGCCGGCCCCGACAAAATCATGTGGACGGCCGACGACCTGGTGATCAAATAATTCCGGTTACTCAGTCCCGAGGGTATATCGTTCCAAAGTTTCGCGGGCGATGCGCAAGCCCGCTTCTTCCAACTTTTGGCCGCCTTGATGATCCGCGTCGTGATCGCGATAGACGGGATCGTGCCAGCCTTCGATATTTAAATCCGAATCATATCCCGCCCGCAAAAGAGCATGAACGATCTCCGCCCAATTCGCCTGGCCCAACCCCGGGAAGCGATGCTCCACCACGCCTGGATGACAAAGGCCATAAGTCTCCAGCAAAGGACGATTGATAAACGCGTCCTTGGCATGAACATGAAAAATCCGGCGGCCAAACTTCTGGATGTTGCCGATGGGATCAATGAACTGGCAAAGCAAATGACTGGCGTCCCATTCCAAGCCGAAGTTTTCGCAAACGCTGGCGTTGAAGAAACGTTCCCACATCGCCGGCTGGCCGAGGATGTTGTAATGCATGATGGGAAGATGCCACGGCCCTTGCGGACAATTCTCGAAAGCAATGCGCACCCCCGAATCGGCGGCACGGCGGGCCAGCGGTTCCCAAAAAGCGAGCAGTTGCGGGATATAATTTTCCAAAGGCTTATAGATCAGATTGCCCCCGCGCTCGTTCTTTTCCACCTCAATGACCGCGCCGGCAAAACCCGCCACCGTCTTCACTCCAATATGCGCCGCGACGTCAATCGCGCGGCGAAAAAGCGCGGCGGCCATTTCCGTTTGCGCCGGATCGAGTGGATTTTTGTAAAGCGCCCCGATGGCCGAAATGCGCAGCTCCCGCGCCCGGCACTCGCCCGCAAAATTCTCCGCAAACGGTTTCCACTCCGCGTGAGGCGGGCCCGCCGGCGTCTCGGCCATGCGCAGCCATTCAATCGACCGAAAGCCCAATCGCTGGACCCAATCCAAGTCCTTCAACCCGCCGCACAACACGCCAACTCTCATGGCGCGAGAATGCCCCGCCCAGCGGAGCAGAACAATGACGAAGGTTGTTTGTGACGATAAGGCGCGAGATACAACCCTTTCAGGGTTGGGGAAACAAGAGACCCATTCCCCAGCGTAGCCGCTGCCGCGTCAACGCTGGGCTGAATGATACAATCCCTTTGGGATTGTGGAAAGCGACAGCCCAATTCCAAGCTTGGGTTCATCCCAACGGGATGAAAATCATCCAGCCTAGGGTTGCGAGGCACGAGCTACCCTAGGTCGAAAACAACCAATCCATCAACCCAGAATGGGTTGTATCACTGCCGAATGTCGTCGCGTTTCATCCAACTGTTCAGGGTTGATGAGAAGGACTGGGTCGCTTTCCCAGCGTAATCAAGTCCATTTCGCCATCCCAAACGATAAGAATCAGGCGCGCTTTGCCGCGGAAATAGTTGCTGAATAAATTCGGCGATGCGGTACACTGGACGGCAAAACTATGACCATTCAAGTGGCAGTTTTGTGCGACGCGGCGACGGATTACAACGGCAAGCTCAATTTGCTGGGGACATTCGATACCATTTACACGCCGCAAATGCCCGCCCAACATCCGCAGTGTTCGGTGGCGGTGCGCATTGCCTTCGACCGGATCGAGGAGGGGCCTCATTTGTTGACAATGAATTTTGTGGACGAAGATGGCCAGCCGATTATGCCCAGCACTGAGGTGCCGGCCGATGTGGCTTTTCCGGCGGATGCGACGTTTATCTCCCGCAATTTTATCGTGAATATTCAGCAACTTAAGTTCGAGAAAACGGGTTTGTATTCGGTCAATCTGGCGGTGAACGACCGCCAGTTGTGCAGTATTCCGCTGGCGGTCAAGGAAATGGAGCAGAAACCGGTTTAGCCATGTTTTCTGATTTTCCCGAGCAGAGCAAAATTGTCGAGGTGCTGCAGCGCAGCCTGGCAGGGGATCGTCTGGCTCATGCTTATTTGTTTAGCGGAAATTCGCTGGCGGCGCTGGAGCCGATGGCTCGCACGCTGGCGAAAGTCGTCAATTGCCAATCGCCACCGTTGCGCGCCGCGAATCACCTGCCGCTGGAGTGCTGCGACGCCTGCGATAATTGCCGGCGGATCGAGCAGTTGAATCATCCGGATGTGCTTTGGGTGCGGCCCGAATCCAAGTCGCGCATCATCACCATCGATCAAATTCGCGAATTGATGCAAACGGTGAATTTGAAGCCATCGGCGGCGGAGTTCAAGGTCGAGATCATCGTGGCGGCGGACCGCTTGAACGTCCAGGCCGCCAATGCTTTTCTGAAAACACTGGAAGAACCGCCGCCCAAATCCATCCTGATCTTGTTGAGCACTGAGCCGCAAAGAATTTTGGAAACCATCCTCTCGCGCTGCCAGCGCTTGATATTGGCGGGGGAGGGGACGCGTTTTGACGCGGAGCAACTGGCTTGGATTTCTTCTTTTGGCGCGATGGCGGCGGCGGGGAAGGACGGCCTGTTCGGTCATTATCGTTTGCTGGGGATTATTTTGAAAAAACTGGCCGAACAAAAAGCCGCCATCGAGACGGTCCTGACCGAGCGGTCGCCGCTGGAGCGATATGATGACTTGGAAAAGAGAATGCGCGACAAGCTGGAGGATGAACTGGCGGCGGCCGTCGAGGCGGAATATCGCCGGCAACGGACGGATTTGATCGGGGCCTTGCATTGGTGGCTGCGCGATGTCTGGCTGCATACTTTGTCGATGGGCGCCGGTTTGATGACCTTTCCCACTTTCGCCGCGGATGCCAGTACCGTCGCCAAGCGAATTTCTCCTGCCGCCGCCTTGGCTAATCTCGAAGAAGTCGATCGGTTGCAGCGCCTGCTTCATTCCAATGTCCAGGAAGCCCTCGCCTTGGAAGTCAGCATGCTCAAGTTGAACTTGTAGCAGGGGTTTCATGCCTGCCATCCCGAAAAAAACCGTCCAGTGTGCCCGGCCACCCCTGGCCCAGAGAATCTTCACGGGCATGGCCGGGCTATTCTTGTTGGTGGCGATATTGAAGTTTGGCACGCCGGTCATTTTGGATTGGCTCGTGACGCCTCCTGAAAATTTCTTGGCGGCAGTTATTGAATCCTGGCAATTGAAGTGGGGTTTTCGGTTCGTCGCCGTTTTGCTGGTCGGAGGATTGCTGGCCGTCCGATGGAAAACGGCAAGCCTCAGTTGGAGTCTGGCTCTGCCCCTGTTTTGGCTGGGATGGCAATTCCTGTCCGCCGGCCAAACAGTCAACGCGGGCCTGACGGCGATCACGCTGGAACATTTTACGGCGTGCGTGTTGTTGTTTTACCTGGGTTACTTTGCTTTGCGAGATGTAAGAAATCCCTGGCCGGTTTGGCTTGGGCTGTCCTTGGCGGTGTGCTGCGTGATCCGCGTGGGGTTTGAGCAACATTTCGGCGGGTTGGAAGCGACGCGGCAGTATATCCATTCGTTGAAAGACTCTTCGGTCGTGCCATTAGAACTTTTGCAAAACCCGGCTTATCAAAAAAGGCTCGCCGGCAATCGAATCTTCTCCACCTTTTCAGGCTATGCCAATGCCTTGGCTGGCTGTTTTGTTCTATTGCTGCCTGTCACCCTGGCTTACCTTTGGCAACTTACTCCCAAGGTGCGGCCCGCCATCCGCTGGGTTTTCGTGGCCATCCTGGCCGGATGCGGACTGGCTTGTCTCTATTGGTCGGGTTCCAAGGCAGGCTGGCTGGTGGCTCTTGTGCTGACGATGATCGCGCTGGGTCATTCCACTTTATCGTTGAAATGGAAACGCGGACTTATTTATGGCGCACTGGTTTTGGGGCTGGCCGTGTTTGGAATTCGCAATGCAAAGTATTTTGAAAAGCAGAATAACAGCGTCGGGGCTCGGTTTACTTACTGGCGCGCGGCACTGAAGATTGCTGAGGCCGACCCTTTCTTAGGAACCGGCCCCGGCACGTTCTCAATCCTATACGCTAATATGAAAGCTCCCGAAGATGAAATGGCCCGCCTTTGTCATAATGACTATCTTGAACAGGCTTGCGATTCGGGATTGCCGGGCTTTTTCATCTATACTGGGATGATTTTCACCTACCTTTTCGCACTGTATCGTTATCGCGCACCTCAGGATTCGCTAAATTGGCTGGATTTCTCCCTTTGTTTGGGAATTCTTGGGCTATGTTTGCATAGCCTCGTGGAATTTCATCTCTACATACCCTCGCTAGCGTGGCCGATGTTCTTCCTCTTAGGGCTAGCGTTGAGACGCATACATTATCGTTAACGTTTTATTTTTTCGTCAACTTTTTGTGAAAACTGGGTTTACTTGCGCAATTCTTTGGGCTTGACGTTTCGCTCGCGTGTCTATAATTTCGGCTCAGTTGAAACTCTTGAACGAAGCAGGGCCGACAATCGGTTGCTGCTTTTTTCTTCGATGAACATCTGCAAAAACGACGACTTGTCTCTGCCGGAAGTCTTATGGATTTAAAGGATATCAAGGCCATTATCGATTTGATGCGAAAAAATTCGCTCTCGGAATTCGAGCTGGAACGGCAGGATTTCAAAATCAAACTCAAGCGTGGGGTGGCCGGTCCGGCTGCGCCGGTCGAAGAAGCGGGCATGATGCCTTACGCATTGCCCGCCCCTGTTCCCGGATCAGGACAGCCTCTTCCGCTGCCGGCTCCGTCCTCCGCCTCTTCGCCCACACTCCTCGAAATCAAATCGCCTATGATTGGCACCTTCTATCGCGCTCCATCGCCGGAATCGCCCGATTACGTGGAGATTGGAACGGAGGTAACGCCTGACACGGTTGTTTGCCTGATCGAGGCGATGAAAGTGATGAACGAGATCAAAGCCGAGGTCAAAGGCATCGTCACCCAAATCCTCGTCGAAAACGCCAAGCCCGTCGAGTTCGGCCAGCCTTTGTTTCGAATCCGGCCCAACTAACCCCTGCCGCTGGCAGGTGATGACCCATGTTTGAAAAAATTCTGGTTGCCAATCGCGGAGAAATTGCCGTCCGCATCATCCGCGCCTGCAAGGAGTTGAACATCCGGACCGTCGCCGTTTATTCGGAGGTCGATGTCAATTCCATGCATGTCCAGATGGCCGACGAAGCCATTTGCATCGGCAAAGCTCCCAGCAGCGAAAGTTATTTGCGGATTGACCGCATTATTAGCGCGGCGGAGATTGCCGATGTCGATGCCATCCATCCCGGCTACGGTTTTTTGTCCGAGAACGCCCACTTTGCCGACGTTTGCGAAAGTTGCAACATCCGCTTTATCGGCCCCAGTTCGCGCGCGATGAACGCCTTGGAAGATAAATCAATCAGTCGCACCCTGGCTAGAAAAGCGGGCGTGCCGACTCCGCCCGGGTCAGAGGGTCCCGTCGAAAACGAGCAACAAGCCCTGACCACCGCCAAAAAAATCGGCTATCCCGTCATGATTAAAGCCATTGCCGGCGGCGGGGGGCGCGGCATGAGAGCGGCCCACAACGACGTTTCGCTGGTCAAGGGCTACCATACCGCTCGCAGCGAAGCGGAGAAAGCCTTCGGCAACTCCGGCGTGTACATCGAGAAATACATCGAGAATTCCCATCACATCGAATTCCAGATTTTAGGCGACAGCCGGGGCAACATCATCCACCTCGGCGAACGCGATTGCTCGGTGCAGCGGCGCAACCAGAAGCTGGTCGAGGAAACTCCATCGCCCCTTCTCGACGGCAAATTGAAAGACCTTCGCAAAAAAATGGGCAAAGCCGCCGTGCGCATCGCCGAAGCCGCCCACTATACCAATGCCGGCACCGTTGAGTTTCTGGTCGATGACCACGGCCATTTTTATTTTCTCGAAGTCAATAAGCGCATCCAGGTCGAACATCCCATCACCGAAGAAGTCACCGGGGTGGACATGGTGAAACTCCAAATCGCCATTGCCATGGGCGAGCCGTTGCGAATGTCGCAGAGCGATGTCCACATGCGCGGCCATGCCATCGAATGCCGCATCAATGCCGAAGACCCCTTCGACGACTTTCGTCCTTGTCCCGGGCGCGTCGAAATGTATTACTCGCCGGGTGGGCGCGGGGTGCGGGTCGATAGCCACGTCTATGCCGGCTATACCATCCCGCCCAACTACGACTCGATGATTGGCAAGCTCATCACCGTGGGCAAAGACCGCCGCGAAGCGATGGACCGCATGAGCCGCGCCCTGAGCGAATACATGATTACCGGCATCAAAACGACCATCGCTTTCGAGATGGCCATTTTACAAGACCCTACTTTCCGGCGCGGCGTTTACACCACCAGTTTTCTCGAGCAATTACTGGGCGGCGCGCGCCGCGAACTTATCGAGGAACACGCCTGAAGCCCCTCGCGCAATGCCGCCTCTACACCTTCATTGACACCGCCTATCTCGGCTCCCGCTCCGCCGCCACCGTCGCCCGCCAACTCTGCGACGGCGGTTCCGACCTGATCCAGCTCCGCGCCAAAGGGGCGCCTCCCGAAACCATCACCCGTCTGGCCGAAGAAATTCTGCCTGTCCTGCGCCAGGCCAGCGTGGGGCTGGTCATCAACGACCATCCTGGTCTGGCCCAAAAACTAGGAGCCGATCTCTGCCACTTAGGTCAAGAGGATTTCTTTGACGCAGGTTGGACTAGCGCCTCCCAATTCACTTCGTTGATCGGCCTCAGCACTCACGGGCCCGTCCAAGCCGAGCGATCCCTCGCGGCCCGGCCAGCCTACCTTGCCATTGGCCCCGTTTACGCTACACCCACCAAGGCGTCCGCCAAGCCCGTGACCTTGGACTATGTTCGTTGGGCGGCGGCGCGCGTTTCGATCCCTTGGTTTGCCATCGGCGGAATTAACCTCAGCAACCTCGACGCCGTGCTCGAAGCCGGCGCCACCCGCATCTGCGCCGTCTCCGCCATCCTGAACGCCTCCGATCCCGCCTCCGCCTGCCGCCAATTCAAGAGACGTTTGGGTTAGCTAACGGGACGTGTAAAACCACCCGGCAGGTTTTGCGCCAAAACCGGCCTACGGCGCGGAGTTTCGGCGCAAGTTGGACGACCCTCGATTATCAATTCGTTTTTACTTCGAGTTGATTATTCACATTGCCGTCGCCCGCCACATTATTGGCGATTGCTCCAATTGCGGTTTTTTCCGCGTCGGTATTGACGGGCCCGCGCAATGT
>DASRLE010000505.1:0-6416 GCA_035648615.1 Saccharimonadales bacterium (SeqCode) | reverse complement strand
CTCCTGGTAAGTCCCTTGCCCGCGCTGGCCCTTATGGTCTTGGCCGCCTGCCAGCCTTTATATCACACTTGCGCCTCCCCGGCGCCCTCCGCGTCCGACTCCACCCGGCGTTACACTTACACGCCCCGCCCGTACCCCGTGGACGAACGCGGCTTTTCTCCCGTCGATAAAGCGCTGGCCAAAGCCTTCGCCCGCGAAGAAATAGTCACGCCCGACAAAGAAGACTCACTCAATCCCTACATCCTCAAAGTCATTTCAGCCTATCCACTGGACGGCTCCTATCCGTACCACTGCGGCTGGGACCCGCGCGAATACGACCTCTATAACGGCGTGACGCAAGACCTTTGGTATGGAGGAATGGTCGTGGCCAAGGCCTTCCCCGATGGCTCGCGTTGCAGTTACTGCTGCGGTTTCACCTTTGAAGTATTTGTCCGCGCCATGAAACTGCGCAACGTCCAAAACGGCCTCGATCCGGACGCGTTCAACGGCATGACCTTTCACGACCTTTTCAATGCGCTGCAACTTTGGTATATCGAAGGCGATGGGGATTCCGAACAGCGCGCCATTGTTTCCTACGGCCTCGGTCGCGCCATCACCAATTTCGACGACGCCCGCTCCGGCGATTTCTTAAGCTACGGCACCACCCCCGCCGGCGGCCACTCCGTAATTTTCCTAAACTGGCTGCGCGACCCGCAAAATAAAATCATCGGCCTCAAGTATTTTTCCTCCAACCTCTCCGGCACCCACGGGGTGGGATACGGGCAGGCGCATTTCAGCGATTCCACCAAAAACGGCCACGGCGTCCTGCGCAAGTCCGTCATCATCGGCCACGTCGGCTCCATCAAAAATTACAAACCCTTCCACCGCCTGGACATTCCCCAGCGCAACGCCTACGAGCCCACGCAACCGCAACACATCATTTACCTCCCCGCCCCGGCAAAATAAAAACAATTGACAGGGCGATGTTTTATCTGCTTTCACCGACAGCGGCCGGGCAGAAACGCCCTTGACAAACTCGGTGCCAAAGTGGCACCATATAAGCATGGAACGTGTAATGGAAGAGCCTCGCAAGAGGATTACGGCTCGCGTATCTGACCGCGTGCGAGACACCCTGGAACAGGCCGCGGAGCTTTTGGGCGCGACGGTCAATCAGTTCGTCGTGCAAACCGCCTACGTGGAGGCGCAACGCGTGATTGAGCGTGAGTCAGTCATTCGTCTTTCGCAAAAAGACGCGCAGAAGGTGCTCGCCCTGCTGGACAATCCGCCCAAACCCAACAAGTCCCTCAAGGACGCGGTAAAAACGTTCAAGGGCAGGGTGCGTGCATAAAATCGAACTGCTGGCGAAGTCTCATGACCGGGACGGATTCGACTGCGGGAGTGAACCCCTCAACCTGTTTCTCAAGCAAACCGCGCGTCAACACGAGGAACGGGGAATTTCGCGCACATTTGTTTTGGTAGCGGAGGACGCCGCCGCGCCAAAGCCCATTCTCGGATTTTTCTCACTCAACATCTGCCAGATAAAATCAGAATCGCTTACGCCCGCAGACGCGAAAAAACTGCCGCGCAATGTGTCCGGCGTCCGGCTGGGCCGGTTGGCCGTTGCCAAAACATGCCAGCGTCAAGGCATCGGGAAAACGTTGCTGATTGCGGCAATGGGAAAGTTTATCGAGATTTTCAACACGGCGGGCGGAATTGGTCTTTTCGTGGAAGCGAAAGATCAAGACGCCAAACGCTACTATGAGCAATTTGGCTTTGTTCCAATGCCCTCCAACGAACTTGAATTGTTCCTGCCGGTAAAAACGATCCGCGAGGCATTGACTTCACATCGTTGAGCAACACTTTCCTTTCCCCTCTGCTGGAAATATTGCGTCTGATAAACAAGACGTTTATCGACACAATATCAGTAATACAGGACATTAAATCATGTTGAAAACTGGCTCCATGCCGTTGCCGGCCACCCACGCGCTGCGCAAGTTGGGCCGCGACCTCGCGCTGGCCCGGCGCAAGCGTGGCATCTCCACGAGTGATATGGCCGCCCGCCTGTTTGTGAGCCGCGACACGCTCTGGCGGCTGGAGCGTGGCGATCCCGCAGTTGCGCTGGGCACTTTGGTAACGGCAACGTTCGTCCTCAATTTGCACGACCGCGTGGCGAATCTCGCTGCGCCCGCGAGCGACGAGATCGCTCTCAGTTTGGACGAACGCCGTCTGCCGCAACGCATCCACCGCCTCCGACTATAATCATTTGCCAAACTAAAGATCTATTCCTCACCTTACTTAGTGCGTGTGTTGTCCAGTTCCGCTTCGATTTCTGCCACGGTTGGCAGGCTGCCTTTCAAATTCTTGGGCAGGGATTCGACCAGTTTGGTCTGCCATTGGGCGACACCGATGGGCTTTTTCAAATCGCGTAGTGCATACTCTACAGTCACATGGTCACGTTGCTTGCACAGCAGGAGACCGATGGAGGGTCTGTCGTCGGCGTGACGGAGTTGGTCGTCCACTGCTGAAAGGTAAAAATTCATCTTGCCTGCGAATTCCGGCTCGAAGGCTTTCATTTTCAGATCAATCACGACGTAGCAACGCAGTCGGAGATGATAAAACAGGAGGTCGAGATAATAATCCTGGCGGCTAATTTCCAGGTGATATTGCCGGCCAACAAACGCGAACCCGACACCGAGTTCGAGCAGAAATTTCTGGATGTGGTCGAGCAGACCTTGTTCGAGGTCGCGCTCATGCGCGTCGGCGCGGAGCGTGAGGAAATCGAAATTGTAGGGGTCTTTGAGCGTTTGTTCGGCGAGATCGGACTGCGGCGGCGGCAGGGTGCGTCGAAAGTTGGTGATGGCTTTGCCTTCGCGTTTGTGCAGTTGCGTTTCAATGTGGTGCGTGAGCACCGCGCGCGACCAGCCATGTTCGATGGCCTTGTGGGCATACCAGAGGCGGATGGCGGGAGTCTCCAGCTTGGTCAAGAGCAGGCGATTGTGTCCCCACGGCAATTCTGAAATAGGCGCTGGCAGAGCGGGTGCAGCCAATTCTCTCACAGGCTGTGAGAGAATTGCGGTTTTGGATTCTCTCACAGCTTGTGAGAGTTTTTGCGGCATCGCCGGCCAAGCCAAATAAAAGCTGCGCATGAACCAGACGTTTTGCGGCGAGAAACCCGCCATGCCGGGAAATTCCTTTTGCAAGTCACCCGCCAATTGTTCCACCACCTGCTTGCCGTAACCCTTGGTCTTTTGCGCCCCGACAATGATTTTGCCAATGTCCCAATAAAGCAGAATCAACTCGCGGTTGACGGAAACCGCCGCGCGCAGTTGCGCCGCGCGAACCCGCGCCTTGAGGCCAGCGAGCAGATTGGCATAGCCAGCGGAAAGCATGGCGGATGGCTTGCCATCGTGCCGCCTGGTTTTTGCCAAACCTGTGGCTGTCGTTTTTTTTCGTTTCGTCATACAAAATGTTGGCCCGCCGTTCTGCCCACCACAATCCTCGATCGGTTTCGGAAACTCCGGCATGATGCCGAGTTTTGCCGCTGGTGAAAAGTCTTTCGCCCACAATTTTTTGGTTGATTTCGGTTTCCCGTCCAGAAAGAACTGGCCAGCATCGCCGAAAAGCAAGGGTTTGCCGATGCCCACGCGCAACTGGCCCATATCGCCCAAAAACGCAACGGCACCCACAAGCCGCCAGCGCGCTGGCATTCCCGCGTTCCCATCGCGCAACACCCGCCTGGCGACATCGCCGCCGGCACCCAGCGAGATCGTGAACTGCCCTCCGCTCGCTGGCCCCATGGCTATCGTCGGAACCGGGATTATTACCGTGACGCTCCCGATGCTACTGGCTGAACCGGCAGAATTGGTGACGACAACCTGGTAGCTGGTCGAATCAACACTGCTTAGGCCTGCAATCGTCAGAACCACACACCGCGTAGGGTGAGACCGCCATCGAATGCGTTTCCAAACAAATGTCATTAAGAATATCTCGCTCTATCAAGAAAGACATCCAAAATGTTGACACACCAGTCTAGGAACCGACCCCAAATCGACCGCAAATCATGGAATTTGCTTGGCTTTTTTGCCGGCCTATGCTTGACTTTTACGAAGCGGATTCATGGTTTGCTCGCGCACAATGTCCTTCCTTCGAAAGTCCTTGTGGTGGTGCGGATTGCTCGCGGCGAGCGTTCTGCCAGCTCTTCCTGTGCGAGCGGTCGAAAAGGCCAAAGCGCCACCGCCTCCGCTCTTAAGCACCAACAATATCCACTCCATCGCGACCAGCGGCAATACGGTCGTGATCGGAGTGCTTGTTCCGGCCGGCACCAACCAAGTCGTCCTGCAATCGCAGCCGACGGGTAAAGGCGGCGCGTGGAAACCGGTGGCGGTTCAGCGTGTGACCGGCGCGGCCCGTGAACTGGTCTTTAAGGTCGCCAAATCGAAGACCAAGACGTCCTACCGCGCGATGATTCAGCCCCTTCCTTTGCCGGCTAAGTTCTACAAAGGCCGCAGTTCATTTCCCGGGGCCAAAGGCTCCGCCGGCAGCGTGACGCCCAGGGGCGGCACCCTCGCCGCTCCCGTCACAACCGGTTCAAGCCTTGATCCAACGACTCCTGCAACCGCTTCCGGTGCCGTTGCGGAATCGGATATTTGGAACATTGATAACGACCGCCTCTATTTCTTCAACCAGTATCGCGGTCTCCAAGTCTTTGACGTCAGCAATCCGGATTCCCCCACCCAACTTGGCGCTTTGACCCTGGCCGCTTCCGGCGAACAGATGTATGTGCTTGATTCGAGCCACGTCCTTCTGTTGACTCAGGATTGCTCCGGCTCCGGCCAGAGCCAACTGACGCTGGTGGATGTCTCCGGGGGCGTGCCGATACTGATGACGAATCTGCCGCTCGCAGGTTATGTCAGCGACAGCCGCCACGTTGGAACCTCTGTCTATCTGGCCTACACGGTGTTCAATTACACCAATGGCGATTATGAGTATGGCACCCAGATTTCAGCGTATGATTTCTCCAACCCCGGCGCGCCTAGGGCCGGCGCCACGCTTGATCTGCCGGGTTGGAACAACATCCTGACCGCCTCCGGCGATTTTCTGCTGGCCGTTTCTTCCGACCCAACTAATTACTGGCAATCTGACGTGGCGTGCATTGACATTTCCGCCGGCAACGGCGCGATGACTCTCCTATCCACAATCCAGACTGCGGGGCAGGTGCAGGATCAGTTCTCACTCAATCTTTCGAACAATGTCCTGACCACGGTTTCGGAGGCGTGGAACTTTGACCCGGTCGCCTATTATTACGGTGAAGAAATCTGGCTGGAAAATTTCTCCCTGGCCAATCCCGCGGCCGCCACTCGTCTGGCCGCGCTGGATGTCGGAAGCGGATACCTTGGAGCGGCGCGGTTCGATGCCAATCGCGCTTACATTGCTTCCGAGTATGGCAGCGCGCCTTTGACCATTGTTGACCTTTCCCAGCCGGCAAACCCCATTGTGGCCGGGCAGGTGAATGATCCGTCAGCGGGTCAAAGCCTTATTTTCCCGCTCGGTCATCAACTCGTGACGATCGGTCCCGACACCAACGATCAAACCAGCCTCTCGCTCTTCGACGTGACCGATGCCGCCAATGCCTCTCTTCTGAGCCAGGTTGATCTGGGCACAAATTATTCCTGGAGCGAAGCAGAATACGACGTCCAGGCGTTTACGTTGTTGCCGTCGGCCGGTTTAATCATGGTGCCGTATCAGTCCTATGATCCAGCCGGCGCTTCTTCTTCCGGCATCCAATTGATTGATCTCACTGGCAACTCGCTCGCTCTGCGCGGGGTCATTGCTCAGGCGCAAGCCCGCCGCGCCGCCTTGCTGCACAATCGCGTCCTTTCCATTTCCGGCACCGACCTCGTGACCGCCGATATTTCAGATCAGGATCATCCCGTCACGACAGACGATTTAGTATTGTCATGGCCGGTGGATCAGGTTTTCCTCAGCGGCGGATACGTCCTTGAACTGTCCACCGGCGTCTTCGAGCAAGGCCCGCCGATCCTCACGGTGGCGGCCGCCGCCACGCCGAATGGGGCGCTGTCGCAATGGACGCTGACCAATTCGTCGGTTCTCGGCGCGACTCTCCAAAACGGCCGCCTTTACCTGTTGCAGGGACCGGTTTCCCCGGGAATTGCCATTGACCCGCCGGTGTTTGGGCTGGACGACGGCACATCAGAAACCAACGGTACGACTCTGACCCTCAGCATCGTTGATCTCAGCAGTCTTCCCGCGTTGACCATCGTGGGCGAAACCAATATCGCGGTGGCCCAACCGCCGGGCGCGGGTGTGCAAGCCGTGTGGCCGCAACCGGAAACCTTGGTATGGGTCGCGACCGCACGACAGGAATGGTTCTGGCCCTTCGCTGAAGGCATCGCGCGGCCCCTCACTCCGGCCACTCC
>DASRLE010000504.1:0-2745 GCA_035648615.1 Saccharimonadales bacterium (SeqCode) | reverse complement strand
CAACGGCACTCCCGCCGCCCGTGAAGGAACGCCAACCGTTACCGGCCGCCCCCAGCGATTTCATTCATTGCTTCGCGCCATCGGGGATTGCATACTCGCGGGATGCCAAAATGGAGAACGCCAGTGAAAAGGCGACGCAGGACGCCACGGGAATCCGCTTAGGGTCATGCGAAAGGCAAAATATGCCGACCCCGACCATATCTACAACCGTCACCAACGCTTTCCCCTGGATTACCACTGGAGTCGGCTGGGTTGTCCCCCTTCTTCAATGGCGTAAAAAGCGCAAGGCCGAGGCCGAGCTCAAGGTTATTCGCCGACGTGGAGACGCCCCTTACCTCACCCCATCCGCCTCCACGGTGAACCGTCTTTTCACCGACGCCTTGGAAGGCGAGGCCCGCACCGCCGCCGCCGCCACCGTCCTCACGGCCTTCCACGGAGAAGTCCCCAAGGAAATGCCCGCTGACACCCCCGTCCGCCTCGTCGTTGACAACCACGGCCAGCCCGCCCGCCGCGTATCTGTCAGCTTGGACGGCAAAGCCATCCAGCTACGATCCGAACCGGCCCTCGAGTTTGCCAGTGGCCTACAATTTCTCGAATACCCATACGACCCTAAAAAACACGGCCAAGATCAAACTCTAATCATCAGCTTCGAGACCGCCTCTGGCGTGCAGGACCGCCACACCTATTCCCTCAAGCACGGCATCCGTCATCTTGTCCGCACAGACCCGCCGTAGCCAATCAAACCCCACCCCGCCAGGCCCCCAAACCAGCCGATGTATCGTTGAAAGCTGTTTTCGGCGACTCATCGGCGGTCCAGGGTTTGCGGGGGCCGCACTGCCGCATTACGGCGGAACGGATTTTAAGGCCATTCCGGGCTGGCTAACCAGTTCAGTAGGGCGCGGCGGTTTCCAGAATCCGCTATTCCGGCGAAATCGAAAAACTCAAAACGCCACTCCTCCTTAAGTTTGGCACCGCCTGGGTCCCACACGTTCAAGATAAACATGGCGCACAGCCATTCCCCGTGGGAAGCGCCGCTCATCATTTGAAAGAATTTATCCGGATCGAACGCCGGTGGGTTCCATCCAGCTAACTTTTTTTCCAGGCAAGGAAAGCTGCGGGCAATCCGAAGAATTTTTTCTGTTGGGTTTTCCATATATGAATTTGAGCGCGTTCAAGTTACCATAGAGATGGCAGTGGCAGTTTGTGCTGCGGCAGTTGCGCACGAACGGGAGGCCGAGAAATCCGCCGCTGGCGAATTTCGTGAATCAGGATTTGGGCAAGGAATTGTAAAGGGCAACGACAGAATCCAACTGCGCGGTCAACGGCTGCAATGACGCCGACAACATCTGCAACTGCCGCTGCAAGTCCTGCACCTGCCCGGTCAAGGCCGCCACCTGCTGTTCCCATTGCTGCTGTTGCTGCGCGAATAATTGCTGTTGTTGCCGCTGCTGCTGTTCGTGATCGCGCACCAAGGCTTCCAAGGTGCGCAATAATAATTGGGTCAATTCCGGTTCGCTGTTTTTCATGGGTCACTCTGTTTCTTCGAGTTCGATAAAGGTTCTGCCCTGGGTTTTGATCGGCTGGCCCTTGGGGATGAATTGGGCCGCCCGCAACCGCGCCAGCCTGTCTTGGCTCTGCGCAATTTCCGTCTGCAACTGCTGAAGGCGTGATTCCGCGCGCGCCGTTTTCCATGTCGTTGCCAGCATCAAGGCTGAGGCCAGAAGCGCCGCCAAGGCCGTCACCGTCACGGCCAACCGCATGAGCTTCCGGCAGCGCGACTCGGTTTCGGCGATAAAGTTTTTGAAATGCTGCGACTCGGCGCGCAAATAATTTTGCCACTCGGTTTTCAGCTTCTCGGAGTTCATCCGGGCTGCCTGCTCCCGTTCCTGCTGTGCCTGTTTCAAGTCGCTGGTGATCGAAGCTGCGTTCATAAAACAATCCTTTCAACCGGGTCCGGTTGCCGTCCTTGTCGGCAATTGTGAGATAATTTTCGCCCTGGCGCGGCACGCTGAACCCGGCCTGCTCAAGAAAACGGATGACATCGGCGCGGTTTTGAATCCGTCCGGCTTTAAATTCACCGCAAACCGTCGCGTCAACGGTGGCGAGCAATTCTTTCCGGCTCTGGCCGAGTTTTTTGGCAATCTGAATCGTGCGCCGCCGTGCGGGGTCATCGGGGCGGCTCAAGCCGTATTTGACATTGATCATCCGCTCCCAGGCGTAAAAAAGATCGTGGTCGCGGCGGTGGTGATAAATCGTGATTTTCCTGCCGGTGCGGAGATCGGTTTCGACGGCGGTAATGTGGTAGTCGGGGCGCATGGCCTTGGTCGTGGGATGAATTTTGTCCGCATGACCCACCGCCAGAATATCCAGCGCGTCCTCCTCCAGCCCGCCGCGCAGCAAATGGCGGAAGTCGTCGAGGATGGCCGATTCGGTTTCGGCGGTGATGTTTTCCTCAAAGCTCAAAACGATGCCGCAGTATTTTTGGGAAAAACTAGAGCCGTCAATCAACCGCTGTGTGACGGCCGGGTCGCCGTGCAAAATCCGCGCGGTGGGATTTTTCAACTGGTAGGGGATGGACGCCTTTTTGCCGCCAAGAATCTTGATTACCATAACTCCTCCATCGCGGCGCGGATCGCTGCCAGTTCCACCATTACTTTGACGGCTTCAATCTTCTCGCCAGTCAGAACGGCGCGATTGATGCCGCGCGCAACTTGATTCAGATTATTGCCGATGCGCGCCAGATGG
>DASRLE010000503.1:0-15532 GCA_035648615.1 Saccharimonadales bacterium (SeqCode) | reverse complement strand
TCATTGCGCTGCCTTTGAGCCTGGGCACGGCGATTTACCTCACCGAATTGGCTCCGCAGTGGGTGCGCCAGCCGGCCATCTCGTTGATCGAAATGCTGGCCGCCATTCCCAGCGTGATCTTTGGTTTGTGGGGAATTTTTGTGATGGTGCCCTGGCTGCGGGGCAATGGCGCCGATGACCACCTGTTCCCGCTGCTGAAGCGCGTCCTCGGTTTTCTGCCTCTGTTCCAAGGGCCGATTTACGGGGTGAGCATTCTGGCCGCAGCCATAATTATCGCAATCATGATTGTGCCCATTATCACTTCCATTTCGCGCGAGGTCTTCCGCGCCGTGCCCGCCGCGCAACGTGAAGCGGCTTTTGCCCTCGGCGCCACCCGCTGGGAAGTGACGCGCCTGGCGGTGCTGCGCACTTCAACCCGCGGCATTTTCGGTGCGGCCATGCTGGGCTTGGGACGCGCTTTGGGCGAGACGATGGCCGTCACGATGGTCATTGGCAATCGTCCCGAAATCTCGAAATCGCTCCTCGCTCCCGGCTACACACTGGCCAGCGCCATTGCCAACGAATTCGCCGAGGCGACCAGCGACCTGCACACCAGCGCGCTCTATGAGCTGGGGTTGGTGCTGCTCCTGGTCACGATTGTCACTAATATTGTGGCTCGTCTTTTGATTGGCGCGGCGGGTGTTCCAAAACACCGGCGGCAAGCATGAACACGCGCCATCACCAATGGCGGGCGCTGAAGAGTTCGCTCCTCTCAGCGGCGTGCCTGCTCTGCGCGCTGCTCGTCATCACGCCGCTGGCTCTGATTCTTTTCCATCTGATCAAACTCGGGGCCAGTTCGCTGGATTGGAATTTTCTGACGCATCTGCCCAAGTCGGTGGGGGAGTCGGGGGGCGGCATGGCCAATGCCATTGTCGGCACTCTGGTGTTGACAGGGCTGGGGACGTTGATTGGAGTGCCGATTGGCGTGTTGGGGGGCGTTTACCTTTCCGAATTCGGCTCGGGCAAAATGAATTTTGCGGTGCGGTTCGCGGCGGATATCCTGAACGGAACGCCCTCGATTGTTTGGGGCATCGTGGTCTATGCCCTGGTGGTCATTCCGATGCACGGGTCGTCGGCTTATGCCGGCGGGCTGGCCCTTGGGTTTATGATGATCCCGCTGATCATCCGCACGACTGAAGAAATGCTGGCGCTGGTGCCGGGCAGTTATCGCGAAGCAGCCCTGGCTCTGGGCATTCCGCAATGGAAATGCGTCGTTCACATTGTGCTGAAAACGGCTGGCAAAGGAATTATCACCGGCGTGCTGCTGGCCGCCTCGCGCATCGCGGGCGAAACCGCGCCCCTGCTCTTCACCACGCCCGGAAATCACTTTTGGACGCACAAGCTTTCCGAACCGATCTCGGCCCTGCCGGTGCAGATTTACCTCTACGCCATTGCCCCGTATGACGATTGGCACCGCCAGGCCTGGGCGGGGGCATTGGTCTTGATCGCCCTGGCTCTGAGCGTCAATATCGGGGTCAGGTTGATGACCCGCGGGCCCGGCCCGCATCTGCCAAGGTAATTAGGATTGACTGATATGACCGATCAAAGCCCAGTCGTTTCCGCGAAGCCCGGCGTGGCCGAATCCGCGGTGACTTTCGACGTGCGGCATTTGAACGTTTGGTTTTCCAGTCTTCAGGCGCTCAACGATGTTTCGATGCAAATCCCGCCGCGCGCCGTCACCGCCATCATCGGGCCGAGCGGATGCGGCAAATCGACTTTCCTGCGCAGTTTGAACCGGATGCACGATTTGTCGCCGAACGCGCGAGTCGAGGGAAGCATCCGTTTGTTTGGCGAAGACCTTTATGCGAGCCAGGTCGATCCCACCTTGGTGCGGCGGCGGGTCGGGATGGTTTTTCAAAAGTCGAACCCGTTTCCAACCATGACGGTGGCCGAAAACGTAACAGTGGGATTGCGCTTGAACGGGGTGCGGCGCAAGGCGGCGCTGAACGAGCGTCTCGAACAGGCCTTGCAGCGCGCGGCGCTGTGGGACGAAGTCAAGGACCGGCTGCATTCCAGCGCGTTGAGCCTTTCCGGCGGACAACAGCAGCGCCTCTGCATCGCGCGCGCCCTGGCCATCGAGCCGGAAGTGCTGCTGATGGATGAACCGGCCTCCGCGCTGGACCCCCTGGCCACGGCGAAAATCGAGGAACTGATCCTCGAATTGAAAAAGCAGTTCACCATTGTTATTGTGACCCATAATATGCAGCAGGCCTCGCGCATTTCCGGTTTCACGGCCTTTTTCTATCTCGGCAAACTGATCGAGTTGGACCAGACGCATAAAATTTTTACGAACCCAGCCAACAAGCAGACGGAAGACTATGTCACCGGCCGCTTTGGCTGAACCGGAAGGAGACTCTTGCCATGCAAAAATATTTTGACGAAGAACTGGCCGGTTTTAAGGAACGATTGCTGATGATGGGCAGTTGCGCCGAGAGCGCCGTCAGCCAGGCGGTGCAAGCCGTGACCGACCGCAACGACGCCCTCTCGCAACAAGTGCAGCAAAATGACGACGTGGTGGACAAATACGAAATCGAGATCGATGACCTGGCCATTCATCTTTTGTCCAAAGCGCCGCTGGCGTCGGATTTGCGCTTGATCACGGTCGCCATGAAAATTTCGCAAAACCTCGAGCGGATTGGCGATGAAGCAACGACCATCGCGCGCCGGGCGCAGGAATTGAACCGGGAGCCCCAGCTCAAAGCCTATCTGGACATTCCGCGCATGGCCGCCATCGCCCTGGGCATGTTGAAGGAATCGCTCGATGCCTTTGTCAACAAACAACCGGAAAAAGCGCGAGCTGTGGTGCCGCGCGACAAGGAGGTCGATGCCATCAACCGGCAGCTTTACCGGGAGCTTTCCAGTTTCATGGTCGAAAATCCTTCCACGATTTCGCGCTGCCTGAACCTGATGACGGTTTCCAAAAGTCTGGAACGGGTCGCCGACCACGCGACCAACATTGCGGAGGAAGTGGTTTATTTGTGCGAGGCGCGCGACATCCGGCATGAAGCCAACAAACTATGAACTTATTTTTTCTCCGCCACGGCAAACCTTATGCGCGAAGTTCAAAATGGCGTCCGGACAGCAAACGCCCCCTCACCGCTGAGGGCGAGAAACGAATGTTCGAGGAAGCGCGCGGCATCGAAAGGATGGAATTGTCCTTTGATTTGATTTTGACCAGCCCGTATCTGCGCGCCTTGCGCACGGCGGAAATTTTGCAGGAAGCGCTCAAATCCAAAAAAATGATTGTCACCCGCAATCTTGTGGCCGAGGCCGATCCGAAAGCGATTATTGACGAAATCAATGAGAAGCATTCGGCGATGAAGCAAATTGTTTTGGCGGGCCACGAACCGTTCCTGTCCCGCCTGATTTCGATTTTGCTGACCGGACAGGACACTATGTCCATCGAACTGAAGAAGGGCGGCTTGTGCAAATTGTCCGTGACCAAGCTGCGATTGGGCCAGTGCGCCAGCCTGGATTGGCTGATGACGCCGGGGCAATTGTCAGGCCTGCGGCACGGGAAGTCCTAAACCTCAGTGGGTCAAACCTAAAGCCTGCGCCAGCCACACCAAGACATACGCGACGGCAGCCGTGGCGGGGATGGTCAGGACCCATCCCCACAGGATTCGCTCAACCAAAGTCCAATTCAGCGCGCTGAAACGGCGGGCGCAGCCAACTCCCATGATGGCCGTGGTAATGACGTGCGTGGTCGAAACAGGCATGCCCAGTTTGCCGGTGATGAGCAACACGGTGGCGCCGGTGGTTTCCGCCGCAAAACCATGGACCGGACGCAGGCGGACCATCTTGCGGCCGAGCGTCTGAATAATCCTCCAGCCGCCAATGTAAGTCCCCATCGCCATGGCAAGGCCGCAGGTCCATTCCGCCCAGCGCTTGACCTCGAAATCCGGCGTGCGGAGAAACCCGAGCCAGTGGGGCGCATTTTTCAGGTCGCCATTTTTGGTCGCGACGTAACAGGCCAGCGCCATGATGCCCATCGTTTTTTGACCATCGGCAAAACCATGGGCCCAACCCATGTAGGAGGCGCTGACCAATTGAAGTTTGCCAAAAAGTTTATCCACCGTCCGCGGACGCATCGGGCGAATGACGGCAAAAAGGATGCCCATCACCATCATGCCTCCGACGAAACCAACCACTGGCGAGGTGATCATCGGCAGAACGACCTTTGCATAAAGACCGCCAGACACAATTTGGCCGGTTTTTGGATCCATGTGCGAAACAGACCATTTAATGACCGACCATTGGTTATGCGCGGAGGCGAGGGCGGCCCCAAGCAAGCCGCCAATCAAGGCGTGGCTTGAACTGGACGGGAGACCGAAATACCAAGTGAGCAGATTCCACCCAATACCGCCCAGCATCCCGCAAAAAACGGTGGCGGTGGTAATGAAGTGGGCATCGACCAACCCCGCCCCGATCGTCTTGGCGACCGCGACCCCTGACAACGCCCCGATGAAATTGGTAACCGCCCCCATCACAACCGCCTGCCGCGGTGTCAATACCCGGGTTCCGACGACCGTGGCAATGGCGTTGGCCGCATCGTGAAAGCCGTTGGTAAAAGTGAAGGCCCATACCGTCCCCAGCACCAGCAAAAGGAAGAAGACGGGATCCATGCGCGCTCAAGAGTGTTTCAACACCACGTTCTCGACCACATTGCCCACGTCCCGGCAGCGGTCCACCACTTTCTCCAGCAGTTCGTAGAGGTCCTTCACCATCACCACCGTCATCGGCGGATACTTGCCGCTGTACAACTCGGTCAAAAGTTTGAGCATGAGCTTGTCGGCATCCCCTTCGATTTTCTGCAGCCGCTCATTGGAGGCATTGACTTGCCCGAAGTGGGACCCTTCCAATTCTTTAATAACCGTGGCGACGGTATCGGTCGCCTGTTCCGCCAGGACGATTTGCGGGGAAAAATCCACTTGGGTCAACTGATCCGCGCAAATGAGATAGCGTTCGGCGAATTTTTCCACGGTCTTGGGAATTTTGTAAAGCGCATGGGAAATCGCTTCGATGTCCTCGGGATCGAGGGTGGTTATCGACGCGCGGGCCAGCAGTTCGGTGATGCGGGCGGTGATTTGTTTGTCCTTGCGGCGAGTGGCGGCAAATGAGTCGAGACTATTTTCCGCCCGCGCCTCCCGCAGGATTTGTTTGAGGGTCAGGACGCTGGCCCGGCCCTCCAGCGCGCTGGCGATGAGCAAGGCAAAGAACTCATCATCTTTGGCAAACCATTTTTGGATGGAAAACATGTCAACAATCGCGGCGCGCGCGCGACGTTACTTGAAGGCGCCGCTGGGGGGAGGCTGATTGATCGCCAGCCAGTAGTAGCCAAGGTGCCGGATGACTTCCTGGAACTCGGCGAAATTAATCGGCTTCTGGATGTAGCTGTTGACTCCCACTTGGTAACTCTCCACCAAGTCGCGCTGCTGTTTGGAGGAGGTCATGACCACCACCGGGATGGCCTTTGTCCGGGCGTCGGATTTGACCGCGCGCAGAATTTCCAGGCCGTCCACCTTGGGCAGCTTCAAATCCAGCAGCACAACCTTGGGGGCGTTGTCGAAGGTGCGGCTGCTGAAAGTGCCGCGGCAAAACAGAAAGTCCAGCGCTTCCTCGCCGTCGCGCACCACATGGATTTTGTTGGCCAAATTATGTTTGGTCAACGCGTGCATGGTCAGTTCCAAATCGTTGGGGTTATCCTCGACCAGCAATATTTCAATCGGTGTGCTCATGTGTATCAGGTTTTTTCCATTCCTCGCAGAGTAAAATGGAAAGTGGCTCCTTTGTCCAGTTCCGCATTGACCCAAATCTGGCCGCCGTGCAGATGAATAATGCGCTGGACAGTGGCCAGGCCGACGCCCGTGCCCTCAAAGTCCTCGGCCCGATGAAGCCGCTGGAAAACGCCGAAAAGCTTGTCGGCATATTTCATGTTGAACCCAACCCCGTTGTCGCGGACAAAAATCGAGGTCTTCCCCTCGATTTGTTCCTGGCCAATCTCAATCACCGCCGGGTCGCGCGGACGGGAGTACTTGACTGCGTTGGAAATCAAGTTGGCAAAAACCTGCTTAATCAATCCAGGATCGATCCGGGCGGACGGCAATGGGCCGATATGCCACTCGATCTTGCGATTGACCAATTCGGGCCGCATTTCGGTCAGCACTTCCTCCACGATTTGGTCCAGTGGAACGGTCACGGTTTGGACCTCCGCGCGTCCCACGCGCGACAGGTTCAGCAAATCATCAATCAGCCGGCCCATGCTTTGGACTCCCTGCCGGATGCGCAGGACATGTTTCGCCGCCCCGGTGGGGTCGTTGCCCAGATCTTCCTCCAGAATTTGCGCGAAGGCGTCGATGTGGCGCAACGGGGCGCGCAAATCATGCGAGACTGAATAAGTGAAGGCCTCCAATTCGCGATTGATCGAGGCCAGCTCGTTGGTGCGGTTCGTGACACGTTCCTCCAGTTCGGAATTCAAGGCGCGAACTTCATCGGCCGCCGTCTGGGCGGCTTGCAGGGCGCGGCGCAATTGCTCCTCATTTTTGCGCAGCGCTTCGTCGCGCTCCTGAATCTGGGTCAGCATGTGATTGAAGGCGTCGGTGAAAAGACCCAGCTCGTCTTCGCCGTATTTATTGGCCCGGACATTATAATCGCGTTTGAAAGCGATGGCGCGGGCCGTATCGGCCAGTTCGAGAATGGGTTCGGAAATGCCGCGCTGCAGCCAGTTGGCAATACCCAGGGCAATGCCGAGCGAACCCGCCAGCACGAGGGCGACCATTCCGCCATACCAGCGATAACGGCGATACGCGCCGCTCAGGTCCCACTTGAGATACAGCGTGCCCACGATGCGCGGCTCCACTTTGACCGGCACGAAGAGGTTGAGTGTTTCGTGCTCAATGGAATAGGGCTTGGCTCCGGCAATGGTGGGAAAGTAATTGGAAGGCGAGGACTCCGGATAGTGCGCCAGGATTTTCCCATCCTTGGAGTAAAGCGCGGCCAGGAGGATGGTCGGCTCGGCGCTCAACTTGGAAATTATTTCCTGGCAGACGTTTTCATCCTCGAAATCCACCGCCGCGCTGCTTTCCGCAGCCGTAATTTGCGCGATGGTTTGGGAATTCTGCCGCAGGCTTTGCCGAAAGGTGACGACTTCGTAAATAATGAAAACGGTTGCTGTCAGTACTAAAACCACCGCGCTGGTCAGCATGATGACCATCGTCAGCTTTTTCTTGATGGGCGCGTCCTTGAGGTTCATCTAATGGACCGGATCATGCACGATCTCGGCCAATTGCAGCAGTTTGGAACTGATTTGCAAATTGGCGTCCCGGGCGGCATCCACGTTGATGCGAAAGCGCACTTTGTTGTTGACCATCAGAAAGCGCACAATGCCGCCCTCGTAGGAAAAGCCCTCAATGTCGCTGACCGTTAAAATGCTCTGGCCCTTGAGTTCGCCCAGGATGGGGCGGATGCGCGGCGCTTCCGACTGCCCGATGAAGAGGACTTGAGCATTGTCCACGTCTCTTATATTCCGATAGCGGCGGATGACCACACGCCGATTCTTGACCACTTCACCCTCAGGCACTTCGTCCAGCACCCGGCCAAAGGGATCATTGCCCAGCACCCCGATGACCAGGGGCGCGTCCCCACTGGCAAAGGCGCTGGCCGGCCAGCCCACAAACTGGACGAACTTGATGAGGTAAACGGCCTTGACCTTGTATTCTGCAGTCGTCTCGGTGCTCTGGGCGGTCGCAACCAGCGTGCTCAACGCCAGCAGCCACGAGGCGAAAATGCGGCTGCGCCCGGCTAGGGACCTTAAAATTGCCATGCCACCTTTCCATAGACGCTGCGCTCGATTTCTTCGCGCATAGGACTCGGATAGCCAAACTCCGGGTGGTGATCGTGCAATAGGTTTTGGCCCACGATGGAGAATTCCAGGTTGCGCGAGGCGCGCCAGGCCAACCGCGCTTCCAATTCAAAATAGGCCGGCACATTGCCGGGCGTGCCGCTGGAAATGTTCGGCAGCTTGTCCACCCAGCGCGGCCCTACGTCGAACTGCACGTTGTGCGGCAAATCCATCGAGGACCGAAAGGCAAACTGCTGTTGCGGGTCAGAGGTTTCTCCCTGGCCGCCATTCAAATCGGCTGTGCCGGGTTTCAGGTGCAGGTGTTCCTTCAGCAAATCGTAGCTGCCGTGCAACCGCCACCAGTCCACAATCTGCCAGGTCGCGCTCGATTCAAACCCGTAGGTTTCTCCTTGCAGATTATTCTGAATGTAAGCAGGACTTCCCGCCACGGCTCCCGGGGTGACGGTGCGCAAATTGTCGTAGTTGTTGTAGTAGGCGGAAATTGAGCCGGAGATTTTTTCGGTAATCTTGGTGCGATAGCCAAGCTCATAAGCCAGCAGCGTTTCCGACACGAAGTTGGACCCGCCCGCCAGAAAATAAGGCGGATTGCCAGGACTGAAAATATCCTCGTCAATTTGCGAGGGCGTTCGCACCGCACGCGAAACCGCTCCCCAGACCAACTGATTTGGGGCAATCGTCCAGCCCAGGCGTCCGCTGGGTTCCACCTCGAAACCGGTGTAGTCATTGTGTTCGAGCTTGGTGCCGAGGGTGAAATTCAAACCTTCCGTAAGGGTGATTTCATCCTGGCCAAAAATGTTGAACAAATTGCGGTCCAAATGCGCCGGAAGAAAAGCCACTGCGGGCGAATTGCCCACATTGTCATCCGTAAAACGGTAGCCGCCACCCACCACAAAATGGTTGCGGCTGCCCAGGAGAAAACGGTCCTGAATATCAAGATCGTAGGTGCTCAGGTTCTCTCCAAACGTGCCCGGAACAATGCGGCGCGTTTCGTCATAGTAAAGTTGCACGCTGAGGTCTGAATCGGACGAAAAGCTGTGGCTGAATCGAGTCAAAACATTGCCGCCGCTGACCCGCGTGTCGTCGTGGGTTAATGTTCCCTCCGCGCCGTCATAGAAATCTCCCTGCACCGTCAGGAGGTTTTGGACCGAAGAGTCCCAATCCATCCGAAAACCCGTCTGGCCCATGGTCCACGGATCGCCCGCGCCCGCGCCGCCCGCGAACACTTCGCCGGCCCGATCAAAGTATTTCCCATACACGCGAAAATAAACATTGGAGGCCAGGGTCGTGCCGTAGCGCAATCCGGTAAAGTCCTGCAACTGGTTTCCGCCGCCGGCTTCGAGATAAAGTCCCTGCGTGTCCTTGGCGCTCTTGCTGGTAATATTAATGACGCCGTTGACCGCATTGGCCCCCCACAAAGTGCCACCGGGACCGGCAATCACTTCAATCCGGTCAATGTCCGCCAGCAGGTAATCCTGCACATCCCAAAAAACGCCCGCGTAGAGCGGCGTGTAAAGCGTCCGCCCATCCATCAGAACCAGCAACTTATTCGCCGAGCCGCTATTGAATCCCCGCGCGCTGATCGACCAGTCATGCGCATTCTCCTGCGCCACGTCCAAATTGCCCGCCAAACGCAACGCCTCCGGAATGCTCGACGCCCCTGCTCGCGCGATGTCCTCTCCTGTCACCACCTCGATGGCCGCCGGGGCGTCCCCAAAACGTTCCGGCTGTTTGGAGACTGAAGTGACATCGAGATTCATCAAGTCCTCGATGCTCAACTTCTTCAATTGTTCGGGAGTGGCTTCCGTGGCGTTGGTTTGGGCCGAGGCGTTAGAGGCGGCACAGACAAGAAGGACCGCCGCCATTCCCTGGCAAAGCCAACAAGCGACCGTTCGGTTTTCCATAAATTAAGCAAATAGACTGCCAGCCGATTCCGTTGTTGTTTGGCGGATGCGCGCAATCAAAAGGCGTGCCGTCCCCACCGTCAAGCGCAAATTCGGGGAAATGGCGCCCAATTAAATGAATGGCTGGCCATGCCAAGTGCTTTAGTGTAAACAAGCCCGATTGAAATAGCGCATTGACCCTTGTGACCGAACGTCCTCCAAAACTTCTTCAGGTCTTTAACCGTTATCTTGAGCCAGGAGGGGAGGAGAGCGCAGTCCGTCAATTTGCCCAAATTCTCGGTCCTCAAGGCAATTTCGACGAATGCTTATTTGACAGCGCGGAATGGAAGGGTCCCGGCGCTCCGGCCAAATGGCAACAAATCGCCTGGATGTTTTACAATCCAAAATCCGTGGCGAAGCTGCGGCTCCAGCAAAACCAAGACAAGGCAGACGCCTGGCTGGTTCATAACGTTTTCCCGGTCGGCTCGCCCTCGGTATATCGCGAAGCCCTTCGTCAACGAATTCCTATCATCCAATACATTCACAACTTCCGCCCGTTTTCGATTACCGGGTATCTAAACAACGCGGAGAGTTTGCAACCCCAACGCTGGGGGCGCGCCTATCTGCGGCAGGTCAAAGACGGAGCGTGGCAAGGCTCCCGGCTCAAAACCTTGGTCTTAGGCAGCGTATTATGTTGGATGCGCTTGCGACACCACTATCACGCGGTCAAAGCATGGGTGGCCATCTCGAATTTTATGCACGATCAATTTATCGCCGGAGGCGTGCCAAAAGAGAAGGTATTTCGTTTGTACCACCCTCGAGTGCCCGTGAATACTGAAGCCAATTTCCCCGAAGGGGATTATTATCTTTTTCTAGGACGGCTCATCGAGGACAAGGGGATTAAAGTTCTTCTCAAGTGCTGGGAGATTCTTGGCCGCCGCCTCGGGCAAAACTGCCCCCGGCTGATGGTGGCAGGGGACGGACCTTTATCGGAATGGGTGCGGGCGGCAGCGGCCGCAAACCAGCGGGTGCAATATTGCGGCTATGTGAGCGGAGATCAAAAACATCAATTGCTCTCCCAGTGCAAGGCGGTGATCCAGCCTGCCATCTGGGGCGAACCGCTCTCCTTTGTCATTTACGATGCTTTTGATTATGGCAAACCAGCTTTGGTGGCACGCTCGGGCGGCATGCCCGAATTGGTCGATGAAACCAGCGGCCTGATTCACCAGCCCGGGAACGCCGCCGAATTGGCGGCGCAAATCGAAGAGGTGGAGCGGCGCGGACCAGACTGGCGTCGCCGCAGCGGCCAATCCGGCCGGCAATGGCTGCTGGCCAACACCAACGTCGAGGCCTGGAAAAAGCAATTATTTGAAATCGCAAGCTATGCGCAACGAACTAATTCGCCGAACTAATGTTTTGGGCGTCGGGGTCAGCGTCCTGAACATGGAGCTGGCTTGCGCCGCGATTGAGGCCGCTTTGACCGAGAGGCGCAAAGGCTATATTTGCGTCACGGGTGTGCATGGCGTTTCCGAGGCGCAGACCGACCCTCGCTTTCGCGACATCCTCAACCAGTCGTTTTTATGCACGCCGGATGGGATGCCCCTGGTTTGGATGGGCCGGCTGCACGGCGAAAAGCAAATGGCCCGCGTCTATGGACCCGACCTGATGCTGGCGGTCCTGGAGTTATCACAAAGCCGCGGCTACCGGCATTTTTTTTACGGGGGCGCGAACGGAACCGCGGAAGCCCTGCGCGAACAACTCTTGGGCCGCTTTCCAAAGCTGCAAGTGGTGGGGACTTACGAGCCGCCCTTCCGCCCCCTAAACGCCGGCGAGCAGCAACAACTAAAGGAGCAAGTGGCGGCCAGCCAGCCGGATGTCATGTGGATTGGTCTAAGCACGCCCAAGCAGGAAAAGTTCATGGCCGAGTACCTGCCGCAACTCAACGTCACCCTGATGGCCGGGGTGGGGGCCGCCTTCGATTTTCACGCCGGCAAAGTCCGCCAAGCCCCGCGCTGGATGCAACGCTCCGGCCTGGAGTGGTTTTTCCGTCTGTGCTGCGAACCGCGGCGATTGTGGAAACGCTATCTCAAGAACAACCCGCTCTTTGTGGCCCGAGTTTTTTGCCAGCTCACCGGCTTGAAAAAATTTCCCCCGCCCGACCGTTCCACATCGTAAACGGCTCCTCAATAGATTCAGTCGCCGTCCTGGGCCGAAACCCGGACATATTGCTTCGGCACGCCTGGCTTCCAAGATTGTGGGCAGTGGATCACCCTGATACAAAAGCAGCCTAATCATAGGGGAAAACCTGATGCACCCGCCTAAATTCGACCGGTATTGGTTTGACTGGGTGCGACTGGGTTTGACTGAGCGCGAAAATCCGAAAACGCGCAAGGCGCGAAAATCGAAAAAATAGGGGCGGAAATTCCAAAGTGTGGGCAACGCGTTTCCGAGGCCCAGCATCCTTTCCCGAATTGGGCGGCGCATTCTTTCATACATTTTTCAATTCACCGTATCGGTTATAACACAGAACTGAAAATCTCTGCCGCTCACCGTGCGCGCTATTTTTCGACCCCGCCGAGCGGGCCTGTCAAGAAGAGACGCGCACGGTGCGCGCTTTTTTTGGAGGACTATCCAAAAGCGGCCCGGCACAGACCTCCCGCTGCCGGCGGTCGCCTTCCGCCCGGGCGACCGCGCGATGGGGCGGTGCGAGAAAACAGAATTCGGTCGCAAGTGAATTGGCAGGGTCGGCGCAGCCCGCGAAGCGGCAGAGACGGCACAACAGCTTGGTTGGATTGCCTGGATGGTCTGCGGCGTCCTTACCTCGAAAGTTAGAGCGCCTGTGCGCCCGGGTGAAGCGTTCGACGGTTGACATCGTGATAACGTTGGGGGCAGATTATCCTCCATGAGTGCGGCTGAATATCTCGACCGATTATTGGAACCCATCAGCCGTTGTCTTACCCCGGAAGCGGCCGAGCGGTTAGTGCAATTGCGCGCGGATTCCCAACTCCAGGCGCGAATTGATGAATTGGCCGGTAAATGTACGGAAGGCGCCCTCACCGAGGAAGAGCGCAGCGAGTACGAAGCCTATGTAAGAACGGGCAACCTGATCGCCATCCTTCAAGCCAAGGCGCGCAGATTGCTCGCTGCGCCCGGCTGAACTTAATGGATGCGGTTATATGCTTCAACGAATCGCCGCAACGCTTGGCAAAAAAGTCACAATCGAATTCCGAGATCTTTCAAAGGTGAGATCGAAACCCAATCATTCGAGACGCCTCGCGCATTCACACGCTGGCGCTAATTTATAATGCCGCCTAATCTAACAAGCCGGGCCTTTGTGTTCTTTAACACCTCTAATGTTCTATGCACAGACAACGACATTGAGAATCCGGGGCCTTGGGGGGTGGAATATAACAACTCTTATACCCGGATCGGAAGCAGCTTTATCTCGCTGGGCAACAATACGAATTCCACAAACGCACTTATTACATTGACGGGCACCTACGCGGAGGTGGCCGGCACCCAGCAGAAGGGAGACTTCGATCGGGCTGGAATCCCCAATTTGCTCTGGCGCAATACCAGCACGGGGCAAAACGTGCTTTGGCGGAAAGGGACCACCTCCTTTGTCGATGCCTGCACTAACGGCATCTGGCCCCAGACAAATACCAATTGGGTCATCTCCGGCACGGCGGACTTCAATGGCGACGCCAACAATGACATTTTGTGGACGCAGACTGGGACCAGCAATGTATGGCTTTGGACAATGCAGGGCCCGAGTTTAATTTCGACTGTGGCCATGCCCCCTCTACCAGATTCGACCTACGGGATTGCTGCGACAGGGGATTTTAACGGTGACGGAAGGACCGACTTGGTTTTGACCAACTCAGCGACCAATCAATTCACCCTTTGGTTGATGAATGGAACCAATTTTCTGACCAACGTAGTCGTTTCAGCGCCGTGGCCGAGTGGCAACTCACAAATCGTTGGGGCTGGGAAATTCAATGGAGACGGTCAAAGGGATATCCTATGGCGTGATAATGCGACAGGAAATAATTATGTCTGGAAGATGTCTGGGACAAACTATCTCCTCAGTAGCGTGACGTTATCGGCGGAAGTGGATTTGAATTGGCATATTGTCGGCGTTGGGGATTTTAACGGAGATGGAGTTGCTGACATTGTTTGGCGTGATCCTACAACTGGTTCAAATCGTATTTGGCTTACTAGTGATCCATTAGGAGCCACATATACAAATGTGGCCCTTCCGTCCTTAACGGGCGCAAGTTGGACAATATGTGGACCAAAGTAGCAAATGGAACGCCTAACGATCGGAAATCACCGTGTTGTTGCTAAGACTATTAAGAAGCAAGTTTAGAAAACTACTGGCGGGTATTTGCAGAGTAGTGCCGAAGGAGGGATTTACTTGTTTTATCATTGCAGCATGCCCGATGTTATTGCAGGCACAAACGGACTGTGTAGCTCCTCGGCCGGGTCTTGTCAGTTGGTGGCGTGCCGAAAAGAACGCCTTGGATTGGGTAGGAACAAATAATGGAATATTGGAGGGTGACGTCACGTTTGACATAGGCAAAGTGGGTTACGCATTTGTTTTCGACGGCTATTACTCCGGGGTAGAAGTCGGGGCGCCAACCAACCTCGAATTACAGAATTTTTCGATTGAAAGCTGGGTCAAAAGGGGAAGCAACACGGTTGCCACACTAGACACAGAATATGGTTCTGGAATCGGATTCATTTATGGGAGCGGAGGTAGTTGTGGATTTGGCATTTACGACGATGGAACGTTGATGCTTATAGACGCCAGAAACAATTCGGAGGTTGACTCCAGCGTTCAGGTGATTGATACAACGTGGCATCATTTGGCGGTAACAAAAGGCGGTACAAACGTCGTATTTTATATCGATGGAACGGCTTATCCTACCTCACCCTTCGTGGACAACTTCATTTATGAAAGTGGAGACACAATCGGATGTGAAAATGATTTTTTAATTGCCAGCTTTTTGGGTTCCATTGACGAGCTTTCAATTTACAGCCGTGCTTTGACGGCTTCAGAAATCCAAAGTATTTACGGGGCGGGCAGCACTGGGAAATGCACCGCGCCGGCCATGGCCCCAACGATTTCGCTGCAACCGACCAATCAGACGGCGATTGTGGGTGACGATTTGACCTTTGTTACGTCAGCGACTAGTCTCGGTCCTCTGGACTATCAGTGGGCTTTGAATGGAACAAATATACCAACGGCAACGAATGCGGCGCTCATCTTGGCTAACGTGCAATTGAATCAGGGAGGCACATATAGCGTTGTAGTTGCCAATTCTTACGGGCCGACCACCAGTTCCAATGCGGTGTTGACCGTTAACCCGGTGCCTCCCTGCGTTGCGCCGCCGCCAGGACTGGTGAGTTGGTGGCGAGGTGAAGGGAATACGGTGGATCGCGTGGGGGGCAATAATGGGGTTTTGGAGGGAGGGGCCGGTTATGCACAGGGCAAGGTTGGGCAAGGCTTCCTGATCGCGGGTGATGCCTCCGACGTCGCGGTGGGTAATGCGGCCAATTTGCAACTGCAGAACTTTACCATCGAAGCCTGGATAGAGCGTGGAAGCAACAGCCTTTCAACCGAGGATGGTTCTGGCCGCGGTTATTTCTTTGCTTTTGGCAACGGTGGTTATGGGTTTGGCATCCGCGACAGCGGAGCGTTGTTCCTAGCAGCCTGTCGGACTTAAAACTAATAATTAAAGTAAGCGTA
>DASRLE010000502.1:0-3170 GCA_035648615.1 Saccharimonadales bacterium (SeqCode) | reverse complement strand
ATCCAATCCATTACTGCCAACCAGAGTTACCCTCGCAACGTGTCTGGCCCTATATGTTCCATAATCGCTATTAGGATGGTGATCGCTTAAGCCCGACAGGCTGCTAGCGAAACCATTAACGCCGGCGCCGGCACGCCCGCCTCTGCCGCCTGACATATCACATGGCGCAAGTCTTCCTGATGCTCCATGACCTTGTGCGACAAGTTGGGATCGAGCAGCAAGTTCGGCAGGTCGCGCTTCACGCGAAACGCCGCGCAGATGTCTTCCAGCAACGCGGCGCGGATGATGCAGCCGCCCCGCCAAATCCGCGCCACGGCTTCAAGATCAAGTCCATACTTGTATTTGTCTGAAGCCACCGCCAAAAGCGCCATCCCTTGCGCATAGGTAGTAATCACCGCGACAAAAAGCGCTCCGCCCAGTTGCGTGTGGAACTTGCCGCGGTCGCCGGTAAAACGGCGAATGGCTCGCTGATATATTCCGCTCGCTTGCTCGCGTTCCTTCGTGAACACGGACATGTCCCGCATCGCCACCGCCAGGTCGATGGTCGGAATCGGCAGTTGCAGTTCCATTGCGCTTTGCGAAGTCCACATGCCGGTGCCTGTCTGTTTCGCCACGCCAACGATTTCGTCGATGAGTCGCTTGCCGGTCTTGTCGTCCTTCTTGGAAAAAATATGGCTGGTGATCTCCACCAGATAGCCATTGAGTTCGCCCTTGTTCCATGAAGCATAGGTTTCATGTGCTTCGTCGTCGCTCATGCCCCAACTACGCTTCATCAGGTCGTAGGTTTCGGCGATCAATTGCATGATGCCGTACTCGATGCCGTTGTGGACCATCTTCACGAAATGACCAGCCGATCCAGGGCCCATCCAGGTGACGCACGGATCGCCCTGGACCTTCGCCGCCGCCGCTTCAAGCGCCGGGCGCACCCGCTCGTAGGCCTCTTTCGGCCCGCCGGGCATGATGCTCGCTCCGTGCCGCGCGCCTTCCTTGCCTCCCGACACGCCCACACCCAGGAATAGGATGTCTTTCGCCGTCAAGGTGCGGGCGCGCAAATCAGTGTCTTTGAAGTAGGAATTGCCCGCATCAATGATAAGGTCGCCTTTTTCCAAGTGCGGCAATAAATCCTTGATGACCGAATCGACCGGAGCGCCGGCGGGCACGAGCATCATCACTGCGCGCGGCCGGCGGAGCAAGCCGATGAACTCTTTGATGTCTGTCGCGCCGCGAACAGCGCGGTCCTTTCCTTCCTGGCGCAAGGCCTCGACCTTGGCTGCATCCTTGTCATAGCCCGCCACCGAAAACTTATGATCGGCCATGTTGAGCAGGAGATTGCGTCCCATGACACCCAAACCGACCATGCCGATTTCATATTGCTTTTGCGATTGTGTGTTTGTCATAAATTTCCTTCAGGGTTGGGGTCTTTCCACGACATGCATGTGGTGAGTGGAGTTGTTTCTCTGGCGCGAGATTGCTTATTGAAGCTATCATAGCATCATTCCTTTCCTGTTGGCAAAGCCGGCGTCAAAGTGGAGATTTGATCAGGACAGGTTGATTTGTGACTTTTTTTGGTCAAACCTCGCGGCCAGAGCCGGTCCACCAGTATGTGGCGGCCATCATTCTGCTCCGGTGTTTCGTACGCCCGGTTGATTTTCAGTTCGTGTTTCATTCTTAGACTGCTCCTCAGTAGCCGGAGAACTCCTCGGTGCGTATATTGTCATCGTTGACCCCCGATTCGCTCAAAGTTTTGCGCAATCCAACCACCATTCCCGGCGGACCGGCAATGTAGTAAATGGGCGGCGACAAATCACCGATATATTTGGAAAGCATCGTTTTGGTGATGAGTCCCGTTTCCCCATGCCAGGCTCGGCTTGATTTTTCCATCTCGGTCATTGTGCCGACAAAGGTGTACTGCGGGCTTTTCTCGTGTGGTTTCATTAACTCGTCCAGAAAGACCGCATCTTCCGGTCTTTTGTTGGAGTCAAAAACGAAAATCCGGTGCGCGGTCTTTTCGTGAATGGCTTGCAACACGATGCTTCGCACCGGCGTCACACCGATGCCGCCGGTCACGAAAACAGCGGGAATGGCCGCGTTGTTGTGGAGCGTGAAGGACCCGCCCGGAGCATCCAGCGTGAATTCGGCGCCGAGCGCCGATGTTTTTAATTTTCGTTTGAACGCAGTGTCACGCATCCGCGTCGCGGACATGAGATCGTTTTCGTAAGGAGCGCTTGCCAGAGAAAATCCCCGGGTGTTGCCTTCAGCGTCGGTTTCAGCGGGATTAATCAGAGTGTAATCGACGTATTGGCCCGCCTTATAGACAAATCCCTTCGGCTTTTCAAAATAAAACGCCATCGTTTCAGCGGCGATTTCCTGTTTGCCCTTCAATTTAACTTTGTAGATTGGCATAATACAATTTCCTCATTTTTTGCGTCTCGGAATAATGTCAACTTGGTCGCATCTCATAACGGTCGATGACTCCAGACTGGCTCGTTTTATTTCACTCAACTCCTTTACGCGAATTGACGCTGGACCTCTGATTGGGAAATGCATCAGGTACACCCTGGCATTCTCGATGTTTTCTTGCCATCCCCAATCGCATTTGCGACTGCTGTAAAATGTGTTGAACGCGATTTTGCCGATGAAGCAAACTACTTTCGGTTTATGAGTTCGAATGATTCTTAACGCCCGTTTTATACCCGCCTGCGCCTCGCCTTTTTCCAGTTCAGTGACGTCTATCGTGGGCCGGTCGATCAAATTCACAAGATTCAACGCGTATTTTGGAAGAAACTTGTTATCATAAATATGCTTTAACGATTCGTCGCGTTTGAGATCGCTTTCGACTTCATCCAGCAGCCCGGCCCGAGTAAGCAAATACCAGAACATTTTGTTGTTGGAAAATGGAACGCCACGCCGGTACGAACCGGGATGTGGATTGATGCCCACAAACAGTATCCTGGCATTCTTGGAGATTTTGTATGCGATCATGTCGTAGGTGCGGGCGCGCGCGGAAAGGTTACGTTGAATGTTGGGAAGGCTGCCCACTTGAACTTTCCTCGCTAATTGCGACGGGTTCACAAAAGCGTTTGGTTTGAACCATAATATTATTGTCCGGTTTGAATGTTTATTGTTCCAACTCGCGGTCGGTCGGCGCGCCCGCGATAATGCGCGAACCG
>DASRLE010000501.1:0-13307 GCA_035648615.1 Saccharimonadales bacterium (SeqCode) | reverse complement strand
TCCTCCCCAAGACCGTCTCGATAGACAGCAACGCGCCGATGGCCCCGTCGTGGGTCACGAGTTCGCTGGCGTAAGAGAATTCGTCCCAATGCTCATCTGGAGCCTTGGCCACATAGCGCTCGATGTCGAGCGACGGGTCCTTCTCCGCACACTTTAGAATCTCATAGTATGGCAGTAGGAAACCGTCCTGCCCCTTTGGGCGAATTGAGTGCTGCACCGGCCGCTCCCACACCATGCCTCGCATCCCTTCGCCTTCGCGCCTATACTCAATTAAGGGACCGAGATTATTGATCCTCCCAACACCAATGAGAATTCGCCCCGTGCCTTCGATAAAAGGAACATGTTTGGCGTAGAAAAAAGACAAAGAACCATTGGGCCGCAAGTGGGCGGCAAATCCTTCCAGCAGGGCCTTCTGGTTATCGGCTTCATGCAGCCAGCTCGATTCGTAACCGAGGTCGGGCTCACGATTAATATCAACGTCCAGATCAAGGAGATCCCCATAGAATTCAAGATTCTCGCGCATCAGCCAACGGAAGGGAACAACGCCCGCTGAAAAGGCCGGATAGCGTTGGGATGTGGGTCGAAAATGGCCGTATTGCTTCGTGTTCACGGTGGCGAGTGCGTGGCGCTTGACCTGCTCCATCTGAAACGGAGCCATGAACGTGGCCCGTTCCTCCACACAACAAGGCCACTGCTCACGAGGCAGGTCTTCCAAAGTGCGTCCGGAGTGCGGCGTTTCTTGATCCTCTTTCTTTTGGCCGGCAATCCGTTTCAGCTTGGCACACGCTCCGTTGAGCTGAGGGGCATGGCAAACCAGCCCGGCCCAACCCGCATCATGCCAGGGCACTCGGATGGAAACATGCCGGAGCGGGAATTCCACGATGCCAGGATTTGATTTCATAAGATTTTCAATCTTTGGCTAATGGTAGTGAAAGCTCAGAGGTTGGCGTCGAACTCGGCAATGCGCGCATTGAGGCTTTTGATCGCCAGATTCAATTCAACCCGGCGATTGAGCTGGGTTTCTTTTTCGGCCTGGGCACGGAGCACTGCAAGTTCGCGCACGACGTCAATGCGTGCGTCCAGATTCTCCCGCAACATCATTGAACGCTCGCTTGATGAAGGTGGCGTAAAAGCGCCAGTGATTTGCGCGGCTTCGAGGGCCAGAACTGAGTCGAGCCAGCCTTGATACAAGGCGAATAAATCGCGCTGCGGCAGATCGCCGACTGGAAGCCGGGCGAGAAATTGCGCTTCTTCTGCCGCGGGACTTTCCGGGAGGAAGGGGGCAGTGGCGCGCAATTCTTCGATGACGACTTTGCCGATTTCGCCCTGTGACCAGCGCTTGTGGGCGACGGAAAGGCTGACCCCTTCGCCTTGCTGTGCCGCCAATAATACGGGATACGGAATGGCGCGATGAATCAGTTCAACCAGGCGGATGGGTTTGGCCGCTAAACGACACGTTACGGTGATGATTGCAATTTCCAAATACTCGCGGACAGCATCCCGGTAGGCGGGCACACCGAGATTGGCGGGCTTCAGCGCTGCGTGCCAAAGAATTTCCTCGATCCCGTCGTTAATCTGCCGTTTGTCGGCTGCGGTTGGTGCCCCGTTTTCAACGAGGAGCTTTTTTGGCACACGCTGCTCCACGCGGGTTTCAGGCGGCAATGCAAGGGCTTGGATGATTGGGGCGAAGCTCATGCTGTGGCGGCGGGTAGAACAACCAGGAAAGCCACGACTTCAAAGTCATTGATGCCGGCGAATTCACCTTTCATGGCGTGTGTGCCTCCAGGAGTGAACAGGCTGGCAACAGCGCGTTCTTCTTTTTTTCCGACGATGCTGGCGACGGTTTTGGCGAGAAGTTGTTGGGTGGCACTCATGTTTTCGCCATTGCATGTTGCTTTGTCGAACCTGGAGCACGCGCTGTCGTCTGGGAGGTCGCGACCAATGCAAAGTTTTTTGAGACGGTCGAGCACCTGCTTGGCCTGCGGGAAGGGCAACAACACCGCGCCGCTGTCGCCGACGTGGACTAGGTAATGGGGCGCGAGCGGGTAACCGGGTTCGGCGGCAGCCACTGCCGCCGCGCCCACGGCCCGCAGGCAGAAGATCACGCCGGACGGAATGGCGGAATCGTCGTCGCCATGCGTGGTGGTAACGGCGAATGTGCCAAAAGGGAGATTTTCAAGGCGCGCGAGGTTGTCTTTCAGAAACCGCGCCAGATCAATGCGGAAATCATTCAGCGTAAGGTCGGTGATGGAGACACCGCTGGAGAGGTCTTCGAGGTCAATGACCGCGTCCTGGAGTTTTAGCAGCTGTTTGCGCCGATATTCCAGATCGTTCATCTGGTTATTGGTTTGCTGCTCAATGATGTTCTCCTCGCCGGTGGCGGAAATGTCGAGCAACACCATGCGCCCGCTGACGCGCTGTTCAAGATTGATGTATTCCTCCAGCTCCATATTCGGCCAGAAATTGACCAACTGGATACGCGCATTCGGCGAGCCGATGCGATCGATGCGCCCAAAACGCTGGATGATGCGGACGGGATTCCAGTGGATGTCGTAATTGATTAAGAAATCGCAATCCTGGAGGTTCTGGCCCTCGCTGATGCAGTCCGTCGCAATGAGCAAATCAATTTCGCCCTCGGCAGCGAACTCTTCGCTGCGTTCTTTGGATCGTGGGGAGAATGAGGTGAGAATGCTCGCGAGGTCGGTGCGAATCGTGGTCAGCGTGGTTTTATTGCGCCCGGCCCCAGTGACGAGCGCCGATTCGATACCGTGCGTCGTTTTCAGGGAGCCGGCGAGTTCGGCATATAAATATTGCGCAGTATCGGCAAAGGCGGTGAAGACGATGATTTTACGATTGCCGGGATTGGTTGGATGGCGAAGCTTCCCCTCAATGACGGCGCGGAGGTCTTCAAGTTTTTTGTCGCGCTTCGGCAGGATCTCGGCGGCGGCGGAAAGCAACGTGTCGAGACGATTGCGATCCTCGATAAGATCTTGACGCCAACGAACCAAATCCACGTCCTGCAAAAGCACTTTCACTTTGCGCCCAACCAGGAGCGATTCAAATGCCGGATCGTCCACGTCCACGTCTTCAATGGAAATCTCTTCGACGGCCGGTTGGTGGGCGTCAATTTGCGCAAGTAGGCTGTCCACGTCGGCAAGTTGGCGTTTAAGCGTGAGCGCAAAAGACACCACGGAGCTTTCCATCCGTTTCAAAATGTTGACCCGCAGCAAATGAACTAGACTTTCTTCGCGGTCCACCTGACGGAAGAAACTTTCGCCACCGCGAATCTTAGTGCTGTATTTTTCGTCGTAGGCCGCCTGTTTGGGCGGCAGCACATAACGCAGCGGCGCGTAGGCGCTGAGATTGAGGCGGCGAATCTCGTTGTTGATTTCGCGGATGGCGCGGAATGCCCCGGCGACGTCCACGTCGGATTTGATGTTAATGGGCTTTAGCCGCTCCGGGAACTCGCCTGTTTCTTCCGTGCCATAATATTTTTGAATGTGTTTGCGAGACCGGGCGATGGTGAGCAGGTCGAGCAGTTTGAAATAATCGAAGCCCAGCATGTCCATCAACTTGGCGGGCTTGCGGTCGGCTTCCTCCAATGCAAGCCAGCGATTGAATTGAAGCTGCGCCTGTCGGACGGTGGCTTCGACGCTGGGAATGTTGTGTCCGGCGAGGGCCGCGTCGTCGCCCTCAGTGACGAACGCGATTTGATTTTTCAGGTCGGCCAGGCGGTTGTTGACCGGGGTGGCCGACAGCATGAGCACCTTGGTTTTCACACCGGACTGGATGATGCGCTTCATCAATCGGTCATAGCGCGTTTCACGATCTTTGTGGGTGGCCTTGTTGCGGAAGTTGTGCGATTCGTCAATCACGACCAGGTCGTAGTTGCCCCAATTGACGTAGGAGAGATCAATGTCGCCGGACATGCCGCCATCGCGGGAAAGGTCGGTGTGGTTGAGGACGTCGTAGTGGAAACGATCAGGGGCAAGTATGTTCCGCTTGTCGTTCGCCTTGTAGAGCGTCCAGTTGTCGCGCAGCCGTTTGGGAACCAGCACCAGAACGCGGTCGTTCCGCAACTCGTGGTATTTGATGACGGCGAGCGCCTCGAAAGTTTTGCCGAGGCCGACACTGTCGGCAATGATGCAACCGCCGAGACGTGCAAGTTTGTCGATCGCGCCCACGACGCCGTCGCGCTGGAACTTGAAGAGCTTTTTCCAGACGACCGTGTTGCGGATCCCGGTAGCTGATTTGACTATTTTTTCCTCGTCCAGGGTATCGCCGAGGTCTTTGAACAGATGGTAGAGAATCAGGTAATAGGCGAGTGCGGCGGCTTTGTGTTCTGTGATGGCGGACAATTGCGCCAGCAGATTTTGCTTCGCCGTGGGCGATGCGGGCAAACTCTCCCACAGCTTCGTGAACCAAGATTGCAGGATGGCGCACTCGTCCGGCGTTTCCGAGCATTGAATCAAGCTGAACGGATTGCCTGGCGTAAGGCCAAGGCCGTCGGTGGTAACGGGGCAATGTCCCGTGATGGCGCGACTCAAACCAGCATCGGAATCGGTGGCAATCAGACTGGACTGGGGGAGCGGGGCTTGCGTGTTCCGGACTTCGACGCGATTGGTGACCCAGTCGGCGCAACGACGGGCCAGCCACCGCGACATGAGTTGGTTGCGGGATGCCCGGTCTGATTCCGAGCCAAGAAGCTGCAAGTCGGTCTGCGAGCCGCCCGGCAACACGAGACGACAGGCTGACAAGCCCTGCAACTGTGCCGTAAACTCCGCGAAGGCGAATACCGACATGGCGGGAGTGGCGATGTCGAGTTTGCCTGCTGGCTTCAGGCCAGCCCGCAACGCATCCATCACCCGGTCAGTGCCTGTGTTTTTGATCAGTTTCATGCCTCAGGTGTCGTCAATCCTCACGGTGGAAACTTTGCTGAATTAACGCGCATTTCTGAAAAAGAAACGCCGATCAAATCGGTGAGCCCTTTGTGGGTGGCGACCACTGCGGCGGCCGCGCACGTCAGGGGCCGAGGCAAAATGAAGTCGTCCTGGTCGCTCGGCAAGAGCGCCCTTTCGCGTCTTCGGTATTGTATTATTGAGCCAGGATTCACATCAACTCAATCCGTGCATCCGTCCGGGGGATACAGGGGCTAGAGATAATGGGCTGAGGATCACAAAGTTGCACTAAAAAAGCGTGGCATAAAAACACGGCTTTCGTGATTTTTCGAAAACTCATTGGCGCCGGAAATCCATTTGACTTGCCAGCGTCTCTTGCGGACAGCATCGCTTTTTTGTGAACGGAGGCCTCCCCTGTTTTTTGACCGTCCTCCGCCCCTCGATAATGCTTCCGGCGCCAACCGCTTTGCTTGGGGTTAGTCGCTGGCTTGTGTCGGCCATTCCAGTCGGCGAACTAGTCATTCAGGGGTCGGGGGGTTCTTGACCCACAAACGGAAATGAAGCAGTCCAGCAAACAGAACCGGGAAGGACGGTTGAAACTGAGGAAAAGGCGCAATCGCGGCCGGGAGGTGCGAAAGACGGTTTATTGGATCAAGAGGGAGCCGTTTCCAAAAGTGACCGCGCCTTGGGTCTCCGTGGTCGGGCTGCGATCGTCCCCGCCAATTAGTAATTCACACCGCTGTGGTAGTTTGGGAACGCCTGCCCACGCATGCGGTTGAGAATGTTCTCAACCCCCCGGACTGCTCCGTCATTGATGTTCCTGCTCACAAGCAACTTTCGCAACTTCTCAAGAATCTGCTCATCAGACAACCGCTGCGCACCCCCGAAAAGCCGCTTTTTCACACCGTCCATTACGCCCTTCGGCACGGGCATATCTGCATCCTTGAAATAGGCTGCCTTTGCCTTACCGCCCCGCCTGAAGATATGCTCGCGTGCCAGCACCTCCACCGCCTTTTCCACAAATGTTCGCAGTCCTCCGTCAACAAGTTTCCTGGCCTCCGCCATCACGCCTTCCACGTATGCCTGCCTCTCTATAATGTATATTTTGACCCAAATCCTGCTTGGCGAGAGCGCCTCACACTCAACCCCATACAACTCATCAGGCCCGTTCGAGGCGAGGTTCCAATGAATGCCTCTCTCCAGCCATTCGAACTCCCGCTCGCTGAAATCCTCCCCGGTCGACTTCATCAGCAGCATCGTGCCGCATGTGAAAAACGACGCCCCTATACTCCTCTCATACCAGTCATCATAAATGCCATTCCCTGAGTAGGTTGCGATCAAGAGACCCTCAAAATGCTCGTCGTAAGACTCCGGCCATGTGCATTGTTTGGAATCGAAAAGAACGTAGATACCTGTCACAAGCTCACGAATGAACGTCCGTTGCTCATCAGGATCATCCAAATCGGCAATCGCAGACTCGATTGCCCGTGGCAGGTAGCAGGATAAGCGCTGTCTGATTTGCCTCGGTGTCAACCGGCACATTTTCCGCGCGTGGACGTCCCCAAAAAACTCCGCCGCTAACGCTCGTGAGCGCTTGTGCGTATCCGCCTCAAAACACCGCCACAATTTCCGCCCAAGCGGCTTCCCCTTCCGAGCTCGGCACAGCACGTCGGCCCAGTGTTCCTGGAAGGCGACAACAGCCTCATCTTCCAAATCCTGCCTGATCACATTCGATCCCGAACTCGAACTGATTCTCGTCGGCTTGGTCTTCGCCATGCCGCATTCCTCTCACAAATCTCTTTACTTGTGAAGTCGATTTTTCACCTCACTGGCGGAGCACCCTTATGAACACAAATGGTTCGGCAGAAACCGATCTGATTTTTGCTGTAAGACGGAAACAAAAACTGTCATTATTTCGACTACACGTATGACGGCAGATCTGAAATTCGATGTTTTCATCCGGCAAGTCTCCATGCCGAGCGTGGTTCGCGCCCTGGCGCCGTCGCAAGTGCATAGGCATACCCCCCAGCCACCCCTGCCGAATTCAACCAACGCCGCGACGAATACGTGGATAGATATTCACGGTGCAGGATGCCAGCGGGGTCCGGTTGGTCATTGAGTGAGGATCCATGAAATTCCTCCACACAGCGGATTGGCAGATGGGGATGCGCGCCGAGTCGGTTGGCAGGATGGCAGAGCGTGTCCGGGCGGAGCGGCTGGCTGCGGCGCAGAGGGTGGTTCAGGCGGCGGCCGACCACCACGCCGGCATGCTCCTGCTGACCGGCGATGTCTTCGAGGACAACGCGGTGGACCGCCTGTTGGTGCGGAAAGTGGGCGAAATTCTCAGCAGATTCTCGGGACCGGTTTACATCATTCCAGGAAACCACGACCTCTTGACCCCGGGATCGGTGTGGGAACACTCAATCTGGAGGGAGGCGGGGAACATCACAATTTTCACTAAGAGTGAGGCGCTGGAACTGGACACCTGCGTGTTGTTTCCGTGTCCATTGCGCGAGAAATACTCCAGCAAGGACCCGACGGCGTGGATCAACGCGCAGGACGCGACCAAGCCAGCCATCGGTTTGGCCCACGGCAATGTCGAGGGCATTCCAAGCGGGGAGTTGGACTACCCGATTCCCCGTGATGCCGCGACCCGCCGGGGACTGGATTACCTCGCATTGGGGCACTGGCATTCGTTCGCCCGATACGATGACCCGAGCGGACAATGTCGCATGGCGTATTCCGGCACCCATGAAACCACCAAATTTGGCGAACGCGACAGCGGCAACGCAATCTTGGTCGAGATTGCCGGCCGGGGAGCCCCGCCCGCCTTGACCCCGATCAGGACCGGTGGCCTCGACTGGCGCACCATTGAGCACTCGGTGGACCAGCCCTCCTCGTTGGAATCTCTTGTTCAGCAGTTGACCGGGGTCGCCCAACCGGGGTCGACGCTGGTCCGTATGCACCTGGAGGGGATACTTTTTCCCGAGGACCGCGACGCGCTGAAGCGGCTTGAAGAAATTCTGGCCGCCCGTTTTCTCTTCGGTGCCATCGAAGCTGCGGGATTGACCCCCGCACCCAACGGCGAGGGTTGGATTGAGTCGCTGCCCGCCGGAACCTTCCGGGATGCCGCCCAGAAGCTGCGCGCCCTGGCGTCGCAATCGCCGGATGCGGTTCAGCGGGAGGTGGCAACCCAGTCGCTCCTTCAGCTCTTCGACATCTACGAAAGGAGCCGCGCGTGATCCTGCACAGCTTGCGCGCCACGCACTGGCGCAACCTCCTCAATCCGACGGAAGTTGGCCCCTTCGCGGAGGGCCTGAATGTCATCCACGCTCCGAATGGCACGGGGAAATCGTCCTTGTTTGAGGCGATGCGACGCACCCTGTTCGACGCCCACCTGGTGACCGGCATGGAAATCGAAGCCGTCCGCCCGTGGAGGCGTTCGCTGGCACCCCAGGTCATGATCGAATTCTCCCAGGTTGGCATCCGTTACCGAATTGAAAAGACCTTCTTGGACAGTGCCTGCGCCCGTCTGCTCCGCTTTGAAGAGGGCCGCTTTGTGCCATTGGCTGATGGCCGCAACGCGGACTCCAGGCTCCGTGAAATCCACCCCACCGAATTGCATTGTTGCCCCACCAAATCAATCCCAGGGTAATCCAAGCGCCGATATGAAGAGTGACCATGCGCCAGGGCTTGGACATTATTCCGCTAAACTCGCGTTGCACACCCACAGCCTGTCCGAACATGCCCACATACGCTGTGACGAGCGCAAAAATTGCCGCCCAATAACCGCTGACGACCGCATTCAATCCGCTGTGCGCCACCCCGGCGAAAATCAAAACGTCGGAAATCCGGTCGGGAAGATCATTCAGAATTTCGCCGCGCCAGCTTGCCTTGCCCGAAGCCAGGGCCACCATGCCGTCGAGCATATTGCACCACAAACGGAGATAGCAAAATCCCGGTCCAAGCAGTAGCAACCACGGATGCGAGCCTGCCTGCCAAAAACAAGCAGCCGCCACCGCTGCGGCCCCAACCGAAGAATAGGAGATGGCGTCGGGGTGAATGCCTTGCCGCACACAAAACCGCACCGCCCAGTGTGCCGTTGCGCCAAAAGAATCCGCAATTGGCCGACGTGACGTGGGTTTGTATTCCGACGAGTCCATGCAGTATGAGACTTGTGGCTTTAGTTCACAGAATCAAGTCAAAGCGGGCATAAACAGCCGTTCGGCTTGGTCGGGCAATTGCGGCCTAATTGTGCCCGACGGCGACGGTTGGCCCACCCGAATCGCCACCGCATAGAATTGAGGCCCCGGGCATGACGGGGCTTCTGACTTTACTGCATCCATGATAATCTCCCACCGCGATGTTTCGTGTGGTTTTCCATCTGGATATGGACGCGTTTTACGCGTCGGTAGAGCAGCGCGACGATCCCGGTCTGCGTGGCCGACCGGTGATCGTGGGCGCGCCGCCGACCCAGCGCGGAGTCGTATGTGCCTCCAGCTATGAGGCCCGGAAGTTTGGCGTCCGCTCCGCCATGCCCAGCGCGACGGCGGGGCGACTTTGTCCCAGTGGCATATTCGTGCGCCCGCGCATGGACCACTACCGTGAGGAATCACGATACATCATGCAGATTGTCGCCCAAACGGGGGCCGTCGTAGAGACCATGTCCATCGACGAGGCGTATCTCGACGTGTCCTCTCTCGGTCAGGCGGAGAGCGCGGACGCATCGTTGCTCAAGGCAGTGCCGTTGGCCCGGCATGTAAAACAGCGGATTCTGGCCGAGCGCAAGTTGACCGCCACCATCGGCATTGCCTCCAACAAACTGCTGGCCAAAATCGCGAGCGATCATAAAAAGCCTGCCGGACTGACGGTCATTTCTGACAGTGAGAAAGTTTCATTTCTGCGGCCATTGCCAGTGCGGATAATTTACGGCGTCGGCAAAGTCACCGAACTGACGCTGGGCCAGGCAGGCATCGTGACGGTTGGGGACTTGCAGGATTACTCTGGCGATCTGCGCAGCCTGGTCGGATCGTTCGGGCCGAAACTGAAGCAGTTTGCGTTCGGCGAAGACGACCGCCCGCTGGAAATTGGAGATGAAATCAAGAGCATCAGCGGCGAAGAAACATTTCTGAAAGACACCGACGACCGAAAGGTGCTGCGAGCCTGTTTGAGAGAGCAGGCCGGAGACATTTCGGCCCGACTAAAACACAGACGATTGGGGGCGCATACAGTCCAGGTGAAGGTGCGCTATAGTGATTTCACCACCCTCACGCGCCAGTTTTCAGTCGAGGAACCAATCACCGAGGCGGCTGCCATCTACCGCCTGGGTTGTTTCCTGTTAGGCCGCCACAATTTGGTTTCTCGCCCGCTGCGGTTGCTTGGTCTAGGTGTCAGCAACCTCCGTGAGCCGAGCGGGCGGCAACTGGCACTCCTGTAGATTGCCTTTTCCGTGCCTAATCTGGATTTGGCGTGCGAGCTCTGCGGCAATTCTTGTTTTGCAAACGTTTGCCAAACTAAAAATCAGTGAAACCAACAGAAGACAAGAATAGGGGCGACGCGCCAATCTCGATTCAGCCTTGGAGTCCCTGCCTGTGTTGTTTGCCCAAAGTGGGGAAAAAGCCCGGGACGATTGCCTTGACTTGCCACGGTGGGCTCGTGCTAAAGTGTGGAAACGGGGGCGTGGGGCGAGGAAGCATGCAGCGCAATTGTGAATGTGGGACGAAAAGTGACGCATTTGCGATTTATCGTGTTTCTTCCCTCGTAGCACCCCTCGTTCGCAATGAGATGCTCGAACGCTCCAGTTCCATCGCGTATCGTTATTGTCCTGCGGAAGCCGCCAAAGCCTTGGAGTTGCCCCGTGAAATCCGCGCGAAATTTGTCGCGCATTACGGCCTGGCGCTGGTGGCGGCAGAGTGGCGGGCTTCCGACCCGGACAACGTCGCCCGCGTGATGCGGGAACGCGGCCTGGAGCATCCGCGTCCGCGCATGAGCTTCCCGCCGGAGTTTTTGAACTATGACCAGGGCATCGGCGCTTTCTCCAATCTGGACGAGGGTGTCGAGTAGTCGATCCGGTTCAATCAGGTGCTGTCCGGGTTGCACAAAAATGGCGCCGGTTTGACCGACGAGGAGGTGGAAGCCCTGCGACATCTCCTGACCGCCGCAGCGATCAGCCCGGCGTTTGTCCGGCGACTGGTGGCCGAACACGGGGCGGAATCGTTGACGGAAACTTTTTTGATGCGGAACGCGCCATCCGAGTTGACCCTTGAATTTCTTCGGCGCCGGCACAAAGGCCAGTAATTATCGCAAGCGCTACCCCGCTCTCTCGTTGTTGCAGGCAATTACATTCTGGCGGTCAAAAAGGCCATGTACCGGGATGAGACTACGCGGCCCCGCCGTCTGGACCCGGTGGAGGTTTCGGAGTAGATTTACGCTCACTCCTCCTTTCGGATGCGGGACGTGTATGGGTGTCATCCGAAGGAAGACCCCGGCAGGACCACCTGGAATTTTGATGGCGTTCAATTTCAGAATCCAGACTTGCACAATTCCTCAAATAAATTGAGGATATGTGTATGAAGAAAAACGATCCTTTCGCTGCTCTGATGACGGTCGCACAAGACCAGCAAGGCTACTTTACCACCAAGCAAGCCATCGAAGCCGGGTACGCGGACAACACTCACCCGTATCACGTCCATGCGGGGAATTGGGAGCGGGTGTGCCGTGGCATCTACCGGATGGCACATTTTGCGCCGCCAGAGGATGGGGAAATGATGGCTTGGCTGCTCTGGTCACGCGGACGGGACGAAAAGCCGGTGGCCGCGATGTCGCACCAAACTGCCCTCAGCCTGTTCGAGTTGGATGATTTCAATCCGGCCAAAGTTCACATGAGCGTGCCAAAAACATTCCGTCGAAACAGCCCGACTCCCAAAGCGGTCGTGTTGCACCGGGCGACACTGGCGCCTGCTGAGGTCACGCGACTGCGCGGCCTGGTGGTATGCCGCCCACTGCGGGCGCTGTGCGATCTGGCCAGCGCCAACCCAGATGCGGTCGCCGATCTCCGCCCCATCGTGGTCGAGGCACGGCGGCGCGGTCTGATCACCGAGCGCGAACTTTCAGCCATGAAAGAGCGGAAGGATGCGCGGAAAATCGTCGTCACCCTGCTGCCATGAGTCGTTACAAAACGCCCGAAGCCTTGCGCCGCGCCTTGGAGGACCGCCTCTTTGCGCTGGTGCGGCGCGAGGGTGGAGACATCAACCGTTTGCGCCGCCAAACGGCCTTCGACCGTCTGTTGTGCCGCCTTTTACGTGAAACGAACGCGCCGTGGCTGCTCAAAGGCGGCTATGCAATGGAACTTCGCATCCAGGCTGCGCGAACGACGCGCGATATTGATCTCGCCAGCCGGCGTTTGCCGGGCGGAGCCAAGGAGTGGGATGAGGCCGCCATTCGGAATTTGCTGGAGGCCGCTGCTGGATTTGATCTTGGAGACAGCTTTGAATTCACCATCGGCGAGCCTACGATGGACTTGGACGCCGCGCCTTATGGCCGCTCGCGTTACCCGGTGGAGGCTCAGATGACCGTGAACAGCTCCAATGCCACATTCTCGGTGCTCGACCGACGGACGGGACGTCCCTGGAACCAGCGGGTCGGCAGTCTGCGGCTGTTGCCTCCGGCTCGTGACGAATCAAACGACGACTAAATCTGACAAACTGATCAATATGGACTGCCGGTGGCCAGAAGTGAGTGGCCAACCTCCTACGTCCGGGGCTGCGAAGGCCTTGCCGCCAGCGTCCCGGAAGTGAAGAGCTTAACGTTGGGCCAGATCATCTTCCGCCTTAAGCTCACTCCCGCAACCCCACGCTACCAAAGAATTGTGCCGACCACCGGCAATCCAAAAGGTGATGATTCTGACCAGGCGCTGAGGACCACGCTCTCTCTTAACCCGGACCTATGGCAATACCGCTGGCAGCCTCCCGTTGGCGCGATTCGGCCAGCCTCTTTCTGATTTCCGCTGCCTCAGCTTCATCATAGTGGGACTGCTTTCCAGGAGGGTGGTGGACCGTCAATTTACCCTTCGACGCCAGCACATGAAGAATGAACGCCTCAGAGTGAGCTCGGATCAGATTGTCAGACATAGTGTTCGTTTTGATTTTTTGTGTTTGGCCGTCGTCACCTGAAACAAAAAGCCTGGGAGGTTATCCCGGGCCAGTTGAGCATTGGCAGTCTACCCGTGTCAAACTGGATTCTTGACCGTGATGCTGCGGCCAACTAACGCGCCGTGGACATATGGCTAATGCGGTCGGTGTTGATTGGTCAAAAGGATCGTCGGTTCTTCATGTCCCAAATCCAGAACAAAGATCTGACGAAAGCGATGCCCCTCCAACACCACTGACTGCTCATAAATTTTGGGGTGCG
>DASRLE010000500.1:0-15300 GCA_035648615.1 Saccharimonadales bacterium (SeqCode) | reverse complement strand
GGATTGAGCCGCGCCCCGTGACATTGCTGGCAGGGTTCGCGCTCGCCCTCCTGCCAATCAAACCATGATTCTTCGATGGCTTCGGCGCGTGCGCCGCGCTCGACCTCCGGCAAATAAAAGATTTCCCCAAAACCACGGCAGCCCGGGCACCACCCACGCGACGAATTGTAACTGAACATTTTGGGATCCAGCGGCCCAAAAGATTGGCCGCATTTCGGGCAGGAACGTTCCGTGGAATAAACCGAAGTCTTGCCGTCCCGGCCCAGCGCGTAAAGGGTGCCTCGCCCGAGATCGAGGGCGGCGTCAATCATTTGCCGCGCGGATTGTCGCTGCGATGGGGAAGGGGAGTGCGCGCCCTTTAACCGGCCCACCACGATTTCCACGTCATGTTCGCGAAAGCGATCGAGGCGAAACGCTTTGCTTGTCAAATAAATTTGCCCGTCGGCCCGCACCTCCGCGTAACCATGTTTGGCCGCCCATCCGGCCACTTCGGTGTGAAAGCCCTTGCGGTTCTTGACCACCGGCGCGAGCAAAGTCAGCTCGCCGCGCCGCGCCATTTCTTCTGCCAGGCGGCGGCCCACCTCGTCGCGGGTTTGCGTTTCGACGGGGATTTGGCATTGGGGGCAATACTGCGTTCCCAGCCGCGCGAAAAGCAGACGAATAAAGTGATATACCTCAGTGACCGTCGCCACGGTGCTTTTGCCGCCGCCGCGCGATTGCCGCTGCTCGATGCTGACCGTCGGAGGAATACCCGAGATCAAATCCACCTCGGGCCGCGGCAGTTGCTCGACAAACTGCCGCGCATAGACATTCATCGAATCCAGAAAGCGGCGCTGCCCTTCGGCGAAAAGCAGGTCAAAAGCGAGCGTGCTTTTCCCCGAACCGCTGACTCCCGTGACCACGACAAACTGATTGCGCGGAATCGTCAGCGAAATGTTCTTCAGATTATGTTCGCGCGCCCCTTGAATGACGATTTCTTCGGCCTCCGCGGCCACACCTGGTGAATCACGCACGCTGTATTATGACTCACCGCGCCCAGTCCGCAAGGCGGCCAATTACCGGGCCGCGCCCGCCGGTTCCTGGATCTGGCCCGCCGCCGCCGGCTGGCCGGCCTTGACGATCAAATCATTCCTGACCATGCGCACCCCGTCCACGCGCCGGGCGATTTCCGCCGCCCGATCTTTTTGTTCCGGCGTATCCACGAACCCGCTCAACTGCACCTCGCCTTGATAAGTGCGGACCTGGACTTCCGACCCCTTAACATTTGAGTCCGTGATCAAATCCGTTTTGACCTTGGTCGAAACGGCCGCGTCGTCAATATAAGTGCCCGTGCTGCGATGATATTGATCTCCCGCACAACCGACCGTTCCGACTACGGCCGAGAGTGAAAGCGCCAAACAAGCAGCCAGGCTCAAGCTATTTAAAATATGTTTTTTCATAATTAATTAATCCTCCTGCGCTTAACAATAAGACGTGGCTCGCTGCTCGCAATCGGGCGCAACCCTGTTCCTATTGACAGCAAATGACCGTAAAGACTTTAGGGAGTTGGTTTATCCACGAGGCTGGCACCCCGTGACCGGCGTTCCAACTCAGTCATTTTGCCAGATCCCAAGGGCCTGCAACTGGCCTGCCGCTTGTCCTGCCCAATCCCGATTAGCCGCCGGCGAAGCCGGGCTGGGATGCAATATTTGGCCGATTTTAAAAGGCATTCCTTCGCCCACCATTTCAATCTTGCGCGCCGCAAACTCGCCGATGCCCACCACCCATTTCGGCCGCAAAATTTCAAACACCGCCCGCAAATGCGCATCGCAAACCTTGGACAACCGCGTCCTTTCCGCGAGGCTCAATTTATCCGGCGTTCGATTGCGGCCACTGGCCTCCAAAAAGGCCAGCGGACAATAATTCACCACAAAATGCCGTTCAAAAAAAATTTCGGCCGAACCAAAACGATCCGCAAAAAGCTTCCACAACCGTTGCCCGCTGACTTCCGACCGCGTGCAATCAAACCCAAGAATCGGGCGGCGCGGATGCTCCAACCCCGGCCCCGGACGGCCAATAACCGCCTCAATTTTCATCCAATCCCGAACCGCGCCAATTTCTCCAAAAGGCACTCCCGTCTGCACCATCCCAAACGGCCCCGGATTCATCCCCAGGAATACCACATCCTTTCGCGACCCGCCAAACCGGCGCAAATACGACTCATGACCATTCCAAGCATAAGCCAAAGGATTATAAACATGCGTCACCGGCGCCCCAAAACGCAGCCGTCCGGCGTCCTTAGATAACTTCTGCGCCGCCTCAATCAATTGGTGTTCAACAGCCATTGCAAACTTCATCATAGAAGATGCGCTTTAAAAGACAAAGTCAGAAGCAATTCGGTTCCGAATCGGCCCATACCACATTTTTGTCAAACCTATATCTGTGAAATCCCGACGCCCCAATAAATGACCGTTGACGGATAATTTGTCCGGCATACTCTAGTAAGAGACGATGAAACGAACCCATTCTGGCTGAAGTGAACATATGAGCCTCCGTCCAAATCCTTTGACCCGGAAAATGACCGTGGCGGTAATTATTTATTTGCTCCTCATTTTGACAACAGTATTTTTCCGGCCGTTCCGAACAACACCAGATTGGATTCTCGTCGGCCTCTGTTCGCTAGCCATTTTGTTAATGTTCTTTGAGTCCAAACCACCGAATGGGATTGACAGACAGCGCGCCACGTTAAAATTAACGATAATCATCAGCGGCTTCGTTAGCTTGGGTTGCGCCATCACAAATATCATATACGACGTGCCAAAACCGTATGAGCATTCTTTCAGCTTACTACGAACGCTTGCTTTTGTAACGTTCGTGTTGAGTCTTTTGAAACTTAGCGCGCTCCTTAAAAAACCACGTCAGGACATTACCGAAAAAAAGGAAGAAGCTCTTAGGGGGTAGAGTATTGCACCTGCTCGGAATTCGACCCGCCGGTAAAACGTTATCCACAGTCTATCTTCGCACAATGTTTGTTATATCTAATATAGTTATGGCCAGAGCAGGCCGGGGAATTTTTGCTGGAGGGTGGTTTTGAGTTTGGGATAGGTGTTGAGGCGGAAGGCGGGCCAGTTGTGGGTGGGTTCGAGGCGCTTGCCGTCGGGGGCGCAGAGCCAGAGTTTGATGGGTTGGCGTCCTTCGCAGATGTGGGGATGCGTTTTGAGCGCAAAGGCCTCGTGCAGTTTTACTTGCAGCTCGGGCGAGTTGGGTTCGTTGTCGTCGTCGAGCGGCGCATCGGGATAGAGGAGCTTGAGCTTTTTGCCGTCGGGCCAGGTGATGGTTTGGGGGGCTAGTTCGTTGAGCCATTCGAGTCTTTCGGGGCCGATTTCTTCGAGGAAGGCGTCGCGGAGGGGCGTGGCTTGGGCTTCTTTGACCAAGGTCAGTCCGGCGAAGGCGCGGGACAGGAAGGATTGGATGAAGGCAGCGTCGGCGGGTGGAAAGTCCAGTTCGGGCATGACGGCGCAGATGAGGTTGATGCGGGCCATTAGTTGTTTTATTTCGTGGTTGAGGAGGGGCAGTTCAAAGTATTGCTTGGCGAAGGCGGCGGCGAGGCATTGCCCGGCGGCCAATGAATCTACTTCGCGCTGATGCTCAAAATGAATGACCAAGTCGTGGAAACGAAGCAGCAGGACGGCGCTGACGCGTTTGTGGGTGCGGTCAAATAGGTGTTCGATTTGGCGAGTGAGTTGGTTGGGAAACATTTCCTCGATCCATTCGCGTTTGACGACGGTGGCGAGGCCCAATACGGTTAGCTGGCCGGTGCGACCGGACACTTCCCGGACGCTGGCGGCCACAAACAGCGGAGAGCTTTGCACGACGCTTTCTCGCACCAAGGTGCCGGAACGGCCCTCGGTGAGATCGCAATCGAGGGTGCCTTGGTCACGGCGTTTGCAAAGCTGGTCGATGAATCCTGCCATGATGCAGCGCAACAACGCATCGTCGGCGGTGGCGGGAGCGTCTTCGGATTTGCCATCTTTATCCAACCTTGCGGCCGCTTGTTCGATTTGGTCGTAGGTCTGTTGCACCTGGCGCGCAATTTGGGCGTGGACTCCGTAACGACGGCATTGCTCGACGTTGAAATGATTGTTGCGGGCAAATTGATAGGCGCGCATCAAGGTGTAAAAATCGGAGTCGGCGCTGGCCTCGAAAAGTTCGCGCGCTTCGGCGATATGTTTGTCGTCGCGGCCCAAACGCATGAGGAGGTCGCGTCCACTGACTAATGAGGCGCAGAGGGCGGCCGCCGCAACGCATCCGCGCCGCAAGGCTTCGACCAGCATTCGCGAATAACGAGGGTGCATCGGCAAGCGCAGCATCTGCCAGCCGATGGGGGTCATGTCCGAACCTTGGACATTTGAGTCGGACCGAAGGGCGCCGAGAGTGCGCAAAAGCTTTTCGGCGCGTTCGACGGCCTGGACATCGGGCCGGTCAAGCCACTCGAAATGAGCGGCGTCTTTGATGCCGAAGGAATGGAGCAACAAAACAACTTCCGCCAAATCGCTGCGCTGGATTTCCGGAGTATTTCGCTCGGGACGATTGAGATGCGCGCCTTCGGTCCAGAGCCGATGACAAGTCCCCGGGGCGGTGCGCCCCGCCCTGCCCGCTCGTTGCTCGGCGGACGCGCGGCTGATGGCTTCGATGGACAAAGTGCCGATGCCGCGTTCCGCGTCGTATCGCGCGATTCGGGCCAAGCCGCTGTCAATCACATGGAGGATGCCGTCGATGGTGACGGATGTTTCGGCGACATTTGTGGCCACCACCACTTTGCGCAGACGATTGGGCGCAAAGGCCGCGTCCTGCTCCTCGGGCGGCAATTCGCCGTGCAACGGAATCAGGGCGAGACGTTCGTTGGTTTCGGCGGCGCGGCAGGCGCCAATGGTGGCATTGATTTCACCCATGCCAGGCATGAAGACGAGGATGTCCCCGGGGTCGCCAGATTGGACAATTTGCGCCACCAAATCACCGGCCTGTTCAGAAACCGGACGCTCGTCGGGCAGCGCGGAATAATGAATCTGCACGGGGAACATTTTTCCTTCGGACACGAGGACCAGACAGCCTTCCAGATAATCAGCGACCGACTCGGCGTCCAAGGTGGCGGACATAACGACGATCTTGAGATCGGGCCGTTGCGTTTCCTGGAGCCGTTTGGCAAGCGCCAGGGCCACGTCGCCCAACAAGTTTCGTTCGTGAAATTCATCAAACAAAATTGCGCCGACTTCGCGCAAGGCCGGATCGTCTTGCAGCCAGCGAAGCAGGATGCCTTCGGTCACAAAACAGATTCGCGTTCCCAAACCAGTGCGGTCTTCGAAACGAATTTGGTAGCCGATCTCGCCTCCCAGCTTGCCGCCACGTTCCCACGCGACGCGGGCGGCAACGGTGCGCGCGGCGACTCGACGTGGCTGCAAAACAACGATGCGTCCACCGCATACATGGCCGTCCAAAAGCATCTGGGGAACTTGCGTCGTTTTGCCGGAACCGGTGGGGGCGATTAAGACCAGACGGTTGCCGCTCTGGAGCGCACCGACGATTTGGGGATGAATCTGCCAGATCGGAAGAGAAGTTTGCACATCAATGCAACACCAACAGCAGGACGAAAACGACGAACGATAACAAAGCCATCAAGCCCGACGGCATAAATTTCCGGCCTTTGCTATATCGCACGCCGAAGATCAGCGCCAGCGCCGCGACCAGGATTTTGGCGATATAGAACGGCCGGATTATGTCCAAGGCGCACAACGCCAAAAGCAGCGCGAAAAGGCTGGCCGTAATCAGCGAAATTTTACTGCCCGCCTTCAGAAATCCCATCAAGCCCCCTGCCACAAGCAAAACAATATAAATCCACAAAACAATCAAAGTCGGAGTCAATACCATAAACGCCCATTTTCCTTCAATTGGCCTGGACATCCAAGCTCATAATTTCGCCGGCTTCACAGGCGACACAAATCTCCATGGGGCGGCAGCAGATTTCGCAATCGGTGGTGAACCGTTGCGAGGGCTGGGAGGTGTCAATCAAGACTTCAAATTCCTGTCCACAAAATGGGCATTGAATGGATTGAGATTCTTGCATACAATGAGGTGGTGCTGCGCCGCTCACCCGACAGCTTGGTGATGAGGAAAGCCAGTGTCAAGCGATGGCATGGCCGATGCTATTTTGGAAGCAGGAAGCAAATATGAATTCTACGCGGGAAATGGAGGACAGTTCAACAGCGGTTCAGCAGAGCGGAAGCCTGCGACTTTTGGTCGTGGAGGACTCAGACATTGATACTGAAATCCTCGTGGGCTATCTCGGGCGAAGCGGTTACTCCGTCCATTTTCGACGAGTCCAGAGCGCCGCCACGATGGAAGAAGCCCTCTCCGAAGAAGAATGGGACTTGGTGATTTGCGATTATTGGCTGCCTGGTTTCGATGTCATTCATGCCCTCGCTTTGGTCAAAAAGCACAAGCTCGATTTGCCATTCATTGTTGTTTCGGGGGCGGTGGGCGAAACGCTGGCGGTCGAAGTGATGAGAGCAGGCGCGCACGATTATATTATGAAGGACAGCCTGGTGCGCCTGGCTCCCGCCATCGAGCGCGAATTGCGCGAAGCCCAGGCTCGCGCGGAACGCCTCGCCGCGACGGAAAAATTACTTTACCTTGCCGCCATCGTCGATTCCACCGGGGAAGCCATCATCGGGCAAAATTTGGATGGTTTCATTACCACTTGGAATGCCGGCGCGGGTCAACTCTATGGATACACGGAGGCAGAGGTTCTGGGCCGCCCTATGACCATGCTTTGTCCCCCGGAGTTGCAACAGAATTGGCCCGAGATTTTGGAAGAGTTGCGCCTCGGAAAAGCGGTCGAGCATCTCGAAACCGTCCAACTCCGCAAAGACGGCACTTCGATCGATGTCTGCCTGACACTCTCGCCGGTGAAAAGCCCCGACGGACGGATCATGGGCGCGGCGTCCATCGCCTACGATATTACCGAACGCAAAAAGATCGCGGATGAACGCGCCCAAATGATCGAGCAACTCAACGAGACGTTGTCCAAAGTCAAGACGCTCAGCGGCATGCTGCCGATTTGCGCCTCGTGCAAAAAAATACGGGACGACCACGGCTACTGGCAAAAGCTGGAGACCTTCGTGCGCGAGCGTTCCAACGCGGAATTCTCGCACTCGATCTGCCCGGACTGCATGGAGAATTTATACCCCGAATTCTCCAAATCCATTAACAGTCAACAATAAGCTCTTTTAGTAGCGATAGTGTTCCGGCTTGTAGGGGCCGTCCACGGACAGGCCGAGATACTCGGCTTGCTTTTGGGAAAGCCTGGTCAGCTTGACGCCGATTTTTTCGAGGTGCAAACGGGCCACTTCTTCATCCAATTTTTTCGGCAGGCGATAAACGTCCTTTTGATAGGTGTCCTTGTTCCGCCACAAATCGAGCTGGGCCAGGACCTGATTGGAAAAGGAATTCGACATGACAAAGCTGGGATGGCCGGTGGCGCAACCGAGATTGACCAGACGCCCCTCGGCCAAAACGTAAATGCTGTTGCCCTTGGCAAAAGTGTACTTGTCCACCTGCGGCTTGATGTTCAACTTTTTCGCCCCGGGAGATTCATTGAGCCGGTCCATCTGGATTTCGTTATCGAAGTGGCCGATGTTGCAGACGATGGCCTGGTCCTTCATTTTTTGCATGTGCTCCAAGGTGACGACTTCGCAGTTGCCCGTGCAGGTGACATAGATGTCCGCCTGGCCGAGAGTATCTTCGAGCGTGGCGACTTCAAAACCCTCCATCGCCGCTTGCAACGCGTTGATGGGGTCAATCTCCGTCACGATGACGCGCGCGCCGAAGCCGCGCAGTGAATGGGCCGAGCCTTTGCCGACATCGCCGTAACCGCAGACGCAGGCGACTTTGCCCGCGACCATCACATCGGTGGCGCGTTTGATGCCATCGGCCAGCGATTCGCGGCAGCCATATAGATTGTCAAACTTGGATTTCGTAACGGAATCGTTGACGTTAATGGCGGGGACCAAAAGTTTGCCGGCCTCTTTCATTTGATAGAGCCGATGAACGCCCGTGGTGGTTTCTTCGCTGACGCCGCGCCAATCCTTGACCACGGTGTGCCAGAAGCCGGGGCGTTCCTTGGCAATACGCTTGAGCAATTGCTTGATGACGTCCTCTTCATGGGAAGCGCTGGGACTTTTGACCCAGTTGTCGCCGTTTTCCAGTTCGTAGCCTTTGTGAATAAGCAGCGTGGCGTCGCCGCCATCGTCAACAATAAGTTGCGGCCCCAGGCCGTTCGGATGGGCCAGCGCCTCGAAGGTGCAATCCCAATATTCCTCGAGTGATTCACCTTTCCAGGCAAAGACCGGGAAGCCGGCCTTGGCAATGGCCGCCGCCGCATGGTCCTGGGTGGAAAAAATATTGCAACTGGCCCAGCGCACCGAAGCGCCCAAAGCGGCCAGACTTTCGATCAACACCGCCGTCTCGATGGTCATGTGCAGGGAGCCCGTGATGCGCACGCCCTTCAACGGTTTGCTCGCCGCGTATTTGCGGCGGATGGACATCAGGCCGGGCATTTCGTGCTCGGAGATGTCGATGGCCTTGCGGCCGTATTCAGCCAGGCTGAGGTCTTTGACTTTGAAATCCTCACCGTGCCGGCCATTTTTGGGCGTGGCGGCGTGAACAGGCCGGGAGCGGCGGGAAGCGGACAGTTTGATAGGCATAAATAATTTGTGATCTAAGTTTGGTGGATTTTAGCGCGCCGCTTTTTTTAGGGCCGCGGCCTTGTCGGTTTTTTCCCAAGTGATGCTGTTCAAGTCGTCAATCTTGCCGAAGTGACCGTAATTGGTCGTCTTGGAATAAATAGGACGCAGCAAATTAAGCTGCTTAATAATGGCGGCGGGTTTGAAGTTAAACACTTCGCTGACCGCCTGCTCAATTTTCTCGTCGCTGACCTGGCCGGTGCCGAACGTATCCACGCAGATGGACACCGGGTCCGGGTAGCCGATGGCGTAGGCGAACTGAATTTCGGCGCGAGTGGCCAAGCCGGAGGCGACGATGTTTTTGGCCACATACCGGCCCATGTAGGCCGCGCTGCGATCCACTTTCGAGGGGTCTTTGCCGCTGAAGGCGCCGCCGCCGTGCCGGCCCATGCCGCCGTAACTGTCAACGATAATCTTTCGCCCGGTCAAGCCGGTGTCGCCCTGCGGGCCGCCGACGACGAACCGGCCGGTGGGATTGATCAGAAATTGCGTCTGCTTGTCCAGCATCTCCTGGGGAATGACTTTGAGGACAATTTCCTTGATGATAAAATCCTTGATTTCCTTGTGCTTGACGTCCGCCGCGTGCTGGGTGGAAACAACGACGTTGACGATGCGAACCGGCTTGCCGTTTTCATACTGCACGGAAACCTGGGTCTTGGAATCGGGCCGCAGCCAGGCGACTTTGCCGACTTTGCGGACGCGATTCAGTTCGCGACCGAGCCGATGGGCAAACATGATGGGCGCCGGCATCAACTCGGGCGTCTCATCGCAAGCGTAGCCAAACATCAGGCCCTGGTCCCCCGCCCCCTGCTCGGCGGTGTCTTTGCCTTCGGCGGCTTTGGCGTCCACGCCCTGCGCGATGTCCGCGCTTTGGCGGGTGACGAGATTGGTGATGAACACTTTCTCCGCGTGAAAAACATCGTCGTCATGGACGTAGCCAATTTCCGCAATGGCCCGCCGAACGATCTCATTGATATGAACCTTGGCCTTGGTGGTGATTTCGCCGCCGACGACGACCATGTTGCTTTTGGCGTAGGTTTCACAGGCGACGCGGCTGCGCGGGTCCTGTTCGAGGTGCGCATCGAGCACGGCATCTGAAATTGTATCGCAAACTTTGTCGGGGTGGCCTTCGCCGACCGACTCGGAGGAGAAAATGAAGTTTTTATTCATGTTTTAATTTCAAGCTCACTTACATATTGACGTATCTTGATAGGAAGATATATTATTTTTCAGATGCGTCAACGTTTATTTGCATGTCAGCCACTTTAAAATCATTGCGGGCCTTGTCCGATCCCACCCGGCTGCGGATTGTGGCCCTGCTGGAAAAGAACGAGCTGTCGGTCAACGAACTGCAGGAAATCACCCGCATGGGACAGTCGCGCATCTCGACGCACCTGGGGTTGCTCCAGGACTCGGCCCTGCTCGTCTCGCGCCGGGAGGGAAAGCGCACTTTTTATAAAATTGTGGCCCATGCCGATCCCAACACGGCGGAATTTATTCAATTGGCGGTGCGGGGCGCGAAGGAATTGCCGGAGCACGCGCCCGACCAGCTTAACCTGCGGCGGATTGTTCTTCGCCGCACGCAACAGGCCCAGCTTTATTTCAACCAGGTCGCCGGCCGTTTCGACCGGAGTTATGGCCCGGGCCGTTCCTGGCAGGCTTTTGGGCACTTGCTGCTGCGGGTCCTGCCCCCGCTGGTGGTCGCCGATCTTGGGGCGGGCGAAGGATTGTTGAGCGAATTGCTGGCCCGTCGCGCCAAAAAGGTCATCGCGGTGGACAACTCGGAAAGGATGGTGGCCTTCGGCGCGGCCAAGGCGCGAAAGAACAAAATCAAGAACCTCGAATTTCGCCTGGGCGATCTCGACGCTCCTCCCATTGAGCCGGCCAGCGTTGACTTGGTCATCCTCAGCCAATCCCTGCATCATGCGGACGACCCCCGGCGCTGCATCGCGCGCGCGGGCGAGATTCTTCGATCGCCCGGCCAGATTATGGTTTTGGATTTGTTGCAACATAACTTCGAGCAAGCGCGAGAACTTTATGGCGACCGCTGGCTCGGCTTTGCCGAGAGCGATTTGCAAAGCTGGCTCGAGGCGGCCGGCTTCAAAAAAATTGAAGTCAGCGTCGTGGCCCGCGAAGAGCAGCCTCCGCACTTTCAAACCGTGCTGGCGGGCGGCGAGAAATAGGGCCGGCAACGCCCGTTCTCTGCAACCCGCCGCTGCAACCTTATTGGGTTTGGTAAACGACCCGGTAGAATTGCTGCGTGCTGGAAAGAGGGAACTCCACCGTAATGTATGGGCCGCTGTTGGAAATCAAGATGGCATCGCCGGCAAACTGCCAGCCTCCATTGACACTGCCGCTTTCCTGGAAAATAACGGACTCGCCGGGGTATTCTCTCATGGCCGTCACCTGCAAATTTCCATCCGCGGCAAGCTGGACGTTGGTGATCTTGATGACCGGATTGGCCACCAACACCAAGGCATTGAGGAACACATCGACTCGCGCGGACGACGCATCGACCACTCCCTGAATGTCCAACTGGCCACTCGGCGAAGACGTCACCAGGCCGCCAAGGGTATCGGAATAATCGCTCGGCGCGCTGCTGCCGCTAAATGAGTACTGGTTTTTGATGACATTAGGGGTGCCCGAGGCGACTTCCGACCAGTCAGACGTCCCGCTGTTTTGCGCATCCCAACACCAAATTGTCACTCCATAAGTCGTGCTGGAGGCCAATCGTCCAATGAGCACATCGATCCCCGTGCCGGGAGTGGCGGCGGTGCTGAAAATAAACTGAGCATAAATGTCCGCCTGGGTCAATGCGGGCGGATTGTTCACCGGGGTTCCTCGGGCGCGATCGGCCAGACTCGTCGCGCCGATGGGCGAGAGAGTGATGCTCGGGCCGCTAAAGCTGGCGGGATTGGTGGCCAGGGTCATAGAGGTAAAGCCCGGCTGCGGGATCGGCCCCAAGGCAGCATTGAAGTCAACCTGCAAGACGGTGCCGGTCGTCGCCGGAGAGTAAGGGGTGACATTCAGCACGACGACGCTGCTGGTTACCGATCCGGCAGGGTTGCTCACGACCAAAGTGTAAGATCCTGAATTGGCGGGTTGGACATTCGTAAGCGTCAGCGTATTGGTCAGGGCAGTTGGATTGCTCGCGCCCGAAACCTTGGCGGCGCCGAGGTACCATTGATAACTTAAAGGAGCCGTGCCACTGCCAAAGGCGCTGATGCTGACGGTGTCGCCTTGATAGACGCCGTTGGTGAGGCTGGCTGGCTGGCTCGTGGGCGTGGTCACAGAAGGCTTGATCGTCGTGGGCGGGACGGGAATGCCCGTGGCAATAATAGATTGTATTTCCGTGTAGCTCAATCGACGGTTCCAAGTGGCCAGTTCGTCGATGTTGCCGGCGTAGTAGTCACGCAAGGGGGCGGCGACCAGCGCTCCGACCGAAGTGTTGTTCAAAGCCAGAGCGCCCAAAGCTCCGTGGGCGTAGCTGTAAACCGCAGGGTCCAGGACGCCATCAATGTAAAGCAACCCGGTTCCATTTTGATCGACCCAGGCGATATGATGCCACGTCCCGTCGAAGGCCGTGTTGCTTGAGACAGTGTCGGCAAACCCCGCCGGGTTAATTCTCACGTCCACCTTGCCGCTCGTTCCGGCATTGTCGGTGCCGATGAAAAAGTAACCCCCGCTAACGCTGTTGCCATTGGCGAACACCTGCTTGTCGGCTTGATTGGAGGCGCCATTCACCCAAAACGCGACCGTGTAAGTGGTGCTGAGGTCGTAAACCGGCGGCCCCGAAAATTCGCTTCCCAATTGCGTGGCGCCGTCAAAGGAAAGCGCATTGCCATACTTGCCCGCGACCAGATTGGCGCTGGTCATATTGGTCAGTTGCATATCGTTTTGATCCACGAGATCGGGCGACGTGGCCGAATTGGAGATGACATTGAAGGGCCAATATCCAACCAAGCCGGAGTCAATGTTGGTGGCGGGCAGATCAGGCAAAACCACGACCGATACAGGAGCGCTGCTGTTGGTGCCGAAGGCATTGTTGGCCGTGAGCGTATAGGAATTGGTTCCTGGCGTAATCTGGCTGGTCAGGAGCAAAGACGTGTTGGTCTGCCCGGCGAGAGCCACGTTGTTGGAAAACCATTGGAAGCCCATGGGCTGGTTGCCGAAAACATTGGCCGAAAGGATGACCCGGTCGCCCAAAGCATTAGTGGTGCTGAGGGGCGGGTTGACGAAGGTCGGCGAGATGGGCGAAATAGGTTTGGGAATTCCGTTACTCATCGCATTCTGAATCTCGGTTTGAGAGAGCACCCGGCTCCAAGCCATGACTTCGTCCACCGAACCGGCAAAATAATCCGCGATGCCTGACGAGCGGACCAGCGCTGCCACCGTGGTGATGGTCCCAGCCGGCGCCCCGGAAGACGGCGAGGTGTAGTTCTCGTTCGTTGGGCTATCAAGGTTCCCATCGACGTAGAGCTGGCAGACCCCGTTGTAGTCGGAAAAAGCGACATGGTGCCAAGTGCCGTCAAAAACTATATTGGAGGAAGAGATATTGTTGATGACGGTGGTGCCAAGATTGTCCCTCAGAAAGACGGCAATCTTTGAGGCCCTGGTGTTGAAATCCATAAGCATCGAACCAGCAAAGGCAACTTCGGCAAAGGGAATGTGGTTGGCCGCTTGCGTGGATGCCCCTTGCACCCAAAAAGCGATGGTGTAGCCATTGGTGGTGTAAATCGGCAAGCCCGTCCCGACGAAGTTGGTGGAATGATGCAAAGCCAGATACTGGCTGGTGCCATCAAACTGGAAGCAGTTGCCGCGCTCCCCCGCAACCAAAGTGGGGGCATTGGTCAAAAATAGATTATTGCCCAAGGCCAAATCCGGCGTGCTGACACCGTCGGTCGCGTCCAGCGGCCAATAGGCCACCAAACCGTTGGTGAGAGTGGATTGGGCATGGCAAAGTCCGAGAGAGAGGCTCAAAATGCCAAGGGATAAAAGAGTGGATTTTATTCGTGGAGTGTTCATGTCAGGTAGCGTTATTTTGCCATGGGCGAGAGAAACATTGCAATAAGTTTTTTCGAAATCGAACGGCGGGAGTCGTTTCTGGTTTTTCTTAATCGTAATCGTAATCGTAATCTTAATCCGTTTGTTAAAAGTGGGAAGAGATTATGATTAAGATTACGATTAAGATTAAGATTAGGAGGAAACCTTTAAGCCCACTTTACCGCACCATTCGCGGTACGCCGAAGGCGCAATTTCTGACGGCTTGATTTCGCTGCGGCCGCCCCAGAAGACATTGGTGTAGCTGATCGGTATGCCGCATTGGGCCAGATGCTGGTCGATGGCGGCCTTGTGTTCCAGGAGGCGCGGCTTTTCCATGCCGTGAGCCACACCCATCATGTTCACGTTGTGGAATTCCGGTCCGCCTTCCCGCCAATAGGCGTGCGTCATGATGTAATGCCGCCCCACTTCGCGGCCCGTCTCGATTTCCCGCCCATGCGGCACGGCCCAATGGAAAAGCGCATTGAAGCGCGTGACCCTGTCTCCATCTTTCAGCGGCTTGACATGCTCCAAAAAGGTGGAAAAACGGCCAATGATCTTGCGCCGATTCAAGTCCTCGGCCACTTCGTAAAATTTCTCCAGCGACACGCCTGCCTCCTTGGCGCGATCGAGCCATAACCTCACCCCGATTTCTTCAGGAGCAAATTCGCGCTTCAGAGCGGTCAGGATCCGCCACTCCAACTCGTTCAATTGTGCGATGGCCACCTCGGTGACTTCGGCCGGCACATCCGCTTTGGCGCCGGGTTCGAGGCCGCGCCGGCGGATATGGCCCACGCCGAGGGCGAACAATCTTTTGGCCGGCATGATTCGAAAATGCTCCGCCCCAGTTTGCGCGGCCAAAAATTCGCAATGCGCCTGCATGGAATAACCCTGCGGCACCTTGAGCGTGGTCCAGAGTTTATAGTTGGAACCCGTCGTGGCTGTATCGGTGGAGCGCAAGACGACGTGCCCGGAGAACGGGTCCTGCTGAAACATATAGTCGAAAGCGGCATCCAGCCTTTCAGGCGGCACCTGCCAGGCGATCAATGCACCTTGCGCCAAATTGGTCGCCAGCAAAGTTTGGCGAACCCGCCGAATCGTGCCGCCTTCGAGCATGGCGCGCACGCGTTCGATGACCAAGTCAGGCTCAAGCCCGCTTTGCCGGGCGATCTCGCGCCACGGCTCGCGCTGGAAGCCCTGCAGATTGTCTTCGGAAACGGCCAGAATGCGGGCGTTAATCGGGTCACTCAATTCAAAGGGGGCGAGAGTTGTCTTCATTTCACAATAAATCAGACGGCGAAACACGGTGTTGGTTCTGCCTTAATTTGGCTTGATTTGCCTGTATTCACGCTGCACGCGTTTACATTCCACAACATGTCATTGGTGGGGACGGCGCGCTGCGCCGTCCGGACATCGCAGCGCGATGTCCCTACCCAAAACTTTCCATATTCGTCTTCAATCACACTGTCTTTATACCTGTCTC
>DASRLE010000499.1:0-2965 GCA_035648615.1 Saccharimonadales bacterium (SeqCode) | reverse complement strand
GTTAGAAGAGCGGTTCGAATGGGATCAATTGGCTTGCTTTTTTGATCCGTGACCGCTTCATTATCGACTGTTGCGCTTATGGTGGAATTGGCAGACACGCTACTTTGAGGTGGTAGTGGGGTAACCCGTGCAGGTTCAAGTCCTGCTAAGCGCACCATTTTTCCCTCTGAGAACGGGGAAATCGGTGTTTACGGCACAAATTCAGCACAGAATTTGGCTGAATCTAAAAACCGAGAAAGGAAATCCCCGGTCACTGTCCGCGACGGTTATTTGGTAAACGCGGCCAGGATTAAGCGCAAACGAATGTCATCCCGATAACCGCAAAAGCCGCTGCCAATCCCTGAACCATGAAATCCGATGAATCCGACAAGCGCAAGACGCTGACGCTGCAAATACGAGCCAGCAATTCTCATTTTGACTGAGGGATGGGAGGCACGGAGAAGTTCGTATCGGGAAAAGTTGGTGCTGGAGACTGCGGGAAAGGGGGTTGAAGAGAATTGGGGCGCGATTGGACAATGCTCCGCCCTCACGCCGGCGTGGCGTGTTTTTCTCCCCGCCTCTGGTTTTCATCTTTTTTGAACGGCGTAGGGGCCGATTTCCAACCCCCGCATCATGAAATCCATCAGCCGCTCCCAGGTTTGGAAATACAAATAGGTCGTCAGCGCCTCCAAGTGCTGGAAGAATTTCCGTCTGGCCCCCACGGCGGCGCGGATCAAGCGATAGTCGGCGTCCGTCAACTCCAGCAGCGTGTGCAGTCCGAAGGCCAGCAGGTTCATCGTCGCCAGCAGCGAGGCCAGGTGTTGCTTGCCGTGACCGAAGTTGTGCTCCAGATGGTAGCCCTTTGTTTTGAGGACGTTATTGCTTTGGTTTTCGATCTTCCACCGCGCCCGCCCGGCGGCCACCAACCCCGCCACGTTGTCGGCGCTGATTTTCCAGTCGGTGATGAAACTGTTGCGGTAGAGCGTCTGCCCTGCGTCGTCGCTGATCGTCACTTCGCACCAGTTGACTTTCAAGGCGTCGTCGCTGTCAGTCAACGGCGCGCCATTGGCCCAGCGATATTGGTGGTGTTCCCAGCGGTTGGATTTGCCTTTGACCCGCTGTTTCAACGTGTGGAGCGAGCGTCCCGGTTCCAATGCCTCCACCCACCCGCTCAGATGCTCGTGAGAGGAGGGCTTGCAGGTGAACAGAAAATGGAACCCGTGCAGCAGGGCCTGCCGGCAAAAGGGTTGATGGGCGTAGAGATCGTCGCCCAGAAGCGTGTCGTTGCCGGTGGCGTAATGCGCGGCGTGGGCGGCCAGCCAACGCTTGGCGGCGTTGATCTCGCAGTCCTGTTTTATTTGCCCGTCCTGCGGAGTGATGAACTCCGGGCGCAAAGGTACGACCTGGGCGTGGCTGGGGCTGACGATGACCGGAGTGATGGCGCTGTGGAAATGAGTGGTGTGGCCCTCCGCGTGCCGGACACAGGAACAGTTGTGGCAATGGATGTTTTGGGAGGAGAAATACCATGTGGCATCCAGCGCGATGAGCCGGGTGTTGCCGACGGCCCGCATGTTCTCCAGCAGGCCCGTTTGTTCAAAAGCCTGATGCAGGTCGTCGAAAAGACCGAAGAGGTGGCTGGGCGCAACCGGATCCAGCATGTCGCGAACGTGGTTGTCGCAGGGAATGCTCTCCACTTGGAAAAGGGAACGGGCATTGTTGTGGCCGCTGGTCTTTTCCATGTTCTGCTGGAAACTCAGGAACGAGGGGCTTTGGGTAAAGAAAACCGCGAAGGCCGAGAGCGCGATGTCGGCCATGCTGAAGCGGATATTATCGCCGGCGCGCCGATCCGGCAGCCCGGCGGCGACCGCGCGCCAGCGTTGCATCATCCGATCGAAATGGCGCTCGCTCATGCGCCAAGAAATGCCAGCGCCGTCCCAAAAGTACAAGTTACAATTGTGTTACAATTGGTGACAAACAGGTAAACACCCGATCTGGCCCCTTGATCCCGCACCGCGAGACACCTCCCTGTAACTCATAATGAGAATTGCTGTGGCCGCTGCCAACAGGCTGGACAGGCGGGACTTACAGGAATATGCTGCGAACACTCACATGCGCACACTGAAAGTCATCTTCGGGATGGGTTGTCTCGTAGCGGCTCTCCCGCTGGGGCTGTTTGCTTGGGAATGCTTTCTTGCGAGCAATTACGCGGGTGAACTAATGTTGAAGTTCGTTCCTGCTGCTTTCACCTTGGGACTGGGTTGCATTGGTTTTTTTCTGATTTCGAGGCGTTGTTCAGCGATTTCAACCAGAGCGAAAACACTGATTGTAATCTTTTTTGGCCTGCTCGTTGTAAGTCCCGCACTTTTGGATATTTACATTCGACACGAACGCAAAGTCCTGCAAACACGCGCAAAGAGTTTCCTTTTACGTCCAATCCCGAAGTTGCTCATACCCAATTCCGAGGGTGAGGTTGGTGGATATTATGTGGACACGAGTGCTGGCATCGCAAATGGGGTGTTCGGGTATTCCCGCGTCCTGATTGAACGGTATGCGACCAAGGGCAGGATACGCTGGTCTGCCGCGATACAGGGACAGTTTGCTTGCACAGGAGACAATTGCCTTAATGCAAACATTTCCAATGACGTAATTACCAATGAAGAAGTGCGCCAGTATTCGGCAGAGAGCCGTGCCATATTAGCGAAGGAATGGCGCATGGGATTCTGGCAGTGGATTGAAGATAGGATTGAGATGAAGGACAAGATTCCAGAGATTGAAGAAGAAGACCAATATAACGGGTGGATAGACCAACTTGGAGGCACTTGGACAAATGAGAATTATGAAACAATGACTATCTCTAACAATGGAACTTTTTCAGCAAGGTGGGTAAGCCCCGTTGGAACCAACATATTCAAAGGAACAGAGCTTTTTATGGGCGCGGCCTCGACTCTGCGCGTGATTCGCGATACACAGAGTCACATCTTGCAAG
>DASRLE010000498.1:0-3022 GCA_035648615.1 Saccharimonadales bacterium (SeqCode) | reverse complement strand
GTGCGGATTTCCGCCAGGGCGTGGCCGCCGGCATTGGCCAGCTCTTTAAACTTGGCTTTGACCTGGCCCAAATGCTGGTCGGCGTGGGCCAGTTCCTCGTAGCCGAGAATTTTGCCATGGGCGGCGGCCTTGCTGGCGCGGGCCTTCAACAAGTCCAGCTTGGCTTTTTGTTCGTTAATTTGTGCTTCCAATTTTTGGCGATACGCATCTAACAAGCTCATAAATATATTTCTTTTCAACTATACAGTAGCACGTCAGCCCATACATTCAAATCAAGGTGAGAAACCGGCCGGGGGAACGCCCCCTGGGATTCTAGGGCGCGGGCGGAGCATCTGGGGGCCGACTTCGCGGAAGAGTTCGATCCAGGAGAGATAGGCGGCTTGGCCGGCGGTGATCTTGCCCGAGTGTTGCAGGGCGAGGAGTTCATCGGGCGTTTGGTCGGGGTATTGGCCGATCCAGCCAGCCGCGATGCCGCGGGATTGCAGCAGAAAATCACGTTCGTCGGCCACTCCGCAACTCAACGGGAAAGTTTCCTCGACCACGATCGGTTTGCCGACTTCCGACGCCTCGAGATTTTTGAGGGCCTCGGCAACTTTGCCGGCGCTCGGATAAATATGAACGGCGATGAAATCAAGCTCGGAATCGACCGCTTTGGGCGGCAGACCCCAGACCGGCAGCTCGCCGATGGTAATCGGGTGAACCCGGTCGTGTTTGCGGATGGCCGAGACCATGAGGCGCGTCCACTCTTTGGCGATGTCAGCCTGCGGACGCTCGCCTTGGTCGAGGCTCAGATGCTGGACGAATTCGTAATCCCCCATCCTCCCGCCGTACCAGCCGTCCTTGCGCTTGCCGCCGGCCACCGGCTCGTTGATCAAGTCATAGCAGAAAACAGCGGGGCTTTTGGCGCACGCTTCGGCCACGGCTTCCCAGAAGCGCGCTTGGGCGGCCCAGCGCTCTCGGTCTGGCAGCGCGTCGTACCATGCGGCCCGGTGCTTGATGTTGTAAGACGCCAGCCCTGTGACATCGAGGTAAATGCCCTTCTGCTCGGCCAACTGGAGCAAATGAGAAAGTTCCGCCAGGGCCTTGGGGTTGGGTTGGTCGGGAGCCTCCATGTAATGCGGCACCTGCAAATGGATGCGGGCAACGTTGGCCCGCATGTTGTGGAAATCGTCGAAATCGCGGGAGATGCGCGCCCAATCCATTTCGCCGTCGCCCTCCGGCTCGCTCACCCCATAGTTATGGCCCCAGGGGACGAACGGCTTTTTAGAAGTGGCGAGGATGAAACCCTTGTTGTCGGGGGCGACGCGCACGAAATCCATCCCCGGTTCCGTTGGAGGCGTAACGCATCCGGCGAGAAGCGAGAGGACCGCGAGAATGGTCATTTGCTTTATCATCGGGCGGCAGTTTGCCCAAACGCAAAGAGTCGTGAAAGGTAAAACGTCCATCGCTCAGAATTAGTTTGACATGAGTTCAATTGCCTGGCTTTACTAAGGTATGCAACCAACCAAACCAAAACCCCGAATGCTGGCCGTCTTGGCGGCCGCCTCGCTTTTTCTCACTCCGCACCTGAATGCAACGGTGCTTTTTCCCTTCCCCGTCAATCCGAAGCCAAACCAATCCGGCGGAGGCGGAGGAGTGGCTTTTGATGGCGTCAATTACCTTGCAGCGACGATGTCTGGAGGCAAGGTTGGCGCGCAGTTGTTCTCAAGCTCCGGCGCGATGATCGGATCGTTCATCACGGTTGACTCGAGTTCAACCTTTCCCCCAGCGTTGGCGGTGGCCTTTGGGCGAGGCGTTTATCTCGAAGTTTGGTCGGACAATGCCGCTCCCTCAAACATAGGGGGTGGCAACCAAATCAACATCTTCGGCCAACTCATCGCCCCCAGCGGCAAGAAAATTGGGTCGAGTTTTCATCTCCTCATCTCGGGCACCGGTTACACATCCCAAAAAATTTGCGCGGTCAAAGCCAGCGGCGTTAATTTTTTGGTCGTTTTTCAAGATCCATCGACCCGTTTCATTTACGGGCAACTGGTGACAGCCAGTGGGGCCTTGTCCGGGCCGGCCTTCCTCATTAGCGATCAGCCGGACAATGGCAATGGCGCCGCTGTGGACTTCGACGGCTCCAATTACCTGGTCGTCTGGCAAAGCAACAACGGCAGCACGGGGAATGTTAACAAGACCTATGGAGAATTCGTTTCAATCAACGGATCCGCAGGCAACCCCTTCCAAATCAGCGAAACCACCTCTCTGGATCAAAACCCTTTGGCTGTGACTTACGACGGCGCTCATTACCTCGTTGTGTGGGACAAAGATACTCAACTTCAAACCGAGGGTGCGCCGGCGGATTGGACTCTCTATGGCCGCTTGCTTTCTCCAAACGGCGATTTTTTGGGGGACGAGAAGGTCTTGGCCGCCGGTTCGGACAACCAGGCCTTTCCTTCCTTGGCTTTCGATGGAGTGAATTATCTGCTGGTTTGGACCTCATATACGAATCTCTTGTCGTCCAACCACCCCCTGCGCGCCCAATTTTTTGATACTTCGGCCAATCCCACCGGACCTGAGTTCGCGACGTTGCCGGCGATGGGAACAAATCAGCCATTGCCCGTGTTCAACGGGCTTATTTATGCCAACGGCGAATTTTTGCTGGTCGGAGGGTACGGCGCTTTCAAGGGCACGGCGTCCGGGGATATCACAAACGTCGTCAACGTGCGCGGCTGGGGCGTGTTCATCCCGCCGACGCTAACGCCGCCGAGGATTGACAACCAACCCTCCAGCGCCGCTATTCTCGAAGGCACGACGGCCACCCTCGCCGTTTACGCGGAAGGCTCCGCGCTGAATTATCAATGGTTCAAAAATCGGGCCAAGCTGGCCGGCAGCGCGCGCATTTCCGGCGTCAATTCCGCCACCTTGACCATTAGCAATACGGCGCTTGCCGACGCGGGAAGTTATTTCGTCGTGGCCAGCAACCTCTTTGGGGCCGCCACAAGTTCTACCGCCGTCTTGAAAGTCGAAACGGCAGTGG
>DASRLE010000497.1:0-12447 GCA_035648615.1 Saccharimonadales bacterium (SeqCode) | reverse complement strand
GTTGAAGACCAGCGAACTATTATCCGTCACTGAGCCGGTACCCAAGGTGCCGGAGGGGCTGCCGCCGGGCAGCGTTGAACCGACTTGGAGCGTGCCGCTATTAATGAGGATGGCGCCGCCATAACCGCTGTTGTTGCCGGTGAGGTTCAGTTGGCCGGCATTCAGCGTCAAGGAGCCGGTTCCGCTGATTGGACCGCTAATGGCTTGGACGTCGGGAATGTTTACCGTCAAAGCCGAGTTGTTTGCCACCGCGCCGGTTCCCAGGGAACCCGAAGTGGCGCCATTGCCCACGGCCACGGTCCCGCTTTGGATGGATGTGCCCCCGGCATAACTATTGACGGTCAGAATGTTTAGCGTATCAGCGCCCATCTTGGTCAACGAGCCTTGGGAAATCGAGCCGGTTCCTTGAAAGGTGTAGTCGCTGGCGGAATTGACCGTCACCGTGCCTGGCGAGACGTTGGCATCGATATTCACATTCGGGTTCGCTGCGCCAGTCGCGTCAAAGGTTACGTTGTTGCCGTTCTTAAAGACCGCCGGGCCAGTGCCATTGTTCCAGTCCGTTGAAGTGCCAACGTCCCAGAAGTCACTCGCGCCGTCGCCGGTCCAAGTGAGGTTGACCGCCACCGCAGTGCTGACAACGATATACAGTCCGGTCGCGTTGTTGGATAACGTTAGCGCTTGGCCGGCCTGATTAAAGGTGGGGGGAGACAGATTGGCAGCCGAGCCGGTGACATTCGCGGCGCTGGCAATGAGGTACGTTCCGTTTGGAATGGAACCGCCGAGGTTGTTCAAACCCAGAGTGCCTGAACCGAGGTTAAGGGTGCCTCCTACGCTGACGGCGTCCCAAGAGGGGTAATTGACGTCGATGGAGAGCGTGCCGCCGCTGAGGGTCAGATTGTTATTGAAGGTGTTGGTGCCCAGAATGCTGTCACCGCCCGGGCTGATTCGGGTGTTGGCGACGGCGGTTACGCTTCCGTTGAATTGGCCGCCGCCGGCCAGGACCTGGCCGCCCCCCGCGCCATTCAAGGTCACCCCACCTACGGCGGAAGCATCGAAAGTTGAGCCTATGACATTGGAAATGAGCAAGGAATTGCTGATGCTGCCGTTCCCGGCCAGCGCCAGGGTGCCACCGTTGATGACTGTCGCACCGGTATAAGTGTTCGTGCCGGTAAGAATGACCGTTCCCGGGCCTTGCTGCACCAGCAGGCCCAAGCCGCCAATCGCGCCCGGATAGGTAATCGTGCCAGAACGGTTAATCAACAACGTGCCGGCGTTGGCCACAGTCATGGAATTGCTGAAGCTGCCCGTGGAGCCTCCCGTTCCAATTTGCAGAGTGCCAGCCGCGATGGTGGTCGCGCCGGAGTAAGTATTGTCGGAGGGAAGAATCGTTGCCCCGATGCCTAGTTGTTTGACGCCGCCGAGGCCGGAGATTATGCCGGAATACTCCGAAACGTCCGTTCGATTGAACGAAAGCAGGCCGTTGTCATAGATCGCGCTTGAATTGCTAATGCCACCCGAAGCGCCGCCGCCGCCGATTTGCAATGTGCTGGCGGCGTACCAGGTCGGAGTAGCGCCGCCAAATTGGACCATGGTCCGATTGTTAATGTAGGTCGGGCCGCTGTAAGTGTTGTTATTGGTCAGGATAAGCGTGCCTTGGCCGCTCAGCGTCAACCCGCTGCCGATGGTTGCGGCGCCGTTGGTGTTGTCCTGAATGACCGAGCCGATCGTCAACGGACTTCCCACATTCCAGTCATTAACAACAAGGTCGGCATTGGTTGCGCCAAGCAAGGCGCCGCCCGCGATCGAGGCTGCGCCGCCCGTGGTGATGGGCATCAATATCCCGCCCGTTGCGATGGTCAAAGTGACGCCGGGACTGTTGGTGAGAGAGGCCGCGAGAATTTTAAGGGAATTAATCGTGGCGCTGGCCGCCACAGGGGCGGTGGGAGAGGCGCTCAGACTAATATTGCTCGTTGAAACCCACGTCGAAGGCGCCGTGTTCGTCATGTAACCTGTGGTGCCAGCGCCCGTGTTTCCCAGTCCGGTGGCGCCATAGCCGCCTCCGGAGGTCGAGCTTAACGGCACAAGCCAGTCGGTGGCGGACCAGGTGGCCCAACCGCCGAGGATGCCGTTCATCGGAGGCGTATTGCTGATCATCATGCCGATCACGTTACCCGCTTTGGTGTTGATCGTAACATCCAGGGTGCCGCCGACGCTAGGGCGGCTGATCTGGTTGATTTGGATATTAATCGTGCTGCCGGATTGGCGTCCATGCTGGCCGAAGCCCGACGCGCCCGGCCCGATGGTCAGTTGATTGAAATTGGCGGAGACGGTCGTGTTCGCCGCGTCGTTTTGGTAAAATCCCCCGCCATTCAAAAACAAATTGCCCGGAGCCACGTTGAAGTACAGATCAATGTTTGCAGCCGGCGTGCCGGTCTGGGTTCCTTCGACAAGGGCGCCGCCGCTGACCGTGGTGTCGCCCGTGTAGGCGTTGGGCGTTTGCAAAATGACGAGGTTCGTCCCGTATTTCGTCAATCCTCCGGCGCCGGTAATGGCCCCGCTTCCAGACAGGGTGTATGCCTCGACGGTATTGCTGAACGTGGTGAAACCCGGCGAGACTCCGGTGGCGACGTTGACCGAGGCATTCCCGCTGTCGTTGAACGTCACGTTGTCCAGGTTGTAGAAATAATCCGGCTGGCCCAAGCCATTGATCCAGGCCTGACTGGCTTGGACATCCCAATTGTTCACGTTAGCGCCGCTCCACGTCAGATTGCCGGCCGCACCGGTGCCAGCGATGGTGACGATAAGATTATCGTTGGCGTCAACGCCCAAGGTCCCGTTCGCTCCGCGGGGCAAGACGAGGGTCATGCTGGAGAGCGTCCCGGCGATGACTGTGGCCGGTTGAAGGTTTGAGATCAGCACGTACGAACCGCTGTTATTGAACGAGCCCGCCGCCGGGTTGAGCACGATGGCGCCCCCGTTCAAAGTCAACGTGCCTTTGATTGTGACAAGATCGTTGCTGCCCGAGCCAACGGCCAGCGTATTGCCCAAATCGAACTGGATGATGCTGCCTGAATTCAGGGTGAGGCTGCCATTAATGGCCATTGTCCCCGCCGCGCCGCCCTTATAAATGACCATCGGGCCCGCATTGTTGACCAGGCTGCCGTTAATGTCGTAGGTCCCGGCGGGGGGATTGGTCGTGCGGCCGGCGGTTAAAGCGCCATAACCGAGCGTCATTCCTCCAGAGATGGCGGAAACATCAAGAAGCGCGCCGGGAGTGACAATAATGTTGGTCGAACTCGTGGAGCCGTTTACACCCATGATAAAGGTCCCCGCCGAAATGGTCAGAGGGCCGGTAAAACTCCCCGGTCCGTTGAGGGTGAAAACATTCGTATTGACCTTGGTCAGGGCGATTGTGCCGGTGTTTTGGGCGAAGGAGCCGGCGAAAGTGCCGGCCACATTGGTCGCATTGTTCCCGACGGTCAGGGTGTAGGTGCCGCCGCCCGCCGAGTTAATAATGTTGCCGGAGCCGTAAAGGCCGTTGAGTGTGGGACTGAAGCCGTCCATGTCCAATGTGCCGAGTATCTCTACGTCGCCCTTGCCTGCGCCGCTGGGTATGCCGCCGTTATTTCCCAATTGAATCGTTCCGCCGCCATAATTTGTCACGCCGCCAAAAAAGGTATTCGCCGCCGCCAGCCGCAGTGTGCCGGAAAAACCGAGGTCTGTCGTTACGCTTCCCTGGGTTGGGGCGATGCTGGCCGCGTTGGTTCCGCCCACGACGCCGCTGAGGGTGACATTGCCGGGTCCCGTGACATTCAAAGTAAAACCATTGTTGGTGATGGCCGCGCCGATAGTGGTCGTCAGGCCTCCCGCGTTGTTGGTAATCGTCACCGGGCCGGTTAAGGTCTGGATAAAATTTATCGAATTGCTCCCGTTATTGTCCTGGATGCCCACCGAGTTGGTTAATTGGGTGCCGTAAAGGGCGAAGCCCGAGGCGTTCAAGGTAAGGCCCGAAAAGGTCCCTAAGATGGAGGTTGCGATGTTGTTGGTATTGATTTGTTTCAGCGCCGCGCCGAAAACGAGGCTGTCACCGCTGACTGGCCCAACGTCCCAGTTAAGCGCAGTGGCCCAAAGGTGGTCTGCGCCGGTGCCGGCCCAATTTCGGACGGCGGCTTTGGCAGCCGGCCCCACGCTTAAAACCAGGGCAAGCATTGCGACGGTGGAGGCCAGCCCTCGCGGCCGTAAAGTTCGAGGAGTAGCTTTCGGGTTGGAAGGAAGAGGGCTTATTGATGTTTTCATTTCGTATTAATCCGAGGCTGTTGTTAATTTTTGGGCAGCCATACCTGCGCGGCCAACACGACGGTTTTTCCACCGGTTTTCTCAATTGGGCTGGCATTGGCCCTGACTATTCCAGAGTCCTGAAAATCTGAACATCGCCAATTCTGGCGACCCCTGCCGGACGTTGTCTGTCCCGCCGTCAGGCAGAATTAATTTCCAAGCGGTTTGACATCCGAGTGGCGGGGACTGGCAGGCATGCGGAATGTCTCCACCGGGTCGGGATGCGCCGGGTCGAAACCATCGAAATCATCCACGATGAATTTTGCCAGCGGAAGCTGGCTCTGGCGAATGCCTTCCACGACACACTTCGCCAGTTCGTAGCTGCCGTAGTTATTGTGGTGCGTTCCATCCTGAAACGCCCGCCCGAGATTCGTGCCGAGCGCCTGATAAAAAACGACGCTCGTCGTATTCAGGTCGATCAGGGCACACTTTTCCTGCGTGGCAATTTCGCGCGCGGCGGCGGGATAACCCGCCAGGGTGGGATGGGATATGCCATTCTTGCGTTCCATTGAGGTGACGACCACGGGTGTGCCCCCGCAAGCCCGCGTTTGGGCGATAACCTGCCGGAGGCGGGCCTTGTATTTTTGCGGCGCATCCGGCTGTTTGTCCTTCATGTCGTTGTGGCCAAACTGCACGAACAAATAATCACCCGCTTTCATCAGGCTGAAAACTTTGCCAAACCGATGCGCGCTCAAGGCGCCCGCGATGGTTTCGCCGGACTCCGCGTGATTGGCGACGGCTATCTCCGGTTTGAAAAAGCGAGGCAGCATCTGGCCCCAACTGTTCCATGGCTCTGTCGGCTGGTCGCAAACTGTCGAATCGCCCAAGATGAAGAGTGTCGGGACTTCGACCTGCGTGATTTCGATCGCGGCCACGCAGGGGCGCGCATCGTTGAATTCGAGGGTGAGCTTGTCGTCCCAATCCCACCACTCGGTGGTTTTTTCGCGCTCTTTCAAGCGCACTTCGCCCTCATTACCAATGCGCGTCCCGCGCAGGTTGACGACGAACGAGCGCGTCACCCGCTGGCTGGAGTCGGTGTGAATATGTTCGAGCATCAGCCGCCGCAGTTCGGCCTTGACGGTCGTTGTGTAATCGCCGGATTTGTCGCCGAAAGTTACAGTGACACGGTAATTGCCCTCGGGCAGCTTAGTGGAGAAATAAAACGCCTTGGTGCTGGTGATGCAGCCGTTGGCGGCGGTGACTTCTGCTCCTGGCTCGAAGCCGTACCCGGCGGCCTCGGAGTAAAAATTCGCCGGTGTAACTTGAATTTCTCCCGGCAATGAGTGGCCGCCGCCGAATGCAAACTTATGGATGGGTTCCTCCGCGGCGCCGGCGCGCATCGTGGCCAAAATAAAAATATTAATTAGAAGCAGTGCTCGCATGGGAGATGGATTTAAGGGTGACGGTCGCAGACCGGAGGCCGGGACGGCTGGCGATGAGGGTGATCTCACCGGGGATGACTTTGGAACGGATGGCGACGCGGTTGATCCCGCATTCGGTGTCAAGAAAAAGATTGTTGACGGAATTGGTTTTGCCGCTGTTGTAGCCTCCGCGCCACAAGGCCGGCCCATCGAGCTTGAAATCCACCCGCGCCTCGTCCGTGGGACAGCGCCGCCCCTGGGCGTCCACGACCTCGACGTCGAAGAAGGCGGCATCGGAACCATCCGCCAGCAAACCGCCTGGGCCACAGTGCGGCGTCAGTTTAAGAGATTGGGCCGGTCCGGCGGTCTCGATTTCGTCCTGAGCGACCACGCGGCCGTTCAGTTTGGCCCTGGCGGAAATTTTGCCGGGAACAAACTTTACGTCCGGAAAGGCAAAGATGTAGCCGTCCTGTGGAGTGGTGCAAATGCCCTGGGATTGTTGGTTGATAAAAAGTTCCACGGCGTCGCAGTGGCTGGCGGCGACATAAATCGGTTTGACGGTGTTGGTGGGATAAGTCCAATGGCCGATGATATGGATGTCGGGCTGCGGATTTTGCATGACGCGATAGACGTAATAGGCCTGCTTGGGCAGGCGGACGGAATCCACCTTGCCGCTGACGCGAGCGACTTCGCTGCTGTCCTGGCGGCCATCGGCATTGGAGTCTGACCAATAGATCGAGGCGTAGCCGGACCATTTGGCGTGGCGCGCATCGGTGTTCGAGATGCAATTGATAAAGTACGCGTGATAGCGAGCCGCGGCGGCGAGGCAAAACGATTCGGAATTCCACGAGTAAGTGTCATTGGGACCTTTTTTGAAACCAAAGAACGGGGGCGAGAAGTCATCCCAGAAGCGGCGGGCGGCTTCGTCCCGAAAATCCTCGGTTTCGATCAGCGGGGCGCGATCGCGTCGTTGGGCGCTGTAGGCTCTGAACATGTTTGTTGGTCCGGCCAATTCATCGGTGCGACGGTCCTGGCCGATCATCACGCCGTAGTATTCGGCGATTGGCGTCAAAGCCGTATTGGCGGCGTTATCGCTATTGCCGCGGCAGCCGATGACGCTTCCGCCACGCGGGTCCAATTCCTTCCGCAAAGCGACCATCTGGCGCATGTGATCGGGACTGATGACCGTGTTGCCCGCCTCCCAAAACAAGATGCTGGGACTGTTGCGGAAAAAGATCATCGAGTCGCGCATGACTTCCATGCGTTGATCCCATTGGCGTCCCTGGACGTCGCGTTCCTTGTCTCCGGCCGGGCACACTTCGATGATGCCGTATTGGTCGCAGGCGGTGACATCGACGCGCTGGGGCGAGATGTGCATCCAACGGAGATAGTTGGCGTGCGTGCTGCGGATGAGTTGCGCGTTAAAGTCGTGCATCCAATCGGGGTAAGCCTGGCCAAGACCAGCCCACTCATCGGAGGAGCGCTGGGAGTAACCGCGAAGATAAACGAATTGGTCATTGAGATGGAGTCCGCCGGTGGCGGCGCCGCCCCTGAATTCCGCCTTGCGAAAGCCGGTTCTGATTTTCCGAACGTCCACTACTGTTTTATTGACAGATAGGATGGAGTAAACATCGTAGAGGCAGGGATGTTCATCACTCCAAAAATTGGCGGCGGCCAAATGGCCGGTGGCGGCGAGAGTTTCGGTTTCCCCGCTGACAAGGTTGGAGGAATCGCTTTGAAATTGCGCGCGAACACCGCCGAGCGCGTCCACCACGACGGCGGACAAGGTGATGGACTGCGGGTCGGCGGATTCATTGCGGACTTGGGACTCGATGTTGACGGCGCAGGTTTTATTGGTGACTGAAAAGTTCGAGGGATAAACATAGATGCCAGCCGTCCTGAGATTTTCATAGAGTGGCAGGGTCTGATAAACCTTGCCAGTGAGATGAAGCCAGATGTCGTGATTTAGTCCGCCATAGTTGGGATTGAAGGCCCGGCCCATCCATTCGTAACCTGCGCCAGTAGCCTCCTCGACATAATCATTGCGATTGTCCACCTGCACGGCGATGATGTTGCCGGCTTCTCCAAAATTCACCAGAGCGGTGAGATCAAGACCGCAGGGGGTGATGCCATTTTCGTACTTGCCTGCGAATTTACCGTTGACCCAAAAGCGGCCCGCTTGTTTGAGACCTTCAAATTCCAAAAAGACCTTTCGATCCTTGGCGGAGGCGGGGAGTTTGAAGTGCTTTCTGTACCAGGCGATGCCCATGTATTGATGGCGTTCGCCGCTGCTATGGCTGATGATTTCATCGTAGGTGTCGGTGTCGTTATAAGTATGCGGGGCGCTGACCTCGCTCCACGGCGAGTCGTCGAAGGACGGTTGTTGGGCATCGGACACGTCCTGGCGAATGAATTTCCAGCCAAAATTAAAATTGGAGATAACATGAGGCGAGGCGGGCGGCTGGTAGGGTTCCGCGCGGATTGCCCAGGCAGAGACCGCAATGAGCAGCGCAATGAGAACTCGTTGTTTAAACATGCAATAGTAAGCAATAGGTTAAGTCACGGGTGTTTCGGAACGCCTGAAACGAAAAGGCCAGTGTCGAGAACAGCAACAAGCATGACAACCGGGCCATGCCATGTCAACCGCAAGGGATTGACGCACCGGGTCGCCAGAATTGGCGATGTTCAGGACTTACGCAATGTGCCATTATCAGCTTTGGCCCGTGACCTGCACATTATGAAAAGTGGAAAGCGGAATGGCTTCACGTTAATCGAGCTATTGGTGGTTATCGCCATCATTGCCATCCTTGCGGCCTTATTGCTTCCCGCTCTGGCCGGAGCGAAAATGGCTTCACAACGAACCGCTTGCCTCAACAATCTCAAGCAACTGACCCTGGCCGCGATACAGTACGACGGGGACTCTCAGGGCAACTGCCTCCCAGTCTATACCAACACGACAACCTACGGTCAAAATTCCCTTTGGATGGGTGATTTGATTACTTATGACAGCAAAGTTCAGGCGGTGCGCGTCTGCCCGTCAGCGACCCTGACCAATATGAATCCCGGGGGTCAGGATCGAGTCGGCTTCGCCGACACTTCCTGGCTTTGGTACGCCCCCTCGGCGCCCAGTCTTTATTTGGAAGGCAGTTACGAGTTCAACGGCTGGCTTTATTCTGGAGATAATGGTGATATCGCCAGCTACGCCGGAGTTTCCCCGGCCGACGAAGTTCTGTTCCAGTACGGCAAGGAATCCAATATCAGCAAACCGAGCCTGACCCCGATTTTGTCGGACGGGATTTGGACGGATTTTTGGCCGGTCGAGGCCGATTTTCCGTCTTTCAATAACGCTACCCTGGCTAATTTGTACGCTCAGGGGGGAACGGGGAACCCAGCGAGCATCAGCCGCATCGTTATTCCGCGACATGGCTGGAAAGGGCCCGCCCAGGCGCCCAAAAGCTACAACATCAACGCTCGATTGCCCGGTGGAGTGGACGTGGCTTTGATGGACGGCCATGTCGCCTCGTGTGTGCTCGACTCACTTTGGAAATATTCCTGGCATAATACCTGGGTCACGCCGCCTATCCGACCCGGCTCGACGACCATTTCACTCAACGGCGCGCCAAATTAGACGAGTGAGATCTTTTGCCTCTTTAATCTCTCCACTCTTCTGGCGCTGGCTTTTGCCGTCGCGACCACGCTGTTAAATCGTGAAATATCTAAATTCATTTGTGGTCGCATTTATGGCGCTTCTCGCGCCTGAACTCCGGGCGGATTCCAACATCGCGGTGGGAATTGCCCAGGACGAAAACAGTTTCACTCTAACCAATGGCATTCTAGCCGTCCGTGTCTCAAAACGCTCCGGGGACTTGGTCTCACTGCGCTTCAAAGGCCTGGAAATGCTGGATAGGGTCTCAGAGCGCGGGTCCGCTTATTGGTCACACGACGTTTCGCGCGGCGAAAGGCAGTCACACATTACCATCGATCCAGCGGCCAACGGAGGCGCTCGCGGTGAAGTCTCCATCAAAGGCATTTCTGGCGGGCGCCCGATGGGCAGCGGCCCCGGCGGCAGTGTCGTGGCGGACATCGAAATTCGCTATGCGCTGGGCCGGGAAGACTCGGCCGTTTATACCTATTGCATCTTTTCGCATCCGGCCAATTATCCCGCCACTGGGGTCGGTGAGGCTCGTTTTTGCCTCAAGCTGAACGATTCTATATTTGACTGGATGACGGTCGATTCGAGGCGAAACATGGAAATGATCACGACCTATGATTGGAACCATGCGATGCAGATGAACATGAAGGAGGCGCGGCGCATGAATACCGGGGCGGATCTCGGCCAGGTCGAGCACAAGTATGACTATTCGGCGAACCAATTTGACGTTCGAGCCTGGGGATGGTCGAGCACGGCGCAACATGTCGGCGTGTGGCTGGTCAATCCATCGGTCGAGTATCTCAGCGGCGGCCCGACGAAGTTCGAGCTTTCCGCGCACCGCGACGCCACTTTCAACACCAACAGTCTTACCGCCCCCGCCCCGCCGACCCTCCTGAATTACTGGCGGGGAAGTCACTATGGCGGAAGCGTGTGCGCCATTGCTGCGACCGATTCCTGGACTAAAGTCATCGGACCATTTTTGATTTACTGCGACTCGGAGCCAAGCCGCGACGCAATGTGGAAGGACGCGCTGGCTCGCGCCGCCGAGGAAGCGAAGGTTTGGCCCTATGATTGGGTTTCGGGCGTGGATTACCCGCACAAAAATCAGCGCGCGACGGTCGTTGGAAAGATCGCGCTGGCTGATCCTGAGACGCCTAACGCGCGTTTGGAGCGGTTATTGGTGGGCCTTTCCGCGCCGGATTATCCCATTCCCCGGCGGACTCGCGAGGGAGGCGGGGGTGGGAGTGGCGGCTCCGGCCCGCCGTGGGTGACTTGGCAAAACGATGCCAAGCATTACGAGTTCTGGGTGCGGGGCGGCTCGAGCGGAGACTTCTCCATCCCCAACGTCCGCCCGGGCATTTATACGCTGCACGCCATCGCGAACGGCGTCCTGGGCGAATTCACCGTGACCAACGTTACCGTCGAGCCAGGCCAAGTGCTCCGCCTGCCGCCGTTAACCTGGAAACCAGTGCGTTACGGAAAACAGCTTTGGGACATCGGCATTCCGAATCGTGACGCGTCGGAATTTTTCAAAGGCGACGACTACTACCATTGGGGCTGGTATTTGGAATATCCGAAACTTTTCCCCAACGACGTTCATTACGTGATCGGCCAGAGCGACTTCCACAAGGATTGGTTTTTCGAACAAGTTCCGCACAACGAAAATCCGGCCAATACAACCGGCCAGGGCAGGGGACGGAGCACGACTTGGAGCGTGGAATTTGATCTTCCGCAGACGCCCCATGGAAAAGCGACCTTGCGGCTGGCCCTCTGCGGCATTGGCACCCGCAGCATCACCGTCGGCGCGAACGACCATCCCCTCGGCTCGGTCACCGGCCTGGTTTACAACGCCACCATCAATCGCGACGGCATCGGCGGCGCGTGGACAGAAAAAGATCTCGCCTTCAATGCCGCAGCCCTAAAAGCAGGCCACAATATCCTTACCCTGACAATCCCCGCCGGCTCATTGACCAGCGGCATCATCTACGATTACCTGCGCCTCGAGCTCGACGAATCCGCTCCCCCGCCAGCGCCGGTCGCACAGGAGTGATCCCCGCGCGAGAGTCGGAATGACATATTGACGGCCATATCCGCGAGATGGCGGTGGGGGATGCAATTGCGATTTTGCCCGGTCAGAAACACAAGCTTTGGAACATCGGCCCGGATGTCTTGCGCCTTCTCTGTTGCTGCGCCCCGCCGTACGAGAATGAAGACGCTGTAATTACGGAAGGACGGTGAAAAGCCCGAACACGGGCGGATGTTTCACTAATGCGCCATCTATGACACTTTAATTGACATTTTAAAGGCGTCATATATGGCGCGTTATGAAAATAACAAAACAAACGGCAGACACTGCCGTGCTGACCGAATTAGGCTGGCGATTGGCCCGGATACGCCTGGAACGAAATCTAACACAGGCCCAACTGGCGGAGCAGGCTGGCCTCTCGAAACGGACGGTGCAACGGTTGGAATTGGGCGGCGTAGCGCCACAGTTGTCGGGCTTTATCCGGGTGTGCCGGGCGTTGGATTTAATTGAGCGCCTTGATTTGCTTATCCCGGAACCGGTGTCGAGTCCAATTGAGCAATTGAAGCTAGGCGGTAAAAAGCGCCGGCGCGCTTCCGCGACTAAAGCTGTCAAACCTTCCGCGAAAAAGTGGCAATGGGGAGATGAACAATGACATGAAACGAAAATTCAGATTGCGCCTTTGCTCTCAATTTTGTGGTGCGGTAGAAACAAGCTGGCCACGATTTCATACGATCGCAAACGGTCTTCCAGCCGGTAGAAGTCCGAATGCAAAATCAATTCGTCGGCTTGGGTCAATTGCAGAAAGTCACGCATCTTCTGCGCCACCGTGTCCAGACCGCCAATCACCGCGACCCCCAAGCGGCCTTCGACTGCTTGCTCTTCGGCAGGGTTCCACAGACCCCTCATGCTCGGCACCGGAGGCGGAGTGAAGATGGGCTGGCCGCGAATCAGGCGCAGCATCCGTTGCCGGGCGGAAGTGGCCAGATGTTCGGCCTGTTTGTCTGTGTCCGCCGCCAGCACCGGCAAACCGACCATGGCGTATGGGTGGGCAAGCGCCGGGGAGGGTTTGAATT
>DASRLE010000496.1:0-5480 GCA_035648615.1 Saccharimonadales bacterium (SeqCode) | reverse complement strand
GTTCGGCGATGCCCTGGCCGCTGCTGGCGACGATTGGAACGACCGGCACGCCCAGGGCGGCGGACAATCCGGTGGCGTCAATCCAATGGCCATTCTCCTCCGCCACATCAACCATATTGAGCGCAATGAACACCGGATGGCCTAATTCAACGACCTGACTGGCGAAGTAAAGGTTGCGTTCCAAGTTGGAAGCATCCACCACGACGATGACCAGCGATGGCGGGGGCACTTCCGGCAAACGTTGAAACAGCACATCGCGGGCGATCTGCTCGTCCAGCGATTGCGGACTGAGGCTGTACGTGCCCGGAAGATCGAGAACTCGAATGGATAGTTCGCCGGTCTCTCCTTGCCAGCGGCTTTCCTTGCGTTCGACCGTTACGCCCGCATAATTGCCGACCCGCGCCCGCATTCCGGTCAAGGCATTGAAAAGGGTGGTCTTGCCGGAATTGGGATTGCCGGTCAGAACGACATACGAAACCGCTGGCCGCCCACGCGCGGGAGGGCCATTTGACCCGGGGAGCGAAGATTCCGACGGGCTTAATGGGGCTGGCGTCTCCATTTAACGGGAAATCATTTTGTGCTGCGTATCGGCACGGCGCAAGCGGCAGTTCAAGGGGCTGTCCGCACCAAAATCTGTTCGGCGTCATGGCGGCGCAAAGTCAGATGATAACCACGCACTTTGATTTCGACCGGGTCTCCCAGCGGCGCAAAACGGACCAATTGCACCGGCGTGCCCACCAGGAGGCCCATTTCCAGGAGACGCCCCCGCTGATCGGGGCGAAGATTGATTTCACTGACCGTCGCCTCCGCGCCGACTTGGATGGAAGTCAGCGGTTGACTTTCGGAAGCCATATCAAGCGACCTTCTGGTGCGGGAGAGGCAGCGGCTCGACCAAAATTTTCTCGGCCAGCCGGGCGCTGATGCCAAGCCGGGCATTACAAACCTGGCAAATCAGACTGCTTTGGCGGCTGAGAAGCTTGATTTTCTGCTCCTCGCAAAAGCCCATTTCACGCAGCCGATGAGTCACCTCAGGCGAGGCGGAAAGTTGTTTGATCCGAACCGCCACGCCCGCATTGACCCGGCTGAGCGGGCAAAGAAAAGGCTGAGGACACTGTGCGTCCTTGGGGTCCGATGGCGATGCCGATTCTTGCACAAATCGAAGGTAGGACATGGCGGATTCACTTGCAAGAGCGATTTCACAAACCAGAGTCCGCTCTTAATCTTGACCTCCGTCAGTCCATTTTTGAAGAGATTACGAAAAGAGACGGATTCCAGCGTTGCAATTTTTGCCGGCCGCATCAAAATCTATCCACCGTGAAAACACCAGCACTGCTCGTCTTGGCCATCGTCGCCGCGTCATGGCATGTCCACGCCCAACCGGCCCATTCGCCCGATATTCAACCCGATGGCAGGGTCGGGTTCCGGTTGCGCGCGCCGAAGGCAACCGAGGTCAACGTCCTGGGCCAATGGCCGGATGGCAAAGCCGCCATGGAAAAGGATACAAACGGCTGGTGGACCGTAACCACTGCTGCCGCAGTCCCGGCGGGAATTTGGGAATACAGCTTTCAAGTCGATGGCTTGACCATGATCGATCCGGGCAATCCGTCGATCAAACCGATGCCAGAACCGCGCACCAGCATTCTCCATATTCCTGGCAATCCGCCGCTGCCCTGGGATTTCCAGGATGTTCCTCATGGGGTGGTCCACTCGCACACTTATCGCTCCAAGGCGTTGCGGGCGTTGCGTGGCCTGGTCGTTTATACGCCGCCGGGCTACGAACAGAATCGCCGCGCGTATCCCACCCTCTACCTGCAACATGGCTCGGGGGACAACCAAGCGACCTGGACGGTTCACGGCAAAGCACATACAATTCTTGACAACCTCATCGCGCAAGGGCGCGCCAAGCCCATGATCATCGTCATGATGGATGGCCATACCGCTCCACCGCCTAATTCCATGGCCGCGCTTGCGGACAACACCGCGCGCTTCGAACGGGATTTGCTGGAGGACGTCATGCCGTTTATCGAGGCCAATTATCGCGTCAAGCCAGGGGCGGCCAATCGCGCCATTGCCGGTTTGAGCATGGGTGGAGCGCAATCGCTCACCATCGGCTTAAACCATCCCGACAAGTTTGCCTGGGTGGGCGGCTTCAGCGCCGCTCCGCCCACCGCCGAAAAGGTGTCCGCCGCATTGCAAAATCCCACCCGGATAAATCACCAGCTCAAACTGCTCTGGATCGGCGACGGCAAAGATGACTTTCTCCTCAAACGCAACCAGGACTTTATCGCCTTGCTGGCCTCCAAGGATATCCACTACCAGTGGCACTTGACGGAAGGAAATCATAGCTGGCCGGTTTGGCGCAATTACCTCTGCCAATTCGCGCCGCAATTATTTCGATAACAACGTTCATCCCATGAAAGTCAACTTAACCTACGGCCAAGGGCAGTTGCCCGTCGATTTGCCCGACGATCGGACAACGGTGATCGCCCCCGCGCACCGTCCCGGCTTGGACGATGAAAAGGCGGCCATCTTTGCCGCCCTCGAAAACCCCATCGGCGCGCGGCCTTTGCGGCAGTGGATTAAAAGCGGCGACCGCGTTTGCATCGCTTTCACCGACTTGACCCGGGCGACGCCCAACGAACGGATTATTCCATGGCTGCTCGAGTTTCTGGCCGAGGTGCCGCGCGAACAAATTATCCTGCTGAACCAACTCGGCACCCATCGTCCAAATACGCAGGCGGAATTGGAGAAATTATTGACGCCGGAAGTCGTCCGCCGTTATCGGGTCATCAACCATGAGCCGGAGAATCCCGAGGCGCTGGTTCAATTCGGCACGATGCGCGACGGCACTCCGGCGTTGATCAACCGGCACCTCATCGAGGCGGACGTTCGCATCATCACCGGCTTTATCGAGCCGCATTTTTTTGCCGGGTTTAGCGGCGGGATTAAAGGAATCATCCCCGGATGCGGAGGGCTGGCCAGCATCATGAGCAATCACGGCGCAAAAAACATCGGCGACCCTCGCGCCACGTTCGGCGTCACCATCGGCAACCCGTTGTGGGAGGAATTGCGCGACGTGGCCCTGCGCGTCGCCCCGAGCTTTTTGCTCAATGTCAGCCTGAACGAAGAGCGGCGCATCACCGGAGTTTTCGCGGGCGGCTTGATCGAAGCCCATCGCACCGGCTGCGAATTCGTGCGCCAATCGGCCATGCAAAAAGTCAAGGCGCCCTTCGAGATCGTGGTCACGACCAACAGCGGTTACCCGCTCGATCTGAATCTTTACCAAGGTGTCAAAGGCATGAGCGCCGGCGCGCGAATTTTGGAAAAAGGCGGCTTGCTCATATTGGCCTGCGAATGCCGCGAAGGCATCCCACCGGGCAGTCCGCTGGAAAAACTGCTGCACAGCGCCTCCGGCCCGGAAGAAATCCTGGCCATGTTGAGCACCCCCGGCTTCGTCCGCCCCGAACAATGGCAGGCGCAAATCCAGGCCTTAATCCAGCGCCACGCCGAAGTTCTACTCTACAGCTCCCTCCCCGAGGCAGTCGTGCGCAGCGCCTATCTGCAACCGTGCCACGACATCGGCGAAGCCGTCCGGCAACGCCTCAAAACCTGCGGCCCGCAAGCCCGCGTCGCCGTGTTGCCGCAAGGGCCGTTGACCATTCCCTATCTGGCTTGAGCCAGCGGGCAAGATTGAACAAGGTGTTTTCGGGCCAAAGCGGAACTGAACGTTCCGCGCTCCAAGGCGCTCCGCGCGCACTACCGCCAACCGAAGGACCGACAGGTTTTGGACTGCGTGCGCGTCAGCGCCGCTTTTCCGCTGGGATCCCTTGGCCAACCCAGAACTCCAAAAAACACTTGGAGACAGTTGCTGCTGCTGCTAAGGTGGTCGAATATGCGGCGTCTTAATTACCTTCCCCTTTTAGGCAGTTGCGTTTTGATGTGGTGGACCGCGCCGCGGGCGTGGAGTCAAGCCAACCCGGTGCCCATTCGCCACCCTGCGCCGGCGGCTGCCGTTCCTTCTGGCACGGGCACCTTGGTTTTTGACGCGGATTTGAAACAGTACGATGCCAAGCCGGGTGAAATGACCGCCCCGTTCTTGTTTTCGCTGACCAATGTTGGAACGACCGAACTGGTCATCGAAAAGGTCAAGCCGTCGTGCGGGTGTACGACGGCCAAGCTTCCGCCGGTGCCGTGGCACATCCCGCCCGGCGGCACTGGCGAGGTCGAGGCGAATGTCAATCTGGCGGGCAAGATGGGGCTTATTTCCAAGACGCTTACTTTTACCACGTCGGCTGGAACGCACATCCTGACGCTGAAGGTGAAGATTCCGCCCGCGGTGGCCGGGAGCGTTCCTTTGACGGGAGCGGAGCGACAAATGGCCATGGCCAAAGCGGCCTCTGAACCGATGGCTATTTTCAAGGGCGATTGCGCGTCCTGCCATGTGCAAAAAGGGGCCAAGGCTTTTGGCGAGGAGTTGTATGTGGCGGATTGCGGCATCTGTCATGAATCGCCGCAACGCGCCAGTTCGGTGCCGGATTTGCATGCGTTAAAACAGAAGACAGACCTGGCTTATTGGAAAGAAAACATCACTCTGGGCAAGCCTCATACCATGATGCCGCCCTTTGCCAGTTCGCACGGCGGCCCGTTGAGCGACGCGCAGATCGACTCGCTGGCCACCTATCTCAATCGAACCATCTCTCACAACTTTGGCCAATTGACCAATGCCGCCATCGCGGCCCCCATCCGTTCTGCGGCGCTCCCGTAAATTTTATTTATTGACGCCGCTTTGCAACTGTTGCAGTGCGCGCTGGGCTTCAGAATAATTAGGGTTCAATCGCAGAGCCGCTTGGTAATGACTTTCCGCCTCGGCGCGCTTGCCCTGACGGGAAAGGGAAAGTGCGAGGTTGAATTCGGTTTGGTAATCGTTTGGGTTAAGCTGGAGTGCGGTCAGATAATAGGGAATTGCTTCGTCGATTTTATTCTGGGCGGCCAATGCGTTGGCCAGGTTGCCGAACGCGCCTGCATTGTTCGGTTGCAATCGAATCAATTCTTTGAATTGCTGCGCGGCCTCGGCCATTTTATTTTCCACCGCATAGCAAACTCCCAGGCCGTTGTACGTTTCCGCGCGGGTTGGATTTAACCGGGCGACGGCCTGATACTGCTCGATCGCCGCATCCAATTTTCCGGCGCGGGTCAGCGCATTGGCCAGGCTGAGATGAGCCGCCTCGAAAGCGGGATTCAACCGCACGGCCTCTGCAAACTCGGCGATCGCTTCGCCATCCCGTCCCTGTGCCTCCCAGGTCAAACCGAAATTTTGGTGGGCTTCGCTCGACCCGGGGTTGAGTTGCAAGGCTTGCCGGTAGGTTTGGACGGCTTGGGCAAATTCATGGGTGTCGCGCCGAGCGCTGGCGGCGTCAGCCAGAGCGTTGGCGAGGTTGAAGTAGCGAAGATAATCAGGACTGATGCGAACGGCGGCGGCA
>DASRLE010000495.1:0-20804 GCA_035648615.1 Saccharimonadales bacterium (SeqCode) | reverse complement strand
GGTTTGAAGCGCCGCAGATTGCCACCAACACGACCAAGGACCTTTTGGCGGGCAGCATGTTTTTGACTGGGTGGACCGTGGGCGGGACTGGAGGCCCGGTGGAAGTGGTCAACGGGATTTTGGCGGGGTACGCGCCGTACGAGGGCCAGCAGTGGCTGAGTTTCAACTCGGGCAATACGCCGGCCGGTTCGTCCATTTCGCAAACGTTTCTAACCACTACCGGGCAAAGCTATGGAGTTTCCTTTGCCTTGGGCTCGATGGGTTCGGGGAATGTGAGCATGAAGGTGACGGTTGTTGGCCCCAGCGGGACCATCCTGGCGAGCAACACCTTTACACCGCCTAATGATGCGTGGGGGCTTCAGCAATTGAGTTTTACGGCGTCCTCCAGCAATGCCACGATTCTTTTCACCGACACTTCGACCCAAACAGCCGGAGTCGATTTGGTGCTGGACGATGTCATAGTGGGACCTCCGGCCTCGAACGCACCGCCGGTGGTAACAGCTTTCGCTAACGGCGGGTTTGAAGCGCCGCAGATTGCCACCAACACGACCAAGGACCTTTTGGCGGGCAGCATGTTTTTGACTGGGTGGACCGTGGGCGGGACTGGAGGCCCGGTGGAAGTGGTCAACGGGATTTTGGCGGGTTACGCGCCTTACGAGGGCCAGCAGTGGCTGAGTTTCAACTCGGGCAACACAGCGGCTGGTTCATCCATTTCGCAAACGTTTCTTACCACTGCCGGGCAAAGCTATGGAATTTCCTTTGCCTTGGGCTCGATGGGTTCCGGGAATGTGAGCATGAAGGTGACGGTTGTTGGCCCCAGCGGGACCATCCTGGCGAGCAACACCTTTACGCCGCCTCATGATGCGTGGGGGCTGGATCAATTAAGCTTTACGGCGTCCTCCAGCAATACAACACTACTTTTCACCGACACTTCGGTCCAAACTGGCGCGGTTGATTTGGTGTTGGACGATGTAGTAGTGGGAATCGCTCCTGTGATCACGCTCTCTCCCTCGAATCAAACAGTGACCGCAGGCTCCTCGGCCACATTTACCGGAGCGGCCAATGGTTCGGCGCCTCTTGGGTATCAATGGCAGTTTAACGGAACCAATATCGCCGGCGCTACAAATACCTCCTTGACTGTTACCAACGCGCAGGCTGCCAACGTCGGCAGTTACCGGATTGTCGCCAGCAACCCATCCGGTTCGGCAACCAGTTCAGCGGCGACCCTCACGATCAATGAGTCAACGATTCAAGCCGTGAGCACTACAGCCGTGGGGGGGCAGAGCGTCGTTGTTTCGATTGATTTAGCGGCATTGGGTAGCGAGAGCGCAGTGGGATTCACTTTGGATTTTGATCCCTCCGTCCTGACTTATATGAGCGTGGTCGCGGGCAGCGGCGCCTCCGGTGCGTTCTTCCTGGCCAATTCCAATCAGATTGCCTCGGGTCACCTGGGGTTGGCCGTCGCACTGGCCAGCGGCACCTTTACCCCGGGGGAGCAGGCGTTGCTCGAAGTGACCTTCCAAGTTGCCCCCGTCACGAATGCGACGACTACCGCTATTTCATTCGGGAGTCAACCAACGCCAGAACAAGTGTCCGACGCCCAGGCTCGAAGTTTGCCCGCCACCTATTCCCCTGGTATCATTTCCATAGCCTCAACCATGCTTGAGGGTGACGTGTCACCCCGTCCCGATGGAGACGGTTTGGTTGGCATCACCGATTGGGTGCAGGAAGGCCGTTTCGTCGCCGGGCTTGATACCATCTCAAACACGAGCGAGTTTCAACGGGCGGACTGCGCTCCTCGAGGAACGTTGGGAGATGGCGCGATTACTGTGGCGGACTGGGTGCAGGTGGGGCGTTACGCGGTAGGGCTTGATCCGATCACGATCGCGGGCGGCCCGACCGGTCCTGCTTCTGGAAATATCGTCGCCAATGGTCATAGGCAAAATTCCTTGTCCACACCGATCACGATCGTTCCCCTCTCGCAAGGTGGGAGCACAAGTTCCGTTGCCGTGCAATTAGTCGCCCAAGGAACGGAAACGGCATTGAGCTTCAGCGTGGCGTTTGATCCCACCATGGTTCGGTTCGTCAGCGGAAGCCTGGGCAGCGGCATTTCCGGCGCTGTCTGGATCCAAAATACCAATCAAGCCTCCCTCGGAAAGCTGGGATTTGTCGTCGGATTAACCCCGCCCAATACATTTGGCGCTGGATCCCAGCAAATAGTGGACCTTAGTTTCGCGTCGGTTTCTTATTCCAATAATGCAGTGCTGAGGTTCAGCGATGCGCCGGTAACTCGGCAATTGGTGGACGCCAGCGCCAATGTCCTCTCAGCCAGTTATCAGGATATGGCCTTGGCTATGGCTGGTACGGCGTGGCCGGCGTTAACGATCAATCAATCGGGTGACAGCGTTGTCCTATCGTGGCCGTCCGCCGCAGTGGGATTCGGCTTGGAAACCACGCCGTTATTTGGCACGAACTGGACTCCCGTCACGGCTACCCCACTAACTAATGGCGACAATCTCATATTGACGACCCCAGTAACGCCGGCGACCGGCTTTTTCCGATTGCGTCAACAATAGACGCTCGGCGCTGAAGGCCGCCCGCGACCTTGGACAAACGAACAGCCATGAACTCAATCAAGACTCCCAAGCGGATTTGTCCCGTCTGTTTAGGCTCGCTTGTTTTGCCTCTCCGGTTCCAGCGCTTTGTCCTTCCCGAAAACCACCCATTGGCTAATGGCTACGAAGTCGTCTGCTGCCAACGATGTGGTTTTATCTATGCCGATACGACTGTCGCTCAGGAGGACTACGACCGTTTTTATGCTTCTTATTCAAAATACGAAGACAAAAAAATCGCCACCGGCGGCGGAGAATCCCCCTCTGACGCCCATCGATTGGACGAAACCGCTCAATGCATCGCCAAGGTTCTTTTCAGGCGTGAAGCGCGGATCCTTGATGTCGGCTGCGCCAACGGGGGCCTGTTGCTGCGGTTGAAACAGTTGGGTTTCCAGAATCTTTGCGGTTTCGATTTGCCGGCCGGGTGCGTTGAAAATACGCGACGATTGGGAATCGACGCGCAGTTCGGTTCCGTCACGGAGCATCCGAAAGACGCTGGTACCTTTGACCTCATTATACTCTCGCACGTCATGGAGCATTTGCGTGACATTCGCCTGGCGATTCAAAGCGTTGAAAAACTTCTAAAGGATGGGGGACTCATCTATATCGAGGTGCCGGACGCGTCGGAATATGTCTCTAATCTCGTTGCGCCTTTCCAGGATTTCAATACGGAGCACATCAACCACTTCTCAGTGCAAACAATGCAAAATCTGATGGGCCAGCTTGGGTTTATTGGCCAAAGCGTGGGACAGAAAGCCTTCGAATCGACTCCCGGCATGCCCTATCCCGCTCATTATGGGTTTTGGTCAAAGGCTCCCCACCCATTCGATTACGCGATTCGCAAAGATGAACTTCTAGTCAACCGCATTCAGGAATATATTGCCCGCTCGCAAGAAATGATCAATCGGATGGATGTTCGGCTCCGGCGAGTGCTGGCTAAGTCGCCGGAAGTCATCGTCTGGGGCACAGGGCAACTGGCCATGAAGCTCCTGGTCGAAACGGCTCTTTCCTCCGCTCGGATTGCGGCGTTCGTGGATGGTAATCCTATCAACGTGGGCAAAAAGCTCCAAGGCGTTGCGATCAAGGCGCCGGAACAGATTGCTGGGATGCGACAGCCTATTATCATTACGACGACCCTCCATCAAAATGCCATCGCCAACCGGATTCGCAACGACTTGCGGCTTGATAACGAAATTGTCTTCCTTGAGGACAACACTCCGCCCCGTTGATTAAACTCTCAACACCGTTATCAGCCATTCAACGTCCATCCCTCCCGGTAGCTGTGGCGCAGGTATTGGCTGGCCTCGGGGTTGTCGGTGACTTGGCCGGCAGCGCCGTCGTAGTGGATTTTTTTGCCGGCGCGGTAGGCCACCAGGCCGAGTAACATCATCTCGATCATGTCGCTGGCGTAGCCGAAGTCGCAGGAGGTCTTGAGGCTGCCTTTGCAGGCTTTGATCCACTGTTCCTGGAAATTGCCCAAGGGCGGCAGGAGGGATCTTTTGTCGCGCGGTTTGTAGTAGGTCAGGTTGGCGCCGTTGCCCTGCGGAAAGAGAAGGTGCGTGGTGAAATCGGCCACGATGTAACCTTTGGCGCCCTCGAACATCGCGCCGTGGTCGATCTTTTTGAGGTCGATGGCGCGGTTGGGCGATTCGGGCATCGCTCCGCCTTGATACCACGAGACGACAATAGGATGCCGCCAGTCGTTGGCCGGCAGGTCAAAGTTCATTTGTAGTTTGACAGGGGTGACTTCGGGGTTGAAGGGGTCGCCTTTGCCTTCGGCGGAGGTGGGCAGGCCGGCGTCAATGGCGTTCCAAACGAGGTCCATGGTGTGGCTGCCCATGTCGCCGACCTGGCCGCTGCCGAAGTCCCAATACATGTTCCATTGCAGGCAATTCATCCCGGAACCGCCGGAAAAATATCCGGGGTTGTAGGGGTGCGCGGGAGACGGGCCGAGCCATAAATCAAAGTGAAGATTTTTGGGCGGTTCGCCTTGGGCCGGCAAGTAACCGGGCCGGGGGAGCTGCCGGTTGCCCCACGCGCTGGCTTCCTGCAATTCACCGATCGCGCCGTCGCGGATCATTTCGCGCACCCGGTTGAAATTCTCGAAGGCATGACGTTGCGTGCCGACTTGGGTGGCGAGCTTGTCTTTGTTCTTGAGCCAATTGGCGCGAATGAGGCGGGCCTCTTCGACACTGTTGGCCAGGGGCTTTTCGCAATAGACGTGTTTGCCGCGGTTCATGGCCCAGTTGGTGATGAAGGCGTGCGTGTGGTCCAGGGTGCAGACGACGACGGCATCGACATCCTTTTGCTCGAGGCACTCGCGCCAATCGACGTAGTGTTTGGCGTTGGGAAATTTTTTCGCGGCGAAAGCCAGATGGTCCTCGTTCACGTCGCAGAGGGCGACGACGTTTTCCCGGGAAAGCGCGTCGAAATGAGCCTCGGCCCGGCCCCAGGTGCCCATCAGGGCGATGTTCAACTTGTTGCTCGGCGCATCCGCTCCGAAAAGTTTAAAGCGCGGGAGCAGAAGGCCGGCTGCTCCACTATAGGCGATGGATTTAAGAAACTGGCGTCGTTTCAAGGAAGGTGCTTTCATCCCACAGAGTTTGCCCAAGGGACAAAGCGCGTCAAGTTCTCTCAACGGTCATTCAAAACAGCGACGACCGCAGCCCTACTCCTTTGGATTGGGCCAAACCCAATCGCCATTATTTCTGTCAAGCAAAGCATACCGCTTGTTTTTCTCAAGAACGATCATCCCGCCATCATCGGTTCCATTCCAGCCCACAGAGTAGAGCAGGAATCGGTTATCGTCAGTGCGTTGATAATGCAGGGGTTGGGCGTTGATAATGTCGTGCGGAAGTTTTCCCATGAACCGGGGCGCAAGCGCGTCCAGCGCGGGCGGGTATTTCCCTTCCGCCCAACGATAGCGCTCCAATGCGCACGCCACCAGCGCCCGATCCAGAAAAGATTGAGTGAACGCAAAATTTTGTGCTTCTCGCGAAAAGCCAGCATAAGCGAATGCAACAAAGTTCCACGGGCGTGGATGCCGATAGGTATTCCACCGCGTTTCATCGCCACGCCTTGCGACGTTGGCGGAAAGGATTCCTTGGTCAACCTCGGCGGTGGTGCGGAGCGACTGCTGGGACATGCGAGCGGCCACAAGCTGGTTCTGATAGAACCACCCGCTTGGCATGAAAGTAAATAAGGTCTCTTGGTTAAAGATGCGCTGCCAGAGGGAACTGCCGTCTTGATCATCGCCGATATAAAGTTGCGCCCAAAACTCATGAAACCGTCCCTGTTCCACATGTTTGATCTCCCCAATCTCGGCGGCGCGCTGAGTGCGAACGTAATATTGATAATCGGACAAGAAATCGAACTTAGCCAGTTGTTGTTCGATCTGAGCGAGTTGAGTGTCTGACCATTTATGGTCACCCAAACCCTGCCAGAGCGGTTGCATTGCCAGATTGATATCAGCCATGCGCCATAGTTGTCGCCATAGCTCGCGCCACCGCTCGACTCGATCGACATTCGCCAGATACAATATGAGCTTTACATCCTCCAATGCCTTTTCGCTTTGGCCATTTTCCAGTTCGGCAACCGCTCGCAACCGCAAAACCGATGCGCATTCACGCAGCGGTTCCAGGTTCGGCTCTGAGAATTCATTTGTTGCTTTGGGTGGAAGCTGAAAAAACGGCCGTTGGCTGGCTTGACGCAATTCTTCGAAGGCAGAGTCATATTTGCTCAATGCCAGGAGAACATCAGCGGCTGGTGATTGCGGCTCCGACGCCATTGGGAACGGACTAAGCTCTGGCGTTCTTACACCAAACCGCATCCCGCGCCGGCCCCTATTGCCAAGCCGTCCTGTCCCTCCGCTTGTAGTGGCGGAAGCGCGGTAATAATCTTGGAAAGCTTTTAGATCAACTCTCCTCCCGCATTGCCAGTTGCCCTGAAAATCGTTGGTGGGCCAAAGGTTCCAGTCAGGGCGGCTATCAATCCTAATGTCCAAAGATCTTCCCGCGACGATCGGCGCGAAGGCGAAATTTTGGTCATCGGGCACGGGGCGCGAGACAAAACTGGACAAGTCAAACCGCTCGCCGCTGGCTTCTGCGGCGGCTTTGTATTGCTCCCATTCCTTTTTTCCGCGCCAATCTTCTTCACCGTAAAACAAGGCGACGATGGCTAGCCCATACAGATACCGGCGTATCATCCGCCAACTAAACATCCACTGGAGCAATCGCCAGATCCGAATGAACAGGCAGGCAAGGAGCGGGCGGGTCCAAAAAATGAGGAACCCGAGAGCCACCAAGGTCGCAAATATTGCCGCGCATTTGACGAGAATTTCTGGCGGTATCAAATGGCCAGCGGTGAACTCATCCAACGCCATTCCCATGTTGAGAGCCACCATCAGCCAGATGGAAACAATGACTGCCGATCCGCATAAAATCCAGAAAAAGCGCCGCCGACCCATCCACCGTTTCCGCCCAAGGCTTTTGTTTTTTTCATTCAGCCACGTTAGGAGCAATCGGGTCCAAAAAACCAGGAACGCGACCGCCACCAAAATCGCAAATACATCCGCGCATTTGATGAGAATTCCTCGCGGTATCAAACCGGCGGCGGTGAACTCATCCAACTCCATGCCCATGATGAGAGCCACCATCAGTCCGCTCAAAACGATAATGGCCGACCCTGATAAAACCCAGAAAAGGCCTCTCCAACCCATCCACCATTTCCTCCCAGGATATTTCTTTTGTTCATTCATCGGTCGAAAAGGATTTTCAAGGGGATTATATGTCTCTCCAGATATTATCACGATGCACCCACACGGAAAGCGCGAAAAGACGACTGCGGATTGAAGTAAACGGCGACGCAGTTCCGCTTCGATGCCTTTCCTGTTGCGCCTTCTTTCTCCTTTTCTTAAAGTCCGCGCATGATGAATCCCGCATCCGCTCACTTCAACTTCCAGGCCAAGGCCCGGGAAGAAATGATCCACGATGGTTTTCAGCCGGACTTTCCTCCCCAAGTCATGGCGGAAGTGAACTCGGCGCAGGCCGCGGATGTCACAGCGGGAAACAGGCGGGATTTGCGCGCGTTGCTCTGGTCTTCCATCGATAATGACGAATCTCGCGATTTCGACCAGGTGGAATGGGCTGAACGGCTGCCCAACGGAAATATCCGAGTGCTGGTGGGCATTGCCGACGTCGATGCCGTTGTCAAGAAAGGTTCAGCAGCCGATCGGCACGCCGCCGCCAACGCCACATCCGTCTATACCGGCGGGCCGGTTTTTTCGATGCTCCCGGAAAGACTTTCCACCGATTTGACTTCGTTGGGCCAGGATGTGGATCGCGCCGCCGTGGTCATGGAATTTGTCGCGGGCAAGGATGGCGCGGTGGTGTCTCACGACGTTTATCAGGCGGTGCTGCGCAACAAAGCGCGTCTGGCTTACAACCAAGTGGCCCAGTGGCTGCAAAACGTTGCGCCCGCCCCGCTCGACGACCAAGTGCGCGTGCAGAACGAAGCCAGCGCGCTGTTGAAAGAATTTCGCCGGCAACACGGTTCGCTCACTTTGGGCGGAGTGGAGAGCGTGCCGGTCATTGTCAATAATGAAATCAAACGCTTTGAAAATATGCAGTCCAATCCGGCGCGCGACATCATTGAAAATTTCATGGTGGCGGCCAACGAGGCGATGGCCCGCTTCCTGCGCGACCGCAATTCACTCTGCCTGCGGCGGATTGTGCGCACTCCGAAACGCTGGGACCGGATTCAGGCCATCGCCGCCCAACTGGGAACCACCCTGCCCAAGGAACCGGATTCGCGCGCGTTGAATGAATTTTTGTCGCAGCGAAAACAGGCCGACCCGGAACACTTTCCCGACCTTTCACTTTCGGTGCTCAAATCGATGGGGCCGGGCGAGTATGTGGTCGAGCACCCTGGTTCCGAGCACGAGGGCCACTTCGGCCTGGCGGTGGATGATTATACCCACTCGACTGCGCCCAACCGCCGCTACGCCGATTTGGTGATGCAACGATTGTTGAAGGCCAGCATCAGCCAAAGCCCGTGCCCGTATTCTGAAGCGGAATTATCCGCCATCGCCGCCCACTGCACCGAGCGCGAATCCGCCGCGCGCCACGTCGAGCGCTTTATGAAAAAAGTCGCGGCAGCCATCATGCTCCAATCGCAAATCGGGCAGATCTTCGACGCCATTGTCACTGGCGTTACGCCGCAAGGGACCTACGCGCGGCTGCTGACTGTTCCCGCCGAAGGCCGAATCGTCCGGGGCGAGAAGGGGTTGGACATCGGTAACAAAGTTCGCGTGCGTCTCCTCAGCACCGATCCCAACAAAGGATTTATTGACTTGGCGGCCGGCGATGTCACTCCCGCACCCGTTTGAGCAGCGATTCAATGTGCGGCCCGATTTGGCGAAGCTGCTTCCGGTGGGCCGCGGAAAGTTTGTGCAGGACGGTTTCGCCGCGTCGGGTCAGCGCTAAATATATTTGACGCCGGTCCTTTTTATCGCGCTGGCGATGGACGAGGTTCTTGGCCGCAAGCCGGTTGGCCAGGCCGACCGCGCTGTGAGGATAGATTTGGAGGCGCTCGGCGAATTCTTTCATCGTTACCCGGTCGCGCTCGGGAAATCCTTTAATGGCGAGCAACGCCTGATGTTGCTGGGCGGTCAGACCCACCGCTTGGGCGGACTCTTCGCTAAAGTGCAGAAACTGGCGCAGCGCATAACGCAGGGCGGCCAGCATCTGATATTCCGCGTTGGAGATCTTTCCGTTTTTCATTATCTGGTTGAAATATATCGCAATACGATGCATTGTGGAAATGCTAATGATGCAAAATAATGGAACGACAGCTCATTTGGGCGATTTTCGCACCGACAAACGGATGGTGTTGCTGGCTCTGCTGGCTGTGCCTATCGGAGCCATTGCCGCAGTGGTGGCCAAGGCGCTCATCTGGTTGATTGCGGTCATCACGAATCTTGCTTTCTTTTTCCGCTTTTCGGACGCTCCCGTGACCCCGCAAGAAAACCACCTCGGATATTGGGTCATTCTTATTCCGGTGATTGGCGCGCTTATTATTGGGTTCATGGCCCGTTACGGCTCGGAGAAAATTCGCGGCCACGGCATTCCCGAGGCCTTGGAGGCGATCCTTCTGGGGCGCAGTTTGATTGAGCCGAAAGTGGCCGCGCTCAAACCGATTTCTTCGGCGATTTCCATCGGCACCGGCGGGCCGTTTGGGGCGGAAGGGCCGATCATCATGACCGGCGGCGCGTTTGGGTCCATCTTCGCGCAGTTGTTCCACCTTTCCTCCGCGGAACGGAAGACCCTGCTGGTCGCGGGGGCGGCGGGTGGGATGTCGGCGGTGTTCGCGACTCCCGTGGCGGCATTGCTGCTGGCCGTTGAACTGTTGCTCTTCGAATGGAAACCCAGAAGTTTTATCCCGGTGGCCGTCGCTTCCGTGGTGGCGGCGATATTGCGCGTGCCGTTATTGGGCGCGGGGCCGATTTTCCCAGTCGCGGCTCACATCGCTCTCGGACCGCTCGCTTTGGGGGTGGCGCTGGTCGTCGGCATTCTCACCGGAATTCTTTCGGGCGGCTTAACCATGCTCGTCTATGCTTGCGAAGATGCCTTTCTGAAAATTCCCATCCATTGGATGTGGTGGCCGGCCCTCGGCGCGGTGGTGGTGGGCATCGGAGGCGTTATTGACCCCCGGGTTCTTGGTGTCGGTTACGGGACAATTCACTCGCTGATGCGCGGCGAAATCCTTGGAGCGGGGCTGGCCGGGTTGTTGATTGCCAAGGCAATCGTTTGGGGCGTGTCGCTGGGCTCCGGCACCTCTGGCGGTGTGCTGGCGCCTTTGTTGATTATCGGCGGCGGCATGGGGGCGTTGGTCGGACAATGGATGCCCGTCGGAGACCCCGGTTTGTGGGCCATGATTGGCATGGGAGCCATGATGGGCGGCACGATGCGCTCTCCGCTCACGGGAATATTTTTTGTGCTGGAACTCTCCGCCGACTTCAACATCCTTCCCGAGTTGCTCGTCGGTTCCGTGGCGGCATTTGGGGTTTCGGTTCTGATGATGCGGCGTTCCATTCTGACGGAGAAATTGGCGCGGCGTGGCCAGCACATCGCGCGCGAATACAGCGTGGACCTGTTGGAACTGATGTGCGTCGGCGAGGTGATGGACAAGGACATCCCCACGATACCAACCACCATGACCGTGGCCGAACTTTCCCGCCGGATCGCCGTCGGCGACCCTGTTTTGTCGCGCCGCCAAGGGACGTTCATTGTCGATACGGAAACTCAATTGGCCGGCATTATCACGCGCGGCGACTTGGTGCGCGCCCTGCAACAAAATCTGGCTCCCGGCGCCACCGTCCAGGAGATCGGCGCGAAAAAATTGATCGTCGCCTACCCGGACGAACCCCTGCACGACGCCATTGCCCGCATGCTCAAGCATGACGTCGGCCGGTTGCCCGTGGTCTCCCGCCAGGATGCCACCCGCGCCATTGGCTACCTCGGGCGCGCCAACATTTTGGCGGCGCGCGCCCGGCATCGCGACGAGGAGGAACTGCGCGAGCACTGGCCGCTCATTGGTCCTTCGTCTCGAAAATCAGCAGGTAAGGAACCGCGGAATGACCCTCTTTATCCCTGAAGTTGGTGAATTTAGAGCTGTTGATCCAATAGGCATACGTTTTGTGCGGTTCCAGTTTGACCTTCATGATGCAGGTTTTTCCGTCCGCGTCGTACTTGGGTTTTCCCACCGTCTCCGGCGAGGAATCCTGCCAGGCGGTGGACCAGCTCCATGAGCCGTTCCGCATTTCCTTGCTGAAGGTGACTCGGATCTCGGTCTCTCCCGGCGCTACGTCTCTGACCCCTGATTCCGGCACTGTCTTGACGACGACCGGCGGCATGGAGCCGATATTTTGTCCGCGCACGGCGCCCGAAAGCAGGGCGCAAGTTATAGTCAATAATAGTTTTGTTTTGTTCATAATAGGTTTGAGTATGAGTATTTGATTTTTCATCGGGAAATTGTCGGGCCGCTCGTCTCAAAAATCAGCAGGTACGGCACACCGGCATGGCCCTCGCTGTCCGTGAAATTGTGGAACTTATCGGAATTCAGCCAATAGGCGTAAGCGCGCCCCGGCTCAAGCTTCACTTTGACCACACAGGTTCGATGGTCGGATTCATAACGCGGCGATTCGACGATTTCGGGAGTGGAATCCGGCCACGCCGAACTCCAACTCCACGACTGGTCGGTCATCTGTTTGCTAAACCTCACCCGGATTTCAGCCTCGCCCGGCGCAACGTTAGACGCGCCTGAGAGCGGTTGGGTCTGGACGACGACCGGCGGCAGTTGGTCAATCATTAAAAGCGAGGGGTCCTTTTTGGACGGCCACAAAATGGCCAGACCCGCCAGTGCGATGACGGCTAGGAGCGCGAAAGGCCATTGCCGCTTCTTCTTTTCACGCTGCAACGGGGCAAGAGAAGCGGCGATTGTTTCCAAGTCAGTCTGGACATGGCTGGCTTGTTGGTAGCGCAGTTCGGGCTCTTTTTGCAAGGCGCGCAAAACCACTTCATCCAAGCGCACATCGACCACCACTTTATGCGAAGGCGGCGCGAACCGCCCCAAGGGCAGTTCCTGCGTCAGCATTTCATAAAAGACCACCCCAAGCGAAAAAATGTCGGCGCGATGATCGACGTCTTGCGGGTGTTCGACTTGTTCGGGCGCCATGTAATGCGGAGTGCCGATTCGTTGCTGATCTTCGGTTAATCCCGCTTCCCGCTGCTGCCCGAGAAGTTTGGCAATTCCAAAGTCGGCAATTTTCACCTCCCCATTGGTGTCAATTAGAATATTTTCCGGTTTGATGTCGCGATGGACGACGCCATGCTGGTGGGCATATTGCAGGGCGGCGCAAATTTTGGGGACAATGGCCAGGGCCTCTTGCGGTGCGAATTTGCGTGTCTGATACAATTGCCGCAGGGACAGTCCATCTACGTATTCCATCAAAAGATAGGGCCACGGCCCGGCCTCTCCAAAATCATGCACCGCCACAATATTGGGATGATGCAGCCTGGCCAAAGCCTGGGCCTCGCGCTCGAAGCGGGAGGCAAATTCGCTCTTGGACGTGCGGTCGTGGCCGGCGCGAAGGAGAATTTTGAGCGCCACGAAGCGGTCCAGTTTTGGTTGTCGGGCCTTGTAAACTGCGCCCATGCCGCCACGCCCGAGAAATTCAAGAATTTCCAACTGCGGAAAGTGCGGCGCAATATCCTGCAGGCCCGGAGGAGGCAGGGCTGGCGCTGGAGGATTTGTCCCCTCCGTTTGCGGAAAAGCGCCAGCCTTCAGCATGCAAGCCGGACAGATTCCTTGCAGCGCCGTCGCCGGCACTGGCTTTCCGCAATAAGGACACGGCGCATTCATAATTTGCCTGACACCGTGTACAACGGATTTTTCCGGCAAAGGTTACGCGGCCAGCGTTTTGAACAGGTAACGCAGTTCCTCGTCCACCTCCGCCGGGGTGCTGACGGTCTGCGCAATTCTGCTTCGCAGCACCGCGCGGTAGCGGCGGCGCAGGCGGTGAATGGCAACCTTGACCGCGCCTTCATTCATTTCCAATTGGCGGGCGAGTTCGGCGCAGGGAACATCGCTGCTCGCCGCCGCCAAAGTGCCGCGCAAGGCCGAGAATAGTGCAGCTTTCCCGCGCGCCTGGTATTCCAATTCCAATTGCCGATAGACCTCTTCCAGCAGCGCGATGGCCCAGCGTTGGTCAAAAGCTTTCTCAGGCGTGAGATTTTCCGCCGTGAGCGGGGCGAGTTCAGCCTCCTCCAAGTCTGTCAATATAATGTTTCCGCCGCCGCGCTTAGCGGCACAGTTTTTGTCCCACTCATCGGCCAAAAAGTGGTTCATGCTGGCCAGCAGGAAAGAGCGAAAGCGGCCCTTGTGCGGACTAACGCCAGCCACAGAATTGCGCCGCAGCAAGCGCGCAAAAAATTCCTGCGTCAAATCCTGGGCGTCCTCGGTCGAATACCCGCGCCGCCGGACATACGCATACAGCGGCGGCCAATAGGTTTTGCACAAGTCTTCGAGCGCGGTGCCTGCGCCTGGAGACTCGCTCACCGCCGCCGCCAACACCACCGACCAATGCGTCGTGACAAAAGCCGGGCGCTGCCGCAATGGGCCAAGATCGGTTTCAAGGCCGGGATGGACGGTGGAATAACTCACGGCACGATATTAACCGCAGGCAAAGCTGGTGACAATTCGATCATCACGTATTTCAAAGGCGATAGAGCTTTTTCGCATTGTCGTGTAATAACTTTCGCTCAATGGCCTTGCTCGGAGCCAATTGACGGATGGTCTGAATGGTGTTCCAGCCTGTGCAGGTGTTGTCGCCTCCCACGCGGTCCGAACAATCGCTGCCGAAGACGAGTTTGTCCTGGTGGCGTGTAAAAAAGCCGCGCGTGAATTCCGGGTCGCGCGCCAGCGCATTGTGACCGGACTCCGCGGAAAGGTCGCCGACGAAATTGGGATAGTCTGTCAAGTAACGGTCCGTTCGACCGCCGGGAGTGACTTTGCCCGAGGGATAAAGATGCTTGCTGTCGTCCTGGTAGTTTTGGTCAATGTGCGCCCAGAAGGTTTGGGCGTGGCCGACGAAAATGGTCGAGGAATATTTTTGGAGCATTTTGTCAAACCTATCGTAGCCGTAATTATAGGTTCCGTACTGCCAATGCATGAGGATGGGTACCCCGTAGTCGGCGGCCAAGCGGTAAAGGTCCTGCATTTGCGGCGAATCGCACTCCACGCCGAATTTTTGTTCGGCGATGACGATGGCGCCTTTCTTCAAATATTTTTCGATGGTGACGCGCGCCTCCTCCAAATCCGGCACTTCGTTGGCGCCAAAGCGAAACATTTCCCGGTGCGCTTCGGCCAGCGCGGCGCAGGCTTCGTTACCGGTGCAAGTGCCTTCCAGCCCATTGGAAAAACCCTGGTGAGTTGAGGCCCGCAGACAAGGCTGGCCGGCGGGCAGCAGGATCGTTTGGGCCACGCCCATGTTACGCTGGTGGGCGATCAATTGCGCATCCGTCCGCGCCGGGCCGATCTGGCGCCATTGCGCGTCGCGTTTTCCGCCGTAATGGCAATGCTGGTGAATGTCAATAATAGGTTCAGCGGACGGCGCGGAGGTTTCGCAGCCGGACTCAGTGGCGGCCAGGGCCAATGCCGAAGTGACCAGAAATTCGCGTCTCGAAATGGAACGTGGTGCAGTCATGGCCGGTATTTACTTTTGCGGCGGCCAAGCGCGAATTCAACTAAATTATTCCCGGCCCGGCAGTTTGACTTTTAATTTTGCGACGGAGACATTAGATCACAAATGCTTTTACAGAACCAGGCGCGCACAGAGCCGATTGCAAATTCGTTACGGAGGTGGATTGTTCAGGCGGCCTTTGTCCTGTCGGTGGCCAGCGGACAAGGCCAGGAAATAAAGCTGGAAATCGCTCCGCCGCCCAAGTGGGTGAGCCGGATTGCGTGGCAGGCTCAACCTGGGCGGATTGCCATACCTTCGGGGGAAGAAATGCGCTGGCTCTTGAAAGACCGCCAGATCAATGCGCAAAGCAATGCGACGTTTGTCCATGAAGCGCTGCAGTTTTTGACGCCCGCCAGCGCGGCTAAGGCCCCGAATATTGCGATTGATTTCGACCCAGGCTGTCAAACATTGACTTTTCATTGGGCGCGGACCTGGCGCGGCACGAATTCCCTCAACCGGCTCGCCCTCGATCGAATCGTCGCCTCTCCTCGCCCGGCGGGACTCGGCGATTTTCTTTTTGGCGGCAAAAAGTCCGCCCTCCTGATCCTGGACGATGTGCGGGCCGGGGACGTGATCGAGTATGCTTATACAGTGAAGGGAACCAATCCTGCCTTGGGCGGACGGTTTGTGGACTCGCTGGAAATGCAGGCCAGCCAGCCTGTCGAACGATTGGTGACGCGCTTGCTCTGGCCGTCTTCCCGGCGTTTTTATATTCAGAATCATGGGACCGAGGTCAAGCCGGTGACGTCCGTTAAAGGAAACCACGCTGAATATACTTGGGACTTGAGAAGGGTGCCGGCGTTGGTGATTGAACCGCCCTGGCCCAATTGGTACACGCCTTTGCCCTGGGTGGAATTGACCGAATTTCAAAAATGGTCCGACGTCAATCAATGGGCGTTGCCCCTGTTCACCAATGCCGCGCCGCTTTCCACCGCCCTGACACGGCAAATTACCGAATGGAAGCGGCTTCGCGCGCCCGAAGAGCGGGTTGTGGCCGCCTTGGATTTTGTGGAGAATGAAATCCAACTTGCTGGCAATGAGAATGGCGGCTCCGACTACAAGCTGGCCGATCCTTCCGCTGTGTTTGAGCGGCGGTTCGGCGATGCGAAGGATAAAAATTTCCTTTTCATTTCGATTGCGCGCGAACTCAAAATCGAAGCGAATCCTGTTTTAGTCAATACAAGGATCGGCCCGATCCTGCCGCAGATGCATCCTTCCCCGGCGCTCTTTGATCGGGTGGTTGCCCAAGTCAGCCTCGACGGGCTGACCTACTGGCTGGATGCGGCGGATATTTATGCGCACGGTCCGCTGGCCGTGCGGACGTTGCCCAATTACGAGTATGGTTTGGTGGTTCGCCCCGGCACAACGGCGCTCACGGCCACTCCGCCCAGCCGCGTCGCATCCCGCACCACCGTCACCGAGTACATCGAACTCGGCTTAACCTCAGAGCTTAGTAAATGGAGGATTGTCACCGTTGCGGAAGGGACGGACGCGGAGCATTTGCGCGAGCAATATGCCATGGTTTCTCACGACGACATCGCCAGCCTGCACCTGAGCTACTACGCGAAATTTTATCCCGGCCTCAATCTGATCCGGCCCATGATTTATTCCGACAACGAGCAGGAAAATCGAGTCAGAGTGGAGGAATTTTACCGCGTGCCCATGTGGACGCAAAGCCAGGGCGAAGGTTTTTTTCGCTGCCGGGTTGAGGCGGCGAACGTTGCCATGGCCATGGTGATACCAGCAATCGAGACGCGAACCATGCCTTTGGGCGTGGCCTATCCGGAACATCAAATCTTTCGCGCCGAACTTCTGGTGCGGAGCCTCGCCCTTGTCAAGCCCGAGGATCAAACCATCGAGAACCCCGCCTTTTATTTTCACCGGCAGGTGACGATCAGGGGCGAACGACTACTGTTGGAATACGAATATCGTTCCCTGGCCGGCGCCGTTATGCCGGAGGCCATGCCGGCCTATGTGAGTCAACTGAACGCCGCGCGCGATACCCTGAGCTATTCGCTTTCTTCCAATTAAATCGCCCCTTCTTTTCTTGGCATTTTGGGGCGCTTCGGATTATTGATAGAATCATGTTTGAAATATGTTTGCGCACTCGAGTTTGGCTGGCGGCTGGTCTGGCCGGTTTTTGTTTAATCTCCACCGTCAGCGCCGAGGAGTTGGTTCCGCTGGAAATAAAATTGCCCGCGCCCGCTTTTATTGGCACCCCTTCGGACACGCCGGTGGCTTCCAATGTGGAAAAACCATCCGGCAAACCGCGTCCGCCCTTGATGGTGCCGCCCGGCGTGAGCAATGTCGCCCTGCATAAAACGGTGACCAGCAGCGCCACCAACACTTTGCCCGCCGATCTGCAAAAAATTACCGATGGCGAAAAGGAGGCGACTGACCAAAACGTCGTTTTGCTGCGCAAAGGCGCGCAGTGGGTGGAAATTGATTTGGGCAGTCCGCAGGAAATTTATGCCATCGTGGTGTGGCACGCGCATGACACGCCCAAGGTCTATCACTCCGTCGTCATCCAAATAGCGGACGATGCGGGGTTCACCGAAAATGTCCGCACTCTTTTCAACAACGACCAAAAGAACGCCGACGGCCTTGGAGTTGGAACGGGCCGCGAATATTTCGAGAGCAATGAAGGCAAACTGGTCGAAGCCAAAGGCGCCAAAGCCCGTTACGTCCGGCTTTATTCCAAGGGCAGCACCGACACTAGCATGAACGAATACACCGAGGTGGAAGTGTATGGCCGCCCGGCCCAATAAACGTCCGATTAAGGTTTGGCGGTCATCGGCTTGGATTTGTATTCCCGGCTATCCAGTTCCGTTTGCTCCCAGTTCTGGATCAGCGGCATTCTCTTATTGACATCATCGAGCAAAGCCTTGGCTTCCTGCGGGGTGCGGGTGACTTTGGGACGCAGGAAGACGAGCAACTCAACCCGCTGGGTGGAATTGTCCTTTTTGTTGAAGGCCCATTTTAACCCGGGGATGCTGCCCAAAATCGGCGTCTTGCGCGTCGTCGCGGTGATTTGCTTCTGGATAATGCCGCCCAAAATCAGGGTTTGCCCGCTCTTGGCCGTCAGTTCCGTTCGGAAATTGCGGGTGTCAATAATAGCCCCGCCGAGCAAGGTTTGCCCTGGCACAATGGTGGACGATTCCGTGCGAATGCGCAGGGCCACGTCGCCTGATTCGTTGATGTGCGGCTCCACTTCGAGAATTACACCCACGTCTTTATATTGGAAGCTTTGGTTCAACCCGCCCACGTCCGTGGTCAGGCTGCCTGAGATAAACGGCACTTGCTGGCCGACGAAAAGTTTGCCCAGTTCGTTGTCCCTGATTTCGATTTGTGGCTCGGCCAGGACAGTGGCGTCCGTATGCTCGCGCAAAAATTGGATAAGAAAATCGACGCTAATCGTATTATTGACGGCTCCCGAGCGCAAAGTGGCCAGGGCGGAAGTGACCGACGTGGTCGTGGTCGCATTGTTATTGGGTCCCGGAGTATTGACGGAGGTTTTTCCGCCGAAGCCTTTTTGATACTGGCCGTTGGCGCTGACCACGAAAGAGTTGTCATAGTCGTTGGCCGTAAAAGTCGCCGTGCCATCCGGCGACCAGCGCACGCCGAGTTGGTCCAGGAAATCGCTCGAGACTTCCACAATGCGCGCTTCGATCATGACCTCGGCCGTCGGCACGTCCATTTCTTCGATCAGTTTCAGGATCTGCGGGAAGAAATGCACGTTGGCGGAAATGAGCAGCGAATTGCTGCGCTGGTCGGGCACGACGCGAACCCGTCCAATCAAATCGCTGACCGGCCGTTGCGCCCGCGTATCCGAGCTGCGGGTGATGTCCGGCTGCCCGCCCAGCCAGGGGAAATAGCCGTCTTCCTTGATTTGTTCGGCGACTTCAAAGTTGCTCTCCGATGCGCTTTGTTGCTGCTGCCCTTGCGTTTGCTGCTGCTGTTGCTGCTGTTGTTGATTTTGATTGGCGTTGGCATTCGAGCGCAACGGCGGCGCGCCGCCTTTGGCAAAAAGGATATTGACGTTGTTGGCCATGATCGGCGCATCGGCAAATCTCAAACCGACGCGGAACGTGGTTTCACCCGCTTGGGAGGGAACATCCAATTCGCGCAGAACTTCCTCGACCGCCGCCAGATTTTCTCCTGAGTTGGAGGTGACGATGATGGCGTTGGAGTAAGGCTCGCTCGTAATGCGGACTTTGCCATAAAGGCGGCCTACGTCATGATCCGCCACCGGATCGGGCGCTTCGTCGTAGTACCAGTAGTTGCGTTGCTGGGTTTTTTTCAGGAATAGCTCGTTCAGGACATCTTCGATGTCGGCCGCGCTGACATATTTGAGCACGTAAATTTTCGGGGCCAGACTGTCGTCCTTTAACGGTTCGTCCAGCGCTTCGACCATTTTGACGATGCTGTCCATCTGCATCGGCGCAGCTTGCACAATGATGGCATTGCGCCGGCGATCGGAAACCACGCTCATCTTCTTGGTGTTTTTGTTCCCACCCTGCGATGAATTAAACATATAATACGGATACCGGTTGTTACTGCTGTCGCTCTCCTTGTAAAGATCTTGCAGTTGACGCGCCACGTCCTCGGCGTCGGCGTTTTTCAACTCGAACGAGCGCATGACCTTGTCCTGGGCGTCCTCGGTGTCAAGCGTGGCGACCAAGGCTTCGATCGTCTTGAAATTGGCCTCGCTGGAAAGAATCATCAAGGTGTTCGAGCGGTCATTGGCCGACACCTGCAAAATTTCCTTGCCGTCCTTCCCGGCCAATTTTTCGTAAAGCGGTTCAAGCTCCTTGGCCAAATCCGCCGCGTTGGCATTCTTCAAGGCGATGACCCGCACGGTTACACCGGGAGCCCGGTCAGTGTCCAGGGCGGCGATCAATTGTCCGGCCACACGCACATTGTCGTTGTCGTCGGTGATGATCAGCGCATTGGCGTGGTCATCGGTTTCGATGGTCGCCTTCTCGTTAAGGACCGTTTTGATTTTGTCCCTGAGCAAAGCGGCCTGGGCGTGTTGCAGCGGAAATACCCTGACCACTTTTTCCCGGCTGCCGGCCCTTTCCATTTCGGTGCCCGCCAATTCAGGGCTGATCTTGGGTTCCTTGCCTTCCGGCACGATTAATATCGATTGGGCGGATTCGATGGCGGTAAAACCTTCCAGCGCCAGCGCCCGATAAATCAGCGTGACCGCTTCGCGCCGCGTGACTTTCTTGGAGCCGACAATCGTAACCTGGCATTGCACTTGCGGATGTTTGACCACGCTCTTGCCGGTGTTTTCCGCCAGCCACTGGACAATCATATCGACATTGGCCCCTTGAAAGCTCAACTGGATGAGATCGTCGGGCGACTTTTTGGCTTCGGTCACGGGCGGCGCATTGGTGGAGGGCGCGTTGGTCGTGATAGGAGCAATGGGAGTGATGGGAGTTATGGCGTTGGTGGCGGCGCCCCCGGCGTTTCGCGCCAGGAATAGAAAGGCGGCGAGCGAGAGCGAAAGAAAATATTTCAGGGGTTGCATCACGGTGTTTCCTTATGTTTGGGCACGATGGCGGTATTAGTGGAAGATACTTTTTCGGGAGGCAAAAGGCTGTCGCTGCCCATGCCGGAAAAAACGGTCAATTCCTTTTTTTCGCCGTCTTCTTCGACGACGACGCGGTTGGTGCCGATGCGCAGCAGTTTAATGCCGCCCAGTTCTCCGCCTTCTTTGACCATCCCGCTTTGGCCGTCCGGCGCGCGCAGAAACGCATCTTCGCCGGCGATGCCGAGCAAAGCCATCGGCATGGGCCGCATGAACGGCGCCAAAATCTCGCTTTCCTTGATGCGATCCACCCGCGCCTGAACCCCCGTCGGCAGATCGCTTTGCTTGGGCGGCTTGATTT
>DASRLE010000494.1:0-6703 GCA_035648615.1 Saccharimonadales bacterium (SeqCode) | reverse complement strand
CCCCCAGCCAATGACATTGTCGCTCCCGCCACCATTACGATCAGCGCCGATGTCATCGACCAAGTTAGTTCTTCGTATTCGGTTTCCTTTTTCGCGAGGGGCGCCGAATTTGGAACCATCAGCAACAGCCCTTATCAGATCACCCTGACCAACTTGCTGCCGGGCGTTTATGACCTGCGGGCGCGGGTGGTGGATTCTTCGGGTCTGGCCGCCCCTTCCGCCGTCGTTCCAGTCACCGTGCAACTCGAGGCCAATTCCGCTCTGGTGAATTTTGACGCGTTAAATGCAACCCGGGCGCCGTTGGGAGGCGCATCGGTGAATAATTACCTGAAGAGTTTTGGCATGACCATCGCCAGCCTTAGCCCGGGAACGGCGCTGACGGTGGACCGTCAACAACATATCGCCGGAGGCCAGGCTGTGCTGGCCGCATCCCCGCCGAATCTATTGACGCAAACGGGGACGGAGGGACCGGTGCAGTTCACCTTGAATTTTTCGCCTCTATTGACTCAGTTCGGTTTTACCCGCCCGGAGCTGCTGGCCAACCCATTCGTCAGCCATCCCGCCTGGCAGGTCACTGCCCTGGACAGCGCGGGCGCGATGGTGGATCAGGCCACGGAGGCGGAGATCGACAGCGCGACCAATGTGGGAGCGCGCGAGTTTTCTTTGGGCGGTCGGGGCGGGCCGGGAATTGCCCAAGTGCAATTCGCCTCGCAAGGATCAGGGCTGACGACCTTCAACGCCATGCTGCTGGATAATTTCATATTGACCACAAACATGGCCGCGTTTCCCCCCGCCGTGAACATCACCAAGCCGATTACCGGCCTGGTCCTAGCCGCTCCACCCGCCGTCACCATCAGCGCGGAAGCCTCGGATGCGGCGGGCGTCGCCAAAGTCAGCTTTTACGCCAATGGCGCCTTAATCAGAGCCGACACCACTCGTCCCTACTCGATCAATTGGAAAAACCCCCCGATGGGGAATTATGATTTGACGGCCGTGGCCGTGAATGTCCTGGGGCTGGCCTGGACCTCGGCGGTGGTCCATCTCACCGTCGAGCAATCGGCCGACCAATTCGGAATAGTCAGCCTGCCCGCCAATCAATCCGTCGCCGTCGGCGGCAGTGTCACTTTTACCGTCGTGACCACCGGCACAAACGGCGTGGCCTATCAATGGTCGCACAACAATGTGCCGATCCCCGGCGCCACCTCCGTCTCTTTGGTCCTGCATCCTCCCATTCAAGACAGTGACGCCGGCAGTTACCTTGTCGTCGCCACCTCACAAAGCGGGGCGCAACTCAGCGCCGCCGCCGCCTTAACGGTGCAGAATCCACCGAGTTTTACGCTTCAGCCAGCCGGACAGATGGTCCCCGCCGGCGCGAACGTGACTATGAATGTGACCGCAACTGGCGGAGGGCCTTTCACCTGGCAATGGCTCTTGAACGGGGCGCGCATCGCGGGCGCGACCAGCAGGGTTTACTCGATTTCGTCCGCGCAACCGCTCCATTCCGGCAATTACCAGGTCACCGTCGCGAACGCGGCTGCTTCCGCGATTAGCGCCATCGCGCCGCTGATCGTGCAGGCCGTCACCGCCATTCCGGAAACGAACGATAATTTCGCCAATCGCGCCAGTTTCAATCCGCTGCTCGGACCGGTGGCCGCCAGCAACGTCTTCGCCACCCTTGAACCGGGCGAACCGTTGCCGGACGGCAAGACCGGCGGCAAATCCATTTGGTTCACCTGGCGGCCGACCTTCACCGGCACTGCATCTCTGACCACTGAAGGAAGCGATTTCGATACTTTGCTGGCCGTCTATACCGGAACGCAATTGCGCAAACTCAAGGCCGTGGCGGCGGACGACGATTCAGGAGGTTACTTTACCAGCCTGGTCACTTTTAACGTTACTGCCGGGACCGATTATCAGATCGACGTGGATGGGTTCCAAGGCGCTTCGGGCCGGGTGGTCTTGGGCCTCCCGGCGGGAACCGCCTACCAGGTATTAAGCCCGTCTTCGGGTGATAGCGTTCCGGTGATCGTCAAAGGCCCGGCCAGCCGGGTGGTTGCGCCGGGGACAACGGTCGTCCTGAGCGTACAATTCAGCAGCGCAACGGCCTCGACCTGCCAGTGGAATTTTCAAGGGGCGCCCATTCCCGGCGCCACGGAAAGCACCCTGGCTATCCCCCATTTTCAAGCCGCCTCCGTTGGGGAGTATGATGTGCTGGTCGCCAATTCCGTCGGGTCGGCCCAAAGCGAGCCGGCGAATATCGAGATCTCGACCCATCAGGGTGGAGTTGTCTCCTCCACCGAAAATAAATTTATAGATACAACAAACGCGCATCCAAGCTCCCCTTCAAAACTGGCCATTGTTCTCCATCCGCTGGCCTTGGGCGGGGACACGGGCGGCTTCAGCGTTGCACAAATCTTCAGCACCGTCGGCGCAACCATCGAACCGGGCCAGCCGGCAGCCTGCGGACAGGTGGGCGGCGCTTCGCAGTGGTTTGTTTACACCGCCCCGGCCGCAGGAATGATGCAGGTCAACACCGCCGGCAGCGCCTTCAACACGGTTCTGGGCGTCTTCACCGGGGCTGGAGCCAATTTTTCCGATCTGACGGAAGTGGGCTGCGGCTATGTCACCAATTATTTAATTCAAGGACAACCCAGCGTGGTCATCCCGGCCGTCGCCAAGGGAACGACTTTCTATATTCTAATTGACGGGTTCGAGGGGGCGAGCGGGGTGGCGGAATTGCAAATCGGCTTGGGGCAGCCGCCTTCTTTCAGAACCCTTCCGGCCAGCCAATGGGTCACAGCGGGCGCCGCAGCGGCCTTCAAAGCCACCGCCATCGGCAGCACGCCCGCTTTCTATCAATGGCAGTTAAATGGCGAGAGCATTCCGGGCGCGACCAAGTCCGCCTACACAATCCGCGCGACGCAAGACGACTCGATTGGAAATTATACCGTGGTGGTGAGCAACGTGGTCGGAGTGATCACCAATTCTCCCCCGGCGGCGTTGAACCTGCAATATGAGCCCGCCATTATCGCGGGGCCATCCAATGAAACAGTCACCCTGGGGCAAACCGCCAGCTTTTCTGTCGCGGCCATGGGCGTCAATGTCAGGACCAATCCTTTTGTTTACCAATGGTATTTCAACGGCGCGCCCGTGCCGCGAGCCAGCGCCTCGCGTCTCGCTTTCCCAACCCGTTGGACCAATAGCGGCAGCTACTCTCTGGTCATCTCAAATAGCTACGGATCCGTCACGAGCAGTGCGGCCACCCTGACCGTGTTGGACAAAACCAAACCCACCGTGGTCATCAAGACGCCGCACAACAATTTTGTGACTAATGGGAGCCTGATGACAGTGACTGGAACGGCGTCCGACAACGTCGGAATCCTCGCGGTGCAAGTGCAAGTCAATGCCAGCGGCTTCATGACGGCGAAGGGTTCCAACGCCTGGTCGATTCTCGTCACTTTGCAACCGGGGATCAATGTCATCAGCGCGCGCAGCGTGGATTTATCAGGCAACGTCTCCGCAATTGTCAAACATAATATTATTGACAAGGCGCCCGTGCCGGCCTCCCTTTCCCGCGCCGCCGGAACCTACAGCGGCCTGTTCTATCCGGCCGATGGAGCGACCCAGGCTAGTTCCGGCTTTCTCACCTTGACCGTGGCCGGACGGACTCCCGGGGGCTTCAGCGCCAATCTTCTGATTGACGGCGAAAGTTATGCGTTTGCCGGGAAATTTGATCCTTCCGGCAACGCGCGCGCCATTGTTGATCGAGAAGGAAAAGCGCCCGTGACCCTCTCATTGCGCCTCAATATCAACCGGCCGGATGGCCCAATGACGGGCGTGCTCAACGCCGCGGATTGGAGTTCCATCTTCCAAGGGAGCCGCGTCGTCGCTGCTTTGGGGGCTGATGAGGGCGGCCCATTCGCGCTCATCGTTCCGTCAGCCGGCAATCCCACGGTCGGTTCTTTGGCTCTTACCAACACGCCGGCTGGAACCGTTTTGGTCACAGGACGACTCGCGGATGGCGCCGGTATTTTCCGCAACGCGCCCATGACTCAAAGCGGAGCCATTCCTCTGTATGTTCCGCTCTACAGTGGCCACGGCTTGTTCCTGGGCTGGATTAACCTCACGAACCCGCCGGCTTCGACAAATTTTGGACAGGCGTATTGGATCAAGCCGGGGCAGACAAATCCTGTCAGCGTCTCTATTGTCAAATAACCGGACGAAGCCCCGAAAGAGCCTGCTTGAATCCGTTGCGCCACGGCCACATGATATAGCGTGGCCGAAAAGTCGTTCCGAATTTTAATGGTGACGCTCGCGCTCTGTGGGAGCCAGGGCGTTGCCTCTGCTGAAACCCTTGGGGCGCTGCAATATAACCGCGATATCCGCCCCATTATCTCGGACCGGTGTTTCAAATGTCATGGGCCGGACAAAGCGAGCCGGAAGGCTGGACTGCGGCTCGACTTGCCCGCCGAGGCCTTCGGGCCGCGCAAAAATCCGGCCGAACATGCCATCGTTCCCGGCAAGCCGGAAAAAAGTTTGGTCGTGCAACGCATCTTTTCCAAGGACCTGGACGAACGGATGCCGCCGGCCGCCTCCAATCTTTCCCTGACCGAGAAAGAAAAAAATATGCTGCGCTCCTGGATTGCCCAAGGCGCGAAATATCAGCCGCATTGGGCCTTCATTCCGCCCGCCCACTTGGTCGCCGTGCCAAGGGTCAAGAACCGGAAATGGCCGCGCAATGAAATTGACCGCTTCATCCTGGCCCGGCTCGAAAAGGAAGGACTCAAGCCCTCGCCAGAGGCCGACAAAAGCCGCTGGCTGCGCCGTGTCACTTACGATTTAACCGGGTTGCCGCCCGCGTCCGAGGAAATTGACGCGTTCCTGGCGGACAAATCCAAAGCGGCCTATGAAACAGTAGTTGACAGGCTTCTCGCTTCGCCGCATTTCGGCCAGCGCATGGCCGTCCCCTGGCTTGATGCCGTCCGTTACGCCGACAGTTACGGCTATCAAAGCGATCAGCTTTGCCCGACCTGGCCGTACCGCGATTGGGTCGTCAACGCCTTCAACCGCAATCTTCCCTACAACGAATTTCTGACTGAGCAACTTGCGGGGGACCTCCTTAAAAAACCGACGCGCGCGGACCGCCTTGCCACGGCCTTCAACCGGCTCCATCGGCAGACCGGCGAAGGGGGCAGCATCGAGGAAGAGTGGCGCATCGAGTATTCTGCGGATCGCGTGCAAACTTTCAGTTCCGCCTTCCTTGGCCTTACCTTCGAATGCGCGCGCTGCCATGACCACAAATTTGATCCGCTTTTGCAGCGCGATTACTACAGTCTCACCGCTTTCTTCAATAGCATCGACGAATATGGCCTATACAACGACGCCGCCCACGTCCCGACGCCGTCTCTGCTGCTGCCCACGCCGGAGCAGGAAAAGGCCATGCGCGCCACGGCGGACGCCCTTGTGGTAAAGAAGAAGGATTTCCGCAAGGCGCTGGCGGCTGCGGACGGTTCCTTTCAATCCTGGATGCAGCGCACCAATCTAAGCGCCGAGATTCCGGGTTTAGTCGCTCATTTTACCTTCGACGCGCTGGCGCGGACCAACCTCCTCACCAACGAAGTCACGGGCGTCTCCGGCAGCGACTCCATCGGCGGCAATTTGCTTGTCCCCGGCAAATTTGGCCAGGCCGTCCAATTCACGGGGGACGACGTGATCGCCTTTACCAACCTTCTCGGAAGCGTCCAACCGTGGGATCAATACAGCGTCAGCTTCTGGCTTCGCCTGCCGGAAGCGCTGACCAACGCCGTCATTTTTCATCGCTCCGATGGGACTGATGTCGGCTTTCACGGGGTGGAGCTTTCCCTTGAGGATGGCCGCCTCTTTTTTGTCATTAAACGATTCTGGCCAGGCAACGCCATTGCTATTCGGTCGTTGCAAACCGTCCCCCGCGATCAATGGGATCAACTCGGCGTCAGCTACGATGGGTCGGGCAGCGCCGACGGCATGCAACTGTTCATCAACGGGCAGGCCGCCTCGTCGGAAATCGTCCGTAACCATCTTTACAAAAGCCCCGAGAATAATGGAAGCGGCCTCGATTTTGGCGCGCGTTTCCGTTCGCCGGGCTTGAAAGGCGCGTTGCTCGACGAGTTGCGTATTTATAATCGGCCGCTCGCCCCGCTCCAATTTGCGCAACTTTTTGACGGCCATTCCCTCAACGACGCCCTCACAGCTAAAAACGCCCAAGCTCTCCGCCCTGTTTATTTGGCCGCCTTCGATCCGGGAGTGGCGGCGGCTCGAACCGCCCGCGCGCAAGCGGTCAAAGCGTTTCTGGAAACGCGCAATCCCGTCGAGGAAACCAGCGTGATGGAGGAGCTGCCGCAACCCCGCCCGACCTACGTCCTGGCGCGCGGACGTTACGACGCTCCAAAAACCGACGCCACCCGGGTGACGCGCTCCACACCGTCCGCCTTGCCGCCTTTTCCCGCGGATGCGCCGCGCAACCGCCTGGGGCTGGCCCAATGGCTGACAGCGCCGGACCATCCCCTGACCGCGCGCGTCGCTGTCAATCATTTCTGGCAGATGATTTTTGGACGCGGCATTGTCAGCACGCCGGAAAATTTTGGAGTCCAAGGCGCGCCGCCCACCCATCCCGAACTGCTGGACTGGCTGGCCCGCGACTTCATCAACTCCGGCTGGGACACGA
>DASRLE010000493.1:0-2946 GCA_035648615.1 Saccharimonadales bacterium (SeqCode) | reverse complement strand
AGCCGATGATGGACTCCCGGCGCGCCATCGGTGGACCGGGGGTGGAACGGCATCTGGCCTCGCCGCGTCATCCGGCGAGTGTGGCGGCGTTCGCCCGGTGGTCGGCGGCGGCAGCCGTTCATTTTCAAGGGCGTCATATTCTTTGGGAAATTTATAACGAACCGAACGGCGGTTTTTGGCGGCCTAAACCGGACGCCGCCGAATACACCACGATGGCGCTGGCCACGGCCAAGGCCATCCGCGAAGCTGAACCCGGCGCCACGATCATCGCTCCGGCGATGTCAGGCTTTAGCTGGGAGTATATGGAATACTTTTTGAAATCAGGCGTGCTGGAATTTCTCGATGGCGTGAGCGTGCATCCCTACCGGTCTCCCAATCGGCCGCCGGAAACCGCAGCCACGGATTACAAGAAACTGCGCGCCTTGATCGACCGCTTCGCGCCGGAAGCCAGGCGCGGCAAAATCCCGATCTTGAGCGGGGAGTGGGGTTATGCTTCGAACACCAAAGGCGTCTCGTTGGAAACACAGGCGGCTTTTGCCGTCCGCCAGCAACTGAGCAATTTGCTCAACGGCGTCCCTCTTTCCATTTGGTATGATTGGAAAAATGACGGGCCGGATGCCGCCGACGCGGAACACAACTTCGGCACGATGACCAGCGATTTGCATCCCAAGCCCGCCTACACCGCGCTCAAAACGATGACGACCGAACTCAACGGCTATCATTTGGAAAAAAGGCTGGATGGCTTGGCGGAAACCGACTTCGTGCTGGTATTCGTCAACGGGGCAGGCGAGCACAAAGCGGCGGCGTGGACTTTGGGTGAACCGCATCTGGTTCAACTCCCAGCCTTGGGATCCGACATGACCGCAAAGCTCGGTGCCCTCCCGCAATATTTTGTGAGCAAATAAGTCTGGGTGTATGAAACCTAAGGATCATTGACCACCATCGGAGAGTCGTTGATGTTGACGCTCCAAATCGTCAAGAGTTGATTTGATGCCTGCGTCCATTTTTGCAACGCGCTGGTCCAATTCATCCTGATAGTCCGGATCGGCCATACAATTGGGGTGAGCGATCAACGCCGCAACTTCCAGGCGCTCTTCGACGGTCAACCCCGCAATTTGATCTTGGATTTCAGCCAGGCTCACGAGCCGAAATTTGCGCAAACGACCGTCATTGCTCGGTCACGAAGAGGCCAATGGCTAGATGCAGTGCTGCATCGTCGCGCGAGAGCCTTTCCGACAACGACGTTGGCAGCGTTAATTCCATGCCAATATGGTATTGTATATTTGGGTTGAATGCCCGCCCAGCCTTTGTAACATAGTGGGCAACATGAGAACGAATCCTCGATCGGCCAAGCGGCCCAGTCTCACCTCTCGGCGAAATTTTCTGAAAAAGGCCGGCATGGCGGCGGCGGCCCTGACCGCGCCGATGTTCATCCCCGCTTCCGCCCTCGGCCGCAATGGGATGACTGCGCCCAGCGAGCGAATCGCCATGGGCTTTATTGGCTTGGGTGGCCAAGGCTCCGGCCATCTGATGGGCGGGGGGTGGACGTATGTGCCGGGAGGCTACGTGGCCCGCAAGGACGTGCAGGTTTTGGCAGTGTGTGATGTCGTGCGGCAGCGCCGCGAACACGCGCGCCAGCGCTGTAATCAGGTCTATGCCGAAAGGTTCAATCAAACCGACTACGACGGCATCAAGGCCTATGAGGATTTTCGCGAGGTGCTGGCCCGCCCCGATATTGACGCTGTGCTGGTGGCCGTGCCGTATCATTGGGCTTCCCATATCGCGAGGGCGGTCATGCGGGCGGGCAAGGATGTCTATTGCGAAAAACCGATGGCGGTCACGATGCAGGAGGCTACGGCCCTGCTGGCGACGGCGAACCGGTACGGGCGCATCTACCAAGCGGGCACGCAACAGCGTTCCGAATACGCGGGCCGGTTTCGCATCGCTTGCGACCTGGTCCGCAATGGGCGCATCGGCCAATTGAAGGACGTTTATGCCTATTGCCTGCCGGGCGCGCTCTTTCCGTCGGATTGGGTTACGACGCAATCGAAGCCCGTGCCCGCTGGGACGGATTGGAACATGTGGCTGGGTCCGCTGCCTTGGCGGCCCTATAATGGACTACCCGGCCAGACCGTCCCCGGCCTCTTTGTGGGCGATGTCAATTGGGGGCCGCATCACTACGACATTATCCAGTGGATCGTCAACCCGGATGTGACCGCGCCGATCGAGGCCTCCTATGAGAAGGGCCAAATCCACTACCATTACAGCAACGGCGTGGTCGTCCACTCCGAACGCTACCCCGGCGAACCGGTCGGGCCCGATGGCGGCGCCTGCTTCGTAGGCACCGAAGGACGCATCGCGGTGGATCGAGGCAACCTCGTCTCTTACCCGGAGCGCATTCTGAAGGAACCGTTGCGGGCGCAGGACACTCGGGTCTATCACGCCGACAGCCATTCAGGCAATTTTCTGGAGTGCGTTCGCACGCGCCGTCCAACCATCTGCAATCCCGATGTGGCGGTCTATACCATGAGGGCGCTTCTAACCGGCGGCATTGCCTTGGCCCTGAAGCGCGCGGTCAGTTTTGACCCGGTGAAGGCTGAATTTATAAATGACCCGGAGGCAAATCGCCTTTGTTCCTACGCCACCCGGCCGCCTTGGCGGGTCTGACAGCCGATGCTCTCGTAATTCTGAACCAGGCAAATAATCTCATGAAAATAATTCTTCCACGCCAAGTCTTGCTGGCGTCGCTGCTGGCGTTGGCCGTCATCACGGCCCGCGCGGACGACGAACAGGGGCAAATCGACATCCTTCATTCCGACGCCAGCGTTTCTCAGAAATGGATGGCGTGCCAAAAGCTGCGAGTCATCGGCACAGCCAAAGCCGTGCCGGAAGTGGCCGCTTTGCTCACCGATGAACGGCTCTCCCAAGCGGCGCGCCAGACACTGG
>DASRLE010000492.1:0-9192 GCA_035648615.1 Saccharimonadales bacterium (SeqCode) | reverse complement strand
GGGGCCGACTGCGAAGCAGGAGCCGGAGCGGCTGGCTGTGGAATCGGTTTGGGCGGAGGAGACGCCGCGCGCGCCTTGTCCTTGGCTTCGAAAATTCCACTGACTTCGTCAGGCGCGGTGACTTGTTTTTGATTGGGCCGGCGAGCCAGAAGCGCGGGATTTATTCCCGCCAAAATGCGCGGCAGCGGCAAATCAACCAAGGTATTGTCGAGGCTTGGATTCGCCGCAAATGTCCCGGGCGGCGCGTGCTGGCGCAACTGGGCGAAAGGAATTCGCACCGCGCCAGTCGGCAATTGCGCCAGCGCCGTCTGGACCGGCAGAGGAAATGTTCCCGTTGCCGTGGACAAAATCAGCGGGGTCAGGGTGGCGGGCAGCCGCGCCACGATTTCGCTCAAAGGCACTTGAATGACGTCGCCAGCGGGCGGAGGGGCGGCTGCCTTGGGCGCCGACGCCGCCATGGAAATAGGCCACACCACCGGGGCAGGAGCCGGCGGCGGCGGACTGTCCGGCTTGGAAAAAAGCCGTTTTAGAGGGCCAAACATATTCTACTGCCTGATAGTGAGCAAAGTTTGAGCCGCTCGTCGATAATAATTTCTATTCACTTGCGCCTGTGTCCGCTTGCATCACAGCCCAAATAGTTTTACTGTCTCGCGTCGCAATGGCATCACAACAGAAAATCCTGCTCCTGGATGACGACGAGCAAATGCTCGATTTGTACCAGGAATTGCTCAAACAGCTTCCGAGCCAGCCGGAAGTCCACGTTTGCAACTCCGGCGCGCGCGCCATTGCCGTCCTCGAATCGGATTCTTTCACCTTGCTGATTACTGACCTGCGCATGCCCAAAATGGACGGTTTGCAGGTCCTGTCCATCGTCCGGCGCAAGTTTCCTCATTTGCGCATCATTGTCTTGACCAGCGTGCTGGACGAAGAATACCGCTCGCGCGCCTATGCCCAGGGGGTCGAACTCTTCTGGCAAAAACCGAGCAGCGGCGAGGAAGTCCAGCAATTTCAAGATTGCATCGAATCCCTGCTCGACCGCGAGATCCGCCACGAGGGGGGCTTCCGCGGCATGCAAAGCAAAAGCCTGATGGACTTGATTCAGTTGGAATGTTTGTCGCGCAGTTCTTCGGTCCTCCATGTCACCCAAGGCGCGCTCAATGGCAAAATATGGGTGGAGAATGGCGAGATCACCGACGCCACCACTGTCAATCTGACCGGCGAAGAGGCCTTCAAGGAAATTCTCTCGTGGCGCAGCGGCAATTTCGAGATTCTTCCGGCCGAGCCGGAGCACCCTCGCACGATCACCAATTCTTCGCAGGGTCTGTTGCTTGACACCGTCCAGGCCATTGACGAAATGCAAGGCCAGCAGGCCGCGGCCGAGGCGGGTCAAGCCGTCGAAGGCGCGGCGGGCGCCGGTTCCCCGCTGTCGCCCTTGACCCGCTTTGAAGGGGTGGAATTCCTCTTGACGGTGCCGGACGACGCCAAGGCCGCCTCCGATTCCTGGGCGTTGGAAAATTCCCGGCAATTGGCCGACTGGGCGCGCGACACCCACCAGCGCTTGCGCGAGCTTGGCGAAAAAATCGAAGCCGGCGAGCTCGCCCAAGTCGCCGGCTTTGGCTTGCAACGGCACTGGGCGATGGCCCATGACGACAAAAAGGGCCTGCTCTGCGCCGGTTTCCGCCGCACGCTGCCGGCGGACAAAGTGGACCAAACCATGAAACACATTTTTGCCAAATGGGTTTCCTGAACAAATCCAAACCGGGCCGTCCCGAATTAAGGCGCCTGCCCACCGGCACGTTCACGGTGGATGCCGATGGGCGCATCGTCAGCTCCACGGTCCCGCACTGGGTGCCGGACGCGCAGATCAAGGAGATTGGCCGGCAAATCCTGGCCGTTTTCAACGGCGCGCGCACCGCCAATTTGCAATTTTCCGAAATGATTGTGCAATACGCCGCCTTTAAAATCACCGCCCGCGAAATGCGGGGCGGCGCGATTGTTTTCCTGGTGCCGCGCGCTCTTCAATCCGTCGCCTTATCCTGATTTATTATGCACAACAAGAAATTGGACCAGCTTATCGTGCAGCTTGAAAATTATCTGGAGTGCTGGAAGCAATTTAATTACTTCGTCAGCCTGGCCCGCGAGAAAAAGTCTTCGGCCGAGGACGAAAATCAATTTCTGGAAGTCAAAGCGATTATCGTGCAGGAATTGGAATTGATTACCGACGCCATTGAATGCACTTCGCCCAGCCGCGAGGAAGTGCATGCCTTGATCAGCTCGGCCCCCTCCATCCGCTATTTGAGTGACAGCACCGAAGGCAATTTGCGCGGCCTGGAAAATCATTGGCACAAGGTCTATGTCGGTTTCCAAGCCATCCTCGGCCAGCTCAAAGTCAAGCAACGCCAGCTCGAATCCAAATCATTTCTTTCCTCGCTTTTCGGCGGGAAGAAAAAGTAAAACACCCCCATGACTGATCCGCTCATCGCCGTCATTCTCGGCGTCATCGAAGGCATCACCGAATTTTTGCCCGTCTCCTCGACCGGCCATCTTTTGATCGCCGAACAATGGCTGCCGCGTCAAACCGATTTATTTAACATCGTCATCCAGACTGGAGCCGTGCTGGCGGTCATTCCCCTGTTTCATAAACGCTTTCATCAATTCATTTTCAATTGGGCGGACCCCGCGGTGCGCGCTTATTTTTATAAAATCGTCGCCGCCTTTGTCATCACCGGCGCAGGAGGGTTTGTTCTGGAAAAGAAAGGCTTCAAACTGCCCGAAAAACTTTTGCCGGTCGCCATTGCGCTCCTGATTGGCGGCGTGCTTTTCGTCATTGTCGAAGGCTGGCTGGCTAAACGCGGGGGCAACGCCACCCACAACGATTTGCGCGATGTAACTTGGACGGTGGCGATTGCCGTCGGTCTCGGGCAATTGATTGCGGCTGTTTTCCCGGGAAGTTCCCGCTCGGGCACGACGATTTTGTTTATGCTGATCCTGGGGTTGGGCCGTCCTCTCGCGACGGAATATTCCTTTTTGGTCAGCATTCCGACCATGCTTGCCGCCGGCGGCTACAAGATTTTCGAGGCGTTCCACCACCATGCCGGCGCGGCCCAAAACGAAAATTGGCGGATGGTGATCATTGCAACTGTGGTGGCGGCAATCGTTTCATTTATCGCCGTAAAATGGCTGCTGCAATATGTGCAGACCCATACCTTTATCGCCTTCGGCTGGTATCGCATTGTGCTGGCCGCGGCCATTTTATGGTTCGTAATTCAAGCTCGGCCCCAGCCAGCGCTCGATCACAGCCAGGTCCATGCCTTTGCGCCGATGGTAGTCCATCACCTGGTCACGGTCTAACTTGCCCACGCCAAAATATTTTGACTGCGGGTGGGCGAAATAAAGTCCGCTGACGCTGCTGCCCGGCCACATCGCGCAACTTTCGGTCAGACGGATTCCCGTTTGCTTTTCCACATCCAGGATGTTCCACAACGTCCATTTTTCGGTGTGATCGGGACAAGCGGGGTAGCCCGCCGCCGGGCGAATGCCGCGATATTGTTCGTCGATTAATTGCTCAACGGTCAGGTTTTCGGTTTTGCCATAACCCCATTCCGTCCGCGTCTTGCGATGCAAATATTCCGCGAACCCCTCCGCCAGACGGTCCGCCAATGCTTCGGTCATAATGGCGTTGTAATCGTCATTGTTCGACTTGAATTCTTTGGCCAATTCGTCGGCACCCATCCCCGAGGTCACCGCAAAAGCGCCCATATAATCCTCCCCCTCGGGCGCGACAAAATCCGCCAGGCACAGATTGGGCTGGCAGCCGGGCTTTTCAATCTGCTGCCGCAAAAAGTGAAAGGTGGCCAGGACATGCTTGCGCGTCGCATCAGTATAAATTTCAACATCGTCCCCAATGGAATTGGCCGGGAAAAATCCATAGACGCCGGTGGCGCGCAGCAGTTTCTTATTGACGATGCGGTCCAGCAAACCTTGCGCGTCGGCAAACAACTCGCGAGCCTGCGAGCCATATTTCTCATGCTGCAAAATCGCGGGATAACGGCCGCGCAGTTCCCAGGTATGGAAAAAGGGCGACCAGTCAATCAGAGGAACAATTTCTTCCAACGGGACCGACATCAGCGTCCGCGCGCCGATAAATTCCGGCTTGGCCAGGTCCTCCGCTTTCCACTCAAATTTCGGACCGCGCCGGCGGGCTTCCTCGATGGAAATCAATTTAGCCCGTTGTCCGGAATGTTGTTCGCGCAATTTTTCCTGCTCTTCACGATTCTTTTTGACATAAGCCGGCTTGAGCTTGGGGCTCATTAGATGACTGACCACTCCGACCGCGCGCGAAGCATCAATCACATGGACGACGCCTTCGTCGTAATGCGGCGCAATTTTGACCGAAGTGTGGGCTTTGCTGGTTGTCGCGCCGCCAATTAATAAGGGCAGCGTAAAACCCTGCCGCTTCATCTCGCGGGCGACGTGCTGCATTTCGTCCAGCGAAGGGGTGATCAATCCACTGAGGCCGATGATATCGACATTTTGTTCCCGGGCCGTTTGCAGAATTTTTTCGCACGGCACCATCACGCCAAGATCAATGATCTCATAGTTGTTACACCCCAGCACCACCCCGACAATATTTTTGCCGATGTCGTGAACATCTCCCTTGACGGTCGCCATCAGGATCTTGCCTTGGGCGCGTCCGCCGCCTCCGGCCCGCTTTTCCGCCTCCATAAAGGGCAGAAGCCAGGCGACCGATTTCTTCATGACACGCGCGCTCTTGACCACCTGCGGCAAAAACATTTTGCCGGAGCCGAACAGGTCTCCCACCACGCTCATGCCCGCCATGAGCGGCCCTTCGATGACCGAGAGCGGACGGCCAATTTTCAGCCGCGCCTCCTCGGTATCGACTTCGATGAAGTCAACGATGCCTTTGACCAGCGCGTGTTCGAGCCGTTGCTCGACGGTGCCTTTGCGCCATTCGTCTTCGACCGCCTCCGTTTTGTCCTTCTTCTTGACGGACTCGGCAAACTTGACCAGCCGCTCGGTGGCGTCAAAACGGCGATTGAGCAGCACATCCTCGACCAACTCCAGCAGCTCCGGCGGAATCTCGCCGTAAATGCCCAGCATCCCGGCATTGACGATTCCCATATCCAGGCCGGCTTGAATGGCGTGATACAAAAAGGCGGCGTGCATGGCTTCCCGGACGGCGTTGTTGCCGCGAAAGGAAAAAGAAATGTTGCTGATGCCGCCACTAACCTTCGCGCCGTGCAGATGTTGCTTGATCCAGCGGGTGGACTCGATGAAATCCACCGCATAATTATTGTGCTCCTCCATCCCCGTCGCGACCGTCAAAATATTCGGGTCAAATATAATGTCCTGCGGAGGGAAGCCGATTTGCTCCGTCAGAATTTTATAGGCGCGGGCGCAAATTTCCTTGCGGCGATCCACCGTGTCGGCCTGGCCGCGTTCGTCAAAGGCCATCACCACCACCGCCGCGCCGTAACGCCGCACCAGCCGGGCCTGCTGAACGAATTTTTCCTCGCCCTCCTTGAGGCTGATGGAGTTGACCACCGCTTTGCCCTGCACGCATTTCAAACCGGCTTCGATGACCGCCCACTTGGAGCTGTCAATCATAAGAGGCACTCGCGCAATATCCGGCTCGGAGGCAATCAAATTAAGAAAATGAGTCATGGCTTTGACGCCGTCGAGCATCCCTTCGTCCATATTGACGTCAATAATTTGCGCGCCGCTGAGAACTTGTTGCTTGGCCACGGCAAGAGCTTCCTCGAACTGCCCGGCCAGGATGAGTTTGGCGAATTTGGGCGAGCCGGTCACGTTGGTGCGTTCGCCCACATTGACGAAATTCGTGTCGGGCCGAATGGTCAGCGCCTCGAGGCCGCTCAAGCGCAAATAAGGTTCGACCTTGGCCGGCACACGCGGAGGAAGATTTCTGACCGCGTCCGCGATGGCTTTGATATGCGGCGGAGTCGTGCCGCAGCAGCCGCCGACGATATTCAACCAGCCCGATTGCGCCCATTGCGTCAGTTGCGGCGCGAGTGTTTCCGGCGTCTCGGGAAACCCCGTCGGCAACATCGGATTGGGCAATCCCGCGTTCGGGTACGCGCTGACGTAAATCGGGGCCAGACCGGAAAGCTCCTCGATAAAGGGCCGCATCTCCTTCGGCCCCAGCGCGCAATTGATGCCAATGCTGAGCAACGGAAAATGCGAAACGGAATTCCAGTAAGCTTCCACCGTCTGTCCGGAAAGCGTGCGGCCGCTGAGATCGGTGATGGTGAAGGAAAGCATGACCGGCAGGCGGCGCGGCAAATCGTCGAAGAGCCGGGCGATGGCAAAGAGCGCGGCCTTTGAGTTAAGTGAGTCAAATACAGTTTCCACCAGCAGCAAATCCGAGCCACCTTCGACCAGGCCGCGGGCTTGTTCGTAATACGCTTCGACCAATTGATCGTAGGTCACGCCGCGGGCCGCAGGATCGGTCACGCTCCCCGAAATCGACGCCGTTTTGCTGGTCGGGCCTAATGCCCCCGCCACGAAACAGAGCCGCCCCGGTTGGGCCGCCATCACAGCGGCGGCGGCGGCCTTGGCGTTTTTCGCGCCTGCCACATTCAGTTCGAAGGCGAGAGATTCCATGCCGTAATCCGCCATGGAAATGGTGGTGGAATTGAAAGTGTTCGTCTCAATGATGTCCGCGCCCGCTTCGAGATACTGGCGGTGGATGGATTGAATGACGTGCGGCTGGGTCAGGTTCAACAGATCATTGTTTCCCTTGACGTCGGAAGGCCAATCCTTAAAACGCTGGCCGCGATAACCCGGTTCCTCCAGCCGATAGGTCTGGATCATGGTACCCATGGCGCCGTCCAGCACCACAATGCGCTCCTGCAAAAGACGCGATAACGCTTCCATGCCCGAAGAATAATTCAATCCACTCTCGGCGCAACTATAAAATCAATATATCTTGATATGAAGATATGAGTTTATATTGAGGCGGCCCGTTTGCGTTTCAGTTGCTCTTCCAGCGCCTTCCGCGGCAACGTATTGACGACATCTTTTTTTTCCAGCCAGCCCTTGCGCGCCACTCCGGCGCCCAGCCGCAAGTAGCCCGCATTTTCATTGCGATGGGCGTCGCAATTAATCACGCACTTGACGCCCTTCTCCTTGGCATAATGCCAAAGCCGCCAGTCCATATCGAAACGATGCGGATTGGCATTCAGTTCGATCCACGTCCCCGTGGCCGCGCACGCGTCAATCACAGCGGTTTGATTGACTTTGTAAGCTTCGCGCTCAAGAAGCAGCCGACCGGTAATATGCCCCAGGATATGGACCAAGGGATTTTCCGCCGTGGCGATCAGGCGCTTGGTCGTCTCCGCTTCGCTTTGCGAAAAACTTTGATGAATGCTGGCCACGACCACATCCAGTTGCGCCAGCAAGGCGTCGTCGAAGTCCAACTGGCCGTTGGCCAGAATGTCCACTTCCGAACCAGTCAATAATCGAAAATCCGCCCCCTCGCCGTCGAGCTTGCGGTTGAGCGCCTGAATCTCGCCGATCTGCTGCCGCACCCGTTCGGGTTGCAAACCGTTGGCCTGAACGGAAGATTTGGAATGGTCGGTGATTGCCCAGTATTGACAGCCAATCTCCTGCATATAATCGGCGATTTCTTGGAGCGAACCGCGCCCATCGCTCCAGTTGGAATGATTGTGCAGCGAGCCTTTCAGTTGATTCCACTCCAGCAAGTCCGGCAGTTCATTTTTTTCGGCGGCGGCGAATTCTCCGCAATCCTCGCGCAATTCGGGCGGGACGTAGGGCAGCCCGAGTTGCTGGAAAATTTCCTCTTCCGTCCGGCAAACCACCAGCAGCGCCGGATCGCGCGTTTCCACGCCGGACTTGAACAAGCCATACTCATTGAGGCGCAAGCCGCGTTGAATGGCGCGCTGGCGCATGACAATGTTGTGCTCTTTGCTGCCGGTAAAATAAGCCAGGGCAAACGGAAACTCCGCATCGCTCACCACGCGCAAATCCGCCTGGATACCTCCTGCCAAAAGAACGCTGGCCTTGGTTTCGCCCTTGGCGGTGACGCTCATGATTCCAGGCTGGGCGGCGAAAAAGCCGAGAACGGCCCCGGGCTGCCTTGACGAAGCCAAAAAGTCGATGTCACCAATAATTTCTTTGAAGCGGCGCAAACTCCCCGCCATGCTGCACCGCACCACCTCCGGATGGCTCCGCAAATTCTCCAGGATCGGCTCCGCCGCCATCAGCGCGTCCCCCAATAAATGTCGCGACGCGTACTGGCGGCGAAAATTGATCCCTTCGCAAATCTTGACCTGGCTTTTTTCGCCGAAGCCGTCCAATTCGGCTACCTTGCCCTCGAGGCACGCCTTCTCCAACTGCTCCAGCGTTTCGACTCCCAACTTGTCGTAGATCGCTTTTATTTTTTTTGGCCCCAGCCCGGGAATACTCAGCATGCCGACCAGTCCGGGCGGAATGGACGCTTTCAGCTCCTCGTAATAAACGAGCCTGCCCGTCGTCACCATTTCGCAAATCTTTACATGCAGGCTGTCGCCGATTCCTTTGATGCGCTCAGTGGATTCAACACAAAAGATTTTCTCCAGCGGCACATTGGAATTTTCCACCGCGCGGGCGGCATTCACATAAGCGCGTGACTTGAACGGGTTCTCGCCTTTGAGTTCGAGCAAGGTGGCGATTTCGGTCAAAATCTCGGTCACTTGGTCCTTCGTCATGCCCATAACATAGCGGATAAAAGTTGGAATGCGCAACGTCAGCCGCGCTATGCTGACGATGTGCATCAAGCGAATATTCCTGTCGTTTTGACCATCGCCGGGTCCGACAGCGGCGGCGAGGCGGGCATCCAAGCCGATTTGAAAACGTTTGCCCTCCTCGGGGTCCACGGCGTTACGGCCCTTACCTGTCTGACCGCCCAGAACCCCCGCGCCATCTCACGCCTCGAACCTTGCCCGCCGCAAATGGTGCGCGCGCAAATGGAAGCAGTGGCCGAGGGATATTCCATCGCCGCCGCAAAAACCGGGATGCTGTTCTCCGCAGAAATTGTTCGTGAAGCCGTCCGTTTTTTTAAACAGCGGCCGCAAATTCCCGTAGTGGTTGATCCCGTGATTATTTCCACCAGCGGTCGGCGGCTTTTACAAACGACCGCCCTCAAGGCACTCC
>DASRLE010000491.1:0-7443 GCA_035648615.1 Saccharimonadales bacterium (SeqCode) | reverse complement strand
CCGCGTCGAAGACGCCCTGCACGCCACCCGCGCTGCGGTTGAAGAAGGCATCGTTCCTGGCGGCGGCGTGGCCTTGCTGCGTTGCTTGCCCGCTCTGGACGCCCTCAAACTGGAAGGCGACGAGCAAATCGGCTTGGACATCGTCAAACGCGCCATCGAAGAGCCTCTGCGCGCCCTGGCCCGCAATGCCGGCGTCGAAGGCTCCATTGTGGTGCAGGAAGTCAAGCGCCGCAAAGGCAACGAAGGTTACAACGTCAGCACCGGGGCCTACGAAGACCTCGTCAAAGCCGGCGTGGTGGATCCGAAGAAAGTGACCCGCACCGCGCTGCAAAACGCCGCGTCGATTGCCGGTCTGCTTCTGACCACCGAATGCCTCATCACCGAACTGCCTGAAAAGGAAAAAGCCCCTGCCCCCGGCGGTGGCGGTCACGGCGGCGGCATGGGCGGCATGGACTACTAAGCGCTCGAAACTATCTGATTTCGCCGGCAACCCGGCGATTCACGCGAGGCTGGCACAAACGCCAGCCTCGTTTTTTTTTCAGCTACAACAGCGTAACCTGATGCTTCGTGAGCCATGCCAAGGCTTGGTCGAACCGATTCAGCGACCCCAAAGAGGCCTCTCGGAGCCGATGATGAATTCCTCCTCGATCGAATATGGCGAGACATGCACTGCCGGTAAACCTGCTCTTGAATTTAATGGCTGGCACTTGCGAAGGATGTCTCTGAATTGTCAGCCCCCACTCTTGGGGAATGGTCAAGTCGTCATTCATCAAAGCGGTTAGGTCAACAGTCAACGAACTGCGCGTCGCGGTTTTGGATAGGTCGCAAAGGTGAAGATGGGGCACATCAATCCTCGATAGGATAAGATCGTCCCACTGAGTTTTCGGAACGACGTGTCCGCAATCGAAGACGGTATCTCCAAAAACTTCCCACAGACAGGTTTCCGCGTCCATTGCGACGTATAGTATCGGGCAAGGGCAACTCGGATGCGAAAAACGATGGGTGGGTTTGAGGTTGAAGACTATCGCCTTGTCTTGGCGGCGATGCGCCCTAAACCATGGTCGGGCAAGTTGCCGTGTGCGTGGAAGGGATTGGCTTCCTAAATCCGGCGGGGGCAGCCTTACGGCGCGGGACGCTTGGTTAGCCGCCATACCCTTCGGCGGCTTGTAAAACTATATTTATCTCGCCTGCGCGCAGGTAGTCCAAGGGTCTTTTTCCTCGAAGGAAGCTGCTCGTTGACAGGAAGAAAAGCATTTGGCCGAAATCGTCCAGCCGGCTGTTCAGCGTGAGAACCTTGAGGACCTTTTCCAATCCGTCCAATACCTTGCGGTCAAGGAATTGCCACGCGGGAAATCGCGCCGCATTCTGTTTTTCTTCGCGCCAGGCGATGAGATGTCCCGCATGATACCTTTTTAAAATAGCGGCCTTGGAGATGCCAAGCTCCCGCGCGGCCTCGAAGGCCGACAAGCTTCCTCCTTCTGCTTCGATTAACTTTTGGCGCACACTAATTCCTCGCGCAATGGCATTGGCCAGCCGATTATCTGCTTTGGCAACGGGAAATTCCCGGCGAAAGGCGATTTCAGTCAATCTGGCCAAGTTGACGGGATCTTGAACTGCGGCGGACTGGCGTAACGCCGATCGAATGTTCTTTACGATCCGATCTTCGACGGTCTGGGGTGTCTCAACCATTTCCACTGAAGCGATTGCTGCCATGCGAGAGTATGATCTACTAATGAATGAACTTTGTCAACTTCGTAAACCTCGTCTTCTGCTGGCTTGAATCAGCCTGCGGAATTGTTCATACTAATCCCGATGCAATTTATTCGCGACATCCATGCCAGGAAGGCGGCTCTGGGACTGCCGGTGGTTTCGTTTGAATTTTTTCCACCCAAGACTGAGGAGGGCGACCGCACGCTTTTGCAAAAAACCGTGCCGGCTTTGCTGGAAATGAAGCCGGATTATTGCTCGGTCACTTATGGCGCGGGCGGCGGCACCCGGGAAAAGACGCTGATGATCGTGGACCGCATCCAGCGCGAGCATCATTTGACCACCGTTTGCCATTTGACGTGCGTCAATTCCACCGCGGACGAGCTGCGCGAGGTGTTGCTGGAAGCCAGGAGTCTTGGAGTCAAGAATATTCTGGCGCTGCGCGGCGATCCTCCCGGCGGCGGCGGATTCCATAAAACGGAGGGCGGCTTTGAATTCTCGCATCAATTGGTTTCCTTCATCAAGGAGGTGGGCGGCTTTTGCATCGGCACGGCCGGTTTTCCAGAGGGTCATGTGGCCTGCCTGGAGGGGCGCGAGGTGGACTGGGACCGGCTCAAGGCGAAGATTGATTGCGGGGCCGATTTCGTCTTGACGCAGCTTTTTTTTGACAACGAGGATTTTTTCCGCTTCCGCGATCATCTGGCCAAGCGCGGGGTGACGACGCCGATTTACCCGGGCATTATCCCTATTTTGGCCGCCGGGCAAATCCAGCGCTTCACCGCCATGTGCGGCGCGCGTTTGCCGGCGGCGCTGGTGGCCAGTCTCGAAAAATTCGTGGACAACGACGAGGCCTGCGCGGAATTTGGCATCGAATACGCCACCCGGCAGTGCGAGGATTTGCTGCGGCACGGCGCGCCCGGCCTGCACTTTTATACGTTGAACAAAGTGCGTTCCACCGTCCAGGTGCTGCGTAATTTGCGGCCGCCGCCGACCCTGGCCGCGTAAGCCATTTCATGCTTTCCGCCCGGCAACGCGCTGTCCTCGAAACGGTCGATTGCCAGATTGCCTTCGATAATCTGACCCGCCAGCTTTACGCAACCGACGCTTCGCAATATCAAATCGAGCCCGGCGCGGTCGCGTTCCCGCGAAATGCCCAGCAAACGAGCGCCCTGTTGCGCGCCGCCGCGGCGGAGGAGATTTCGCTCACCCCGCGCGGCGCCGGCAGCGGGTTGGCGGGCGGGGCGCTGGGCGATGGTTTGGTCGTCGAGTTTGCCCGCTTCAACCGGGACATTTCCGGTCTTGATCTCGAACGCCGGACGGTGCGCGCCGGCGCAGGAGTGGTGCTCGATCAACTGAACAAATTTTTAAAACCGCACGGCTATTGTTTCGGGCCGGACGTGGCGACGAGTTCCCGCGCCACCCTGGGCGGAATGATCGCCAACAATTCTTCGGGGGCGCACGTCCCAGTCTATGGCTGCACCGCGGATCATGTGGCCTCGCTGGAAGTGGTCCTGGCCGATGGCCGATTGGAAACGCTCGATCGCACCCCCCGGTTCGGTTTGTCCAAGCTTGTCGCGGGAGCCGCCGCCGAGATTGACGCGCGCATGCCCGGTGACTTGCTCAAGCGCTGGCCAGGTTACGGCGTCGATCGCTTTTTACGCGAGCCGAACATGAGCCATCTTCTGGCCGGAAGCGAAGGGACCTTGTCCGCGATTCTCTCGGCGGAACTGAAAATTGTTCCCATCCCGCGCGGCAAAAGTTTGGCGCTGATTTTTTTCGCGTCGGTGGCGGAAGCGATGCAGGCCACAGTTGAATTGCTCGATCTTCGCCCGGCGGCCATCGAGCATGTGGACCGCGTTCTCTTCGACCAAACGCGCGGTCAATTAAATTTTCGGGCGGCGCGCGATTTGTTGGAGTTGGATGCCAAGCCCTGCGAGGCGATTTTGATCGTCGAATTTTTTGATGACGCAGGCGACCGGCTGGCTGCTGTGGAAGCAAAACGTCTGGGTCTTCGCACGTTGCTTTTGCGGGATGCCATCTCGATGAATCTGGTCTGGAACATGCGCAAGGCGGGGCTTTCGCTTTTGACCGGTTGCAAAGGAGACGCCAAACCGATTACCGCGATTGAAGATACCGCAGTGCGCCCGCGGCAGTTACCGGAATATGTGGCGGCGCTGAGCGCCATTTTGAAGCGGCAGCAGATCGAAGCGTGTTTCTATGGACATGCGGCGGCGGGGTTGTTGCATGTGCGTCCAGTCCTGGATTTGCACAATGCGGACGATCGCAAAAAATTTCGCGACGTATCGGATGACGTTTCCGCGCTCGTCCGGCAGTTCAAAGGTTCGCTGGCCGCGGAACATGGCGTTGGCATCGCGCGGACGGAATACATGGCGGAACATCTCGGGCCTGTCCTGCTCGGTTTGATGCGGGAAATTAAAAATATATTTGACCCGTCGGGCTTGTTCAATCCGGGCAAACTTATTCCCGACGGCCGTTATAGGATTGACACCCGGCTGCGGGTCGGAGACGGCGGCAAGCTGTCCCTGCCCTTTGTTCCAGTGCTGGCCTTTGCGGCCAAGGACGAATCGTTCACAGCCAATCTCGAGCAGTGCAACGGCTGCGGCGGCTGCCGCAAGGAAACGCCCACCATGTGTCCGACCTTTCTGGCCACCGGCGAAGAAATCATGTCCACGCGCGGCCGGGCCAACGCCATTCGCGCCGCGCTGGAGGGGCGCGGGGTGGCGGATCCGTTGCGCAGCGCGGAAATGGAAATAGCCTTGAGCAATTGCCTGTCCTGCAAGGCCTGTACGCCCGAGTGCCCGTCCAACGTCAACCTGGCCCTGCTCAAGGCCGAACTCTCCCATGCGCGTCAACAATATTACGGAGTTTCCTGGCGTGAGCGGCTTTTCAGCTCGGTGGATCGCATGGGGCAGATGGCCTGTCTGGTTCCGCGCCTGGCCAACGGCCTTTTGCAGTTTCGACCGCTGCGGCATCTGGTGAAAAATCTTTTTGACCTCTCGGTGCGGCGTCCGCTTCCTCCATTCGCGTTGGAACGATGTGATCATTGGTTTGCCCGCAGGCTGGCGCCGGCTGCTGCGACGCGCGGCCGTGTTTTTCTGTGGGACGACACCTTCGTCCGTTACTACGAACCGCACCTTGGCCAGGCTGCGGTCGCCGTGCTGGAAGCGGCTGGATTTGAGGTGGCGCTGGTCGCGGGCCGGCAATGTTGCGGACGCCCGGCCTTCAGCCAGGGACGCCTCGACCAAGCCGCCGCCCTGGGCCGCCATAATTTAACAGTATTGACATCGAATGGCTCCAACGAACCGATCTTGTTTCTCGAACCGTCGTGCTATTCGATGTTCGCCGAGGATTATCGCGAGTTGAAATTGCCGGGCGCGTCCGAAGTCAAGGCGCGCTGCCATCTGTTCGAGGAATTCGTGGAGAACTTGCTGGCCCGTGAACCGGGCGCCATCGCCTTCCGCGCCGCGACCGAAAAAGTGGCCATTCACGCCCATTGCCACGCCAAGTCGCTCGTGGACCCCGCCTTTATGAAACGCCTGGTCGATCGGCTGCCCGGAAGATCTGCGACGTTATTGGACACAGGTTGTTGCGGGATGGCGGGAGCATTCGGCGCGCTGGAAAGCAAATATGATTTGTCCGTGCAAGTGGCCCAGCCGCTGCTGGCGCAAATTCGCGCGCAACCCGCTGGCGTCACCGTCGTGGCCTCAGGCACGAGTTGCCGTCACCAACTCGAACATCTCTCCGAATGCCATCCCCGCCACATGGCCGAAGTGCTGGCTGGCGCGCTCGCCGCGCGAGGCAAAACTTGACGGGTTTGCAGCATGGATTACTTTCAAAAGTTGATCGCAGGCTCCTCATCTCCCATGGATACGAAGGGTTTTCTTTTACGGAGGAAGCCAGGAACGCGGGGTGCGTGGTGGTCGTCATCGACTTCATGAACATGAAAACCAACTTGAACTTGGCCCAAATCTGTTTGCTCGCGATGGCGCTGTGGCAAACCCCCATCACCCAGGCGCAGCCCATCGTGACCCGGATTGCTGCGGGGCAGGAATTTAGTGTCCTGCTCAAAAGCGACGGAAGTCTTTGGACGATGGGGGACAACCAGTTTGGCGAATTGGGCACTGGCCCCGGCATCTCCAGAACCAATCGGCCTCAGCAAATTGTCTCCAACAACGTCACAACGATTGCTGCGGGAGGTTATTTTTGCCTGTATGTTAAAAGTGACGGCAGCCTCTGGGGCATGGGCGATAATGAGGGGAATCAGTTGGGCAATAACATTTCCACCGAAACCAATCTGCCGGAACGGATTGTGCTCGGCACTGCCCCATCCGTCAGCGCCATTGCCGGAGCATTTGATTACAGTTTGTTTCTCGACAGCCAAGGCACACTTTGGGGCACTGGCGACAACGCTTACGGAAATTTTGGCAATGGCACCAACCACAACACCACCATCCCCGAGCAACTTCCCACCGCCAGCGTAAAGGCGATTGCCGTTGGATACATTTCCTATACGGAACACACCCTCTACCTTAAGAGCGATGGCAGTCTCTGGGCCACCGGCGACAACGAGCATGGCCAGCTAGGCGACGGCACCTACAACGAAACCAATCGAGCCGAACAAATTGAGCCTGCCAACGTCACGGCCATTGCCGCAGGCGGAGAATTCAGCCTCTTTCTGATGAACAATGGCAGCTTATGGGCCATGGGCCGCAACGACTCGGGCCAGTTGGGCGACAACACAACCAACCTGACCGCAAACACTCCGGAAATAATCGTGAGCAACGGTGTCACCGCCATTTCCGCGGGGCTTCAACATAGCTTGTTTATCAAAAGCGACGGCAGTCTCTGGGCCATGGGCAATAACCAATACGGCCAGTTAGGCGATGGCACTTATAACGCCAGCACCAATGTGCCGGAGATGATTGTCAGCAATGGCGTCACCGTCATCTCGGCTGGAGGCGCCCATAGCTTATTTCTGAAGAGTGACGGCAGCTTGTGGGGAATGGGTTTTAACGTTTACGGTCAATTGGGCGATGGCACCGCTAATGTCAGCACGAATCGGCCTGAGCAGATTTTGGCCGGTTCGAGCGTCCCGCCGGGCTATGACCAAATCTCCGGCCAATTTTTGAGTGGAGGCAGTGTGCGTTTGTCTTTTATCGGCCTTGCCGGAACAAATTATGCCTTGGATCGCTCTTTCAGCCTGACGCCGGCCCTTTGGGTGGCACAGCTTACTAATACTGCTGGTGCTGGCGGAGTATTGATCTTTACCAACGCCCCCGCCCTCGCCACGAATAATTTCTGGCGCATCCATTCGGTACCCTGAGAGTTTCCCCCACTGAAAACGGAAGTGGTGGTAGGTGATGGATTCGAACCATCGAAGGCGTAAGCCAGCAGATTTACAGTCTGCCCCCGTTGGCCACTTGGGTAACCTACCGCTCCCCAGCCTCGTGGCCGGTGGAAGGCCGATTTAGCCAAACGCCGGCCCTTCACTCAAGTTTAAAGTGCAAGTTTTATGGGCGGGGGGGACCTTTCACTTTTTTGGGTTTGGCGTTCTGGGGCGAGGTATCTTGTCATTGATTGATTGAAAAATGGTCATTGAAAATTGGTCATCGGGGTCACGGGTCACGTCCTGAAATAGGTTGGTACTTTGGAAAGAGAAATTCCAAGTATTATGAAAGTTATTCGATACAGTCATGGATTCAAAATGCAAGCCGT
>DASRLE010000490.1:0-4601 GCA_035648615.1 Saccharimonadales bacterium (SeqCode) | reverse complement strand
TGACTACACCGTTCGTGACGCCCTGAATAGTCAGCCAGGTTTGATCACTGGCTGGAGCCGGGGAAAGCAACGCAGCGGAGGCGGGCACTACCGCTGGCAAAGCGTCAAAAGCTCCCGCGGAACTTTCCACCCTGGCGGTCGAATCTACGAAAGCATACGGTATTTCATAGACCTGCCCTGACCGCACGCTCATCGTATAAAGATTTTCCTGGCGATCGACCGCCAGAGGAAAACTAGCGCCCGAGAGGGATGCGACTGTGGTGACGTTGCTGTTAAACGCAGTCCACTTGTAGATCCCTCCACTGCCAAAGTAAACATTGCCGGAACCGTCAACGGCCGTGTCAACGAACGGCTGGGAAGTTCCGAAGGTTGATGGCGTCAGTGCAGTCACCGTATTGTTTGCCGCAGTCCACTTGTTGAGGTTGATGTAATCATTAAAGTAAACATTGCCCAAACCATCCACTGCCACCGTCGTGATAGGTCCGCTCACAGACGCCAATGTGGATACGGTGTTGTTGGCAGCCGTCCACTTGTTAATCACTCCTACAGTGCCCGCAGAGGACTGATTCTCGATCGCGACGTAAACGTTGCCTATGCCGTCCACTGCCAATCCGGACAGGAATTGAGAGAATTGAGAGTTCCATGGGAACAATGCAGTCATGTTGCTGTTGGCGGCGGTCCACTCCATGATCCAACGACTGCTCGAGTCGAAATAAACATTGTTCGAATCATCCACTGCCACTAGTCCGTAACCGAATTGGTTGCCAGCCGTGTTCGGTACCGAATACAGGGTTTTGTTCGCCACCTCCCACTCCGTTAATCCCGAGTACGCCGCAATATAAACATTGCCTGCTTTGTCCATCGCCAATTGACTGGGTTCCTCCAGTCCAGAGGACACCAGGGTGGTTACTGCGCTCGCTGCCACGTAGGTTGAACCCGCTTGAGTGACGGTAAGCGTCTGATCGCCGACTGTCAGTGTGCCAGCGCGCGTTGCCCCCGGATTTGCATCGAAACTGAAAACCACATTGGCGCTGCCTGTGCCGGTTAAACTCGGCGCGACTAGATGCAGCCATGGGACGTTCGCCATATTCGTCCAAGGGCTGGTAGCCGGCATCACAGTCAGAATAACGCTGTCACTTCCGGCGCCTGGCCCTTCCAGGAGCGCGGTTGTGCCAAGGGAAAAGATCGGGCCGCCCTGCACGATCGGAATGTTTTGTCCAAGCAAGAGAATATTGGCCATCCGATTGGGACCACTATTGGAAGTAAACGAAAAACTTACAACGCCGTTGGTAATGCCAGTGATGGTGAGCCACGGTTGGCTGCTGGCCGGCGCAAACGGTGGGAGCAGATTCTCCGTTGTGGGCAACACCGCAGACAAAGAATCGTTGCCTGCTCCATTGCTTTCCAATTTCCCGCTCTGATCTACAAAGGCGCACGGCAGTTCTTGAAGCCCGTTCGAGATGTTCGCCGATGTATTGGCGATCTGCGTGAAATAAACATTGCCCGAACTGTCAACCGCTATGCCTCCTCCGTTCTGCGCCGTTGCGCTGGCGAAGCTTGTCAATGGAGTCATGCTGGCGTTGGCCGCACTCCATTTAATGACCGTGGTGAAAGGCGGTAAGGAAAAGTACTGTAGCGTGTAAATGTTGCCCGAGCCATCGACAGCCAGGGCTACCGGCCCCGCGCCGTTAATCCCCAGCGGGATCGGCAATGTGATCAAGTTGCTGGTGGCCGCCATCCATTCGTCGATCACATGCCTGTCATAGTCGGCCACGTACACATTGCCCGCGGCATCTACCGCCACGTCATATGCGTACGCAATGCCAGAAGACGCCAAAGTGATCAGGTTGCTATTGGCCGCTGTCCACTCACCAATTGAATTGTCTGGTGAGTCCGCAAAATAGACATTGCCCGAGGCGTCCACCGCCAACTCACGTGGGTACTCGATCTGGACCGCGATCCCGGCGGCTAACGTGGTGAGGTTGCTGTTGGCGACCGTCCACTCCTTGATGGCGTTGTCACCCGAGTCAGCAATATATACATTACCGGAGCCATCCACCGCCACACCGCGCGGCTGACTCAGATTCGATGAAATCAAGGTGGTTTGGGCGTTGTTCGTCACGATCCACTCCGTTATCGCACTATTGTAGGTGTCAGCGATATAAACATTGCCGGCTTTGTCCACCGCGACACCATTGGGATCATTCAGCCCCGAAGACGCCAGCATGGTCATTCCTTGAGCCGCAACGTAGGTTGAACCTGCCTGAGTGACGGCAACGGTCTGTTCGCCAATGGTGAGCGTTCCGGTGCGCGTGGCGCCGGGGTTTCCATCAAAACTGAAGACCACATTAGTGCTGCCTATGCCCGCTGAATTTGCCGGGCTAAAGTGCAACCACCCGGCATTCGCCATATTCGTCCAGGCAGCCGTCTGGGGCGTGACGCCAAGCACGACGCTATTGCTTCCCGCGGTTGGCCCCACCACCAGATTTGTCAAGCCCAACGCATAATTGGTGGTTTGCGCCTGCGCCGCGTTTAAGAGCAAGCAGGCCAGCGCGACGGACATGCCGCCAAAGAAGCGGATGAAGCGGCCAAGCGGAGGCACGCCAAACACTGGGGAGGAAGGATGGGGAATTCCTTGCATAGATGTTTTTTCGAGTTTTTGGCAAATAAAGCTAATCGCAACTTTTGGGTATATACAATTGACCTTACTATAAAGCAGTCCCCCAATGGCAAGTTCAATTTCACGGATTTCACGGATACGAGGCTGCCCAACAGATAGCAAAACCGCGATCGAACCGTAGGAATAAGCAAAATTGCGTTGCGGTCCGAAACCGATTACGTTCAACAAAATGAAGCTGAAAGGGCCTCATAGTTTGGATAAGTTTTACGCCGCCATTGTAACTCGATTGCGCAGGTCTGGGGTCCCTTGCGCGATCACGGGCGGGCTTGCCTGTGCTCAATTTGGCACGGTCGAGCATACGGAGGATTGCGACTTAATTCTGGCCGCAAATCATGGGGAAACGCTTCTGAAGGTGTTGCAGACTTCCCCTTACGACCGGGCCGGTTGCCGATACCGCAAGAGTAGTCCACCATTGGATGTTCGCTGGCTCGCCGGTGGATTTACTTCGCATTTTTATTGGTCATCCGCCGGCCCGGAGAAACCCTATCTGGATGTGTTTTGCGCGCCACCGCGCGTCAGTTCCCCGTGGGAAAGGGAAACGACGGGTCTATTTGCCAGCATGCACACAGTCGCCGAGATGAAACGAACCAAAAGACGAAAGGATTGGGATCAAGCTACGGCGCTGGGAATTAAGATGCTCGAAATTGGAGACGAGCGGGGCTGGTTGCACATATTCGATGGCCCGGCGTTGCGCGCACTAATAAGGCAACACTCTCCGAGGAAAGAGGAATTGCGACAGCGGCCCATTCTCCAACTGGCCCTCGAAGGCAGCCCGCTATTAGATCGCGCCATCCAAACAGAGGTGGAATTCTGGACTCACTTGGACGCCTTGCGCCTTCGTGTCTATCAAGATTGCATGGAACCTTACGCTCGCGCTCTTCTCAAATCGGCAAAGGTCCAGCCAACCGATCTTCAAGGTCAACATCGGGTGCGGGTGAAATACGCCGAAAGATTACTGCCGACGCGTCCATTACAAGACTACGGGATTGACCGCCTCATAGAGGAGGCCAAACAAGCCACCGCCATTGGCCTGGATCCACAAATACTTCGATACCTGCCATCGGCAACTCCGCACTTTGCCAATATTACCGGTTCAAGCTAATGGCTTCTTCACAACATAGCCTGCGCCAAAGGCAAGAGCTTGGCCGAATTGCCCTTGATTTTCACCGGCGTGCCTTCGGAGACGAGATGGCACGGATTAATTTTTCACCGTTGGCGAAGCGTAAAGCCTATCTAAGACGCCTCAGAAGCAGAATCCAGCAGCAAAGCGGGAGCCAAGATAAATCCGCGGAGTCTGAGGAATAAATGGGACTCGGATTCGGAGCGCATCAAAAAAAGCGCGCACCGTGCGCGTCTCTTCTTGACAGCCCTCCTCGTGGACCTTCGAAAAATAGCGCGCACGGTGAGCGGCAGAAATCCTGGCTTTTGTGTTATAAAGGACATGATGGACGAAAAGGACGAGAAAAGAATGGCCGGAATGAAGAATGGGAAGGTTTCAGGAACTTTGTGGCCAATCTGTCAAAAGTTTCACCCCTATTTTTTGCGAATTTTGGGCGATCGGAGTTTATGGACGGGGGCGCTAAAAGGGCCTCCAGTCAAACCCAGTCGCACTCAGTCAAACCAATAAGGGTCGAATTTGGGTTGGGTTGTCCGGGTTTCCACTACGATAATGCCATTTTCGTATCGGGGAGCGTAAAGAAGAAGGTTGCGCCGGTGTCCACTTTGGCTTCGGCCCAGGTACGGCCGCCGTGGCGGGAAATGAGGCGGCGGACGGTGGCCAGGCCCATGCCGCTGCCTTCAAATTGATCGGGAGGATGCAAACGCTGGAAGACGCCGAATAGTTTGTTGGCATAGTGCATGTCGAATCCAACGCCGTTGTCCTGCACAAAGAAAACAAGCTCGCCCGGCTGTCCTGGGACGG
>DASRLE010000489.1:0-3116 GCA_035648615.1 Saccharimonadales bacterium (SeqCode) | reverse complement strand
GGTTCTTTAATTTGATTTTACGACTGCGTTGCTTCTGACGCGTCGGCGGCAGCTCCTGGTGGCAGGTGTTCCGGCAGGTCAAGGCGGGCCACGCCGATCCGATTGTCGGCCATCCCGTAATAAACGTCGAAGCGGTCAGGCGTGCCGAGATCGTCGCGCCGGTCAATGCCGGTGGGGAACACCACATTGGCAATCGTCCCGTGGCGTTCCTGCGGCAACTCCGGCGTCAACACCGGCTCCGCCGAGCGATAGAGGATGTTTTGCGGATGCTCTTTTGAGAGCACCATCACTCCGGCCGAGTAGCAGAGCTGGCGTCCGTCCTCGTCCGATGCCGCCATTTTGCTTACGCCGTGGTAAAGGATCAGCCAGCCGTGTTTAGTCAGGATGGGCGGAGTGCCGACGCCGATTTTTAACTTTTCCCAGGGGGACACCGGAGTTGCCAGCCGATGATGCGAGTTGAACAGGCCGGGACGATGCGCCGCAAAACTCTTCGGCGGCATCGGACAATAGGAAATCCAGATGCTTTCATGCTCGCGATCCACGATCCGGGACTCGCCCAAGCGGGCGGTTTCCTCAGGGCGGGTGCCAGGGAAAAGAGGGCGGTGAAGCATGGCCAACTGCATTTTCCCGGCGTGATTCGGAATGGCGACGGGGAAAATGCTGGCGTCCTTGTCGTCCACGTGGACGAAATCAATGCCTTGAAAGGGTTCAAAGGTCGCCAAGCCGATCCGCTCCCAGTGGAACAAATCCTCCGACATCGCCAGGGCAATTCGCGGTCCGCTCGGCGAAAGCGCCGCGTAAGTCATGACGTAATGCTGGAGCGGCTCGACAAAGGTAACACGGGCATCCTCGCAGCCGCCGCCACCGCCAGGTCGCCGCTCGTAATCAGCTTCCGGTTCCAGCGCGATGCCGAGCCGCTCGACTCCGGACGGGTTGCCGGCTTCGTTGAATTTTACGCGGGCAATGCCGATACGTGAATAGTTGTTCTTGGCGACGAGCCGGGGAAACAGGTAAAGCTGGCCATCCGGGCCGCGAGCAGCCGCCGGATTCAGGGTGCCTTCGACTTCGTTGGGATTGCCCGGTTCCGGCTCCATCAACATTCCCAGGCGCTGTAATTGAAAACCACTCATCCGGTTTTCTCCTCGCGTGGCTTTGTGGTTTGAACGCCATCCAGACAAGCGACGATGGCTTCGACCACGCGTTTCGTTTCATTTGGATCCCTGACCTGAATGGACAGAGCGCCTGCCTCTTTGGCCGGATAATCGTTCCCGCCGGGAAACAACGCATCGCCGATAAAAATCATCTCCTCGATTGCTATTCCCAAAATGTCCCGGAGCTTTCGAATCCCGTAGGCTTTATCAATGCCCGGCTTGGTCACGTCAACGGAGGTCGTGCCGCCCAGTCGCACGGAAAACTCGGGGATGAGTTTGTCGAGGAGCTTTTTTATCTTCTTCCGCTTGGTGAAGTCAGGGTCCCATTTTTTCTTTTCTGCGATGGGAGCGTGCTGTCCCAACGCGGAAAACGTTATCTGGCTTCCCCGGTCTTCAATGGCCTTTCCCCAGACCTCTTTGACCTTGAAGCCCGATGATGCGAGCACCTGCTTGAGCGAACTGATGATCTTCTTCTTTTCATCCGCAGTGAAATCTTCCGAGTAGATCTTTTTCCAATCTTTTGCGTATCGGTAGAACTTGGTTCCGCAGGTGGGAAGGAGCGACAGATTCTTCAGGCGTTTATCGTGGGGAAGATTGGAAAGCACCTGCTTCTTAAACTGCGGCCAGTCGCCGCCGGAAATCACCGCCACTTTCACAATTCCCAGCAGAGCGCTGAACAGTTTGGCCATCTCGGCATCGAGAGACGATTTGCTTTCGGCAAGCGTGCCATCCAGATCGAATACAATGAGTTTTTTCATAAGTTATTTTGTCTCGTGTAAAAGGGCGACGGAGCGCGGCTGTGTCCATCGGATCAGCCGCAGCGTGTGGCCAGGCACGGACGCTGCGGAGTCATTGGCGCGCTGCGGCTGGGCTGCGCCACAACCGCGCTCCACTTGTGCCTGATAACTGTCACTGTATTGCGCGAGCTTCAATGGTTGCCCTCCGGAAGTGAAATTTCCAACAAGCTGATGGCACCACGCGGTCGGCACAAACACGCTCCAACCACGGCGGGCAGGAGCACCACGTCGCCTTTGCCGATGGCGTAATTGGCGCCATCGTGCGCCACCTGACCGTCGCCTGCGAGGCACACCAGCACACGCGGGGTTCGCTCGGCGCCGACGCCAAAAGGCGATTCCGCGCCGAGCCGCCACAATCCGAAATGTTCACAATCAAAGAGCCGTTCGCGCAACACCGGCTTTGCCTCATCCACCATTGGCACCACCGGACCGATGGCCCCTTGCGCAAAATCAATGCAGGCCATCGCCTGATCAACTTGCAGAGGCCGAGGCTTACCGGTCCTGACATCAACATGGTTCCAGTCGTAAAGGCGAAACGTCACATCGCTGTTTTCCTGCACTTCAAAGACCACCACGTCGCCCAGCGAATGAACGGTGCCAGCCGGAATGAAAACTCCGTCGCCGGACTTCGGAGTGAAGGATGCGAGTTGATCCGCCACCGTTCCCACGGTTCCATTTGCGAGCGCCTGCCGCAGAGTGTCTGTCGTGGTCGCGGGCTTGAGGCCCGCGTAGATACGGCTTTTTGCGCCCGTCTCCAGCACCACCCAGGCTTCGGTCTTCCCGCTCTCGCCTGCGGGGATATACTGGGTCTGCTGATCCGGTGGATGCACCTGGACCGAGAGCGTGTCGCGCGCATCGAGGAATTTCAGCAGCAGGGGGAACCGGCGGAAGCGCCCGCCCAGTTTTCCCAGCATCTGCTCCGGCCACTGATGAAGCAATTGCGCGAGGGTCCGTCCTTTGAGCGGTCCATCGGCGACGCGGCTGGGATGGTCCTCGCGGTCGCTCAACAACCACGCTTCGCCAATGGGGCCATCGCCGGGCAGCGGCGCGGAGAGCAGATTGGCCAAACGCCGCCCGCCCCAAAGCCGATACTGATAAATCGGTTCGAAGCGCAGTGGATACAGGGAGATTTGATTCATGGCATTTTAATTTTCACATTGATTCACGC
>DASRLE010000488.1:0-6640 GCA_035648615.1 Saccharimonadales bacterium (SeqCode) | reverse complement strand
GAAGAAACTTTGGAAGAAAGGGTCGTCAAAGGCATCATCGAAAAATCCTCCCGGCATCCGGGGCCGCTGCGGCGCGGTGCGCATCCGCACGGTGAGCGGCGTTTCCACCGAAAGAGAGAAATCGCCAGCCTTGACGGCAGCCAGAATACTGTGCCAGGTCAGCACCGTATAAGGTATGCCTTCGATAATTTCCTGCGTCTGCTCGGGTTTCGCGGGAAGTTTGTTCAACGTGAAGTCGTCACCATTTAATGTCGGCAGACCATCAAGCGAGGCGACCAAACCCGGACGCACCCCGACTTGAATTTCCACTGGCACAGATTCTCCGACAAACAACGCGCGGTGGGGCAACCGGAGTCGCGCAAACGCCGAGCCATCCTGGGCCGGATGCGTCTCCCCCGAGGACAAGCCGCTCGTGGCCGGGGGCGGCAACGTGGAGGCACCGGGATTGTTGCCCGCCGCCGCGCCGGCTCCAACCTGCAAGGCCAGCGGCTGCGACCCGGGGCCCAGGGCTGGAATGGTGAACGTGCCGGCGCGTTGCGGAATCACCTCATAGGTTGTCGAGACACTCGAACTGGTGACGCCGTTGATGGACTGAAACTGGCTCGATTGGCCGGCGGACACGAACTCCAGCCCGGGCACGGCAGGCGGCGAAACAGCGTCGTCACCGCCGGAAACGGTAATAATAAGTTGCGCGGATTGGCCAAGGGCGATTTGGGCCGGTTCCAGTTGAGTCGTCACGGCGGGCGAGGCCAATGCGGTGCTGGCGAGCACGATGATGGCGGCGAGGGCCGCGATTATAGGACGGAAATGAGATAAGTTTGTTTTCATTTCACCAATCTTTGATGGGTTGATCTTGCTGCTGAACAGCGTTGCCATTACGCGCAACAGGCGCGGCCGGAAGACGCCGTTGCTCGTCCTTGAGCGAGTCGAGGAGAGCGCGCGCTTCGTCTTTGCTCATCTGGCCCGGCTCGCGTTGGGAATCGGCGCGCTGCGCGGCTTGGTCCTTGGCTTGGTTGGCGGCAGCTTGGGCCGGAGTGTTGCCTTGCGGATGGGCATCGGCAGGCTTCGGTTGCTGTCCTTGCTGGCCGGGCTGCTTTTGCTCGTCCGGTTTCGAGCCGTTGTTCGCTTGTTGCTGGTTCTTCTGTTGATCTGGCTTGGAATTCGCGCCGGTTTTCTCGTCCTTCTTTTCCTGGTTGTTCGCCTGGGAATTTTGACCCGATTGATTTTTCTGGTCCGATTTTTGGCCTTTGTTCTGCTGATCCTTTTGGCCGGAGTTCTTGGCCGATTGATTCTTTTGGTCTTTGTCTTTTTGATCCTGTTTTTGCTGATCTTTCTTTTGTTGCTCTTGCTTCTGCTGTTGCTCTTGTTTTTTCTTCAATTCCTTCAGCTTTTGTTCGACGAAGTCGCGGTTGAATTTGGCATCGGCATCGGCCGCGCGCAGTTGCAATGCCGCATCGTACGATTTCACCGCTTGCTCCCAGGTCTGGATCGTTTGCTTCATGTTGCTCTGCTCGGTTTTCTGGCCGGTTCGATAAAGCGTGTCGCCCAGGTTGTAATATCCGTCCTCCTGCGCGGCCAGACGCTTGGGATTGGCCGAGGGTTCGCCGCCGAGCGAGGCGTGAAACGCCTCGGCCGCTTGCTGAAACTGCCCCGCCTTGTAAGCCGCCGCGCCGGCATTGAATTGAAGGTCCGGATTGTTCGTCGCGTGTTGCGCGGCTGCGGCATACTCGCGCGCCGCGGCGGAAAAATCTCCCTTATGGTAAGCCCGCTCCGCACTCACCAGCGAGGCCTGCGCCTGGTGAAACGGGGTGAAAAGCAGCACGGCAAGCGCCGCGGCAATCCTTTGCACGGTGAATTGCGGCCGCGCTATTTCCGCCGGCGTTTCAATTTTCCGCGCGCTGCGCCGCCGCGTGCCAAGGAGTGTGCTGGCCAGTAGCAAGGCGAGTGAAACCGCGAGCGGCCACTGGTATCGCTCCGTATAAACCTTCTGGCGTCGCGACGCGAGATCGTGTTTGGTCAGCGGCGCGAGTCCCTGCTGATAAATGGTTTCCAGTCCCTGGCCTTCCGCGCCCAGCGGCGCATAAAGTCCGCCGGTGGCCCCGGCAATTGCCTTCAGGCCCGCCTCATCAAGGTGGGATTTCACGAATTGGCCGCTCTCATCTTTGACGAAACCGCCGCCTTGTTCCGCCGGGATCGGAATCAAGTCGCCGTTCGCCGAGCCTACGCCAACGGCGTAGATTTTCAGCCCGCCCTTCGCCGCCTCTTTCGCCGCCGTCAGCGCGCCGCCGTCGAGGTCCTCGCCATCGGTCAGAAGGACGAGGATTTTGTCTTTGCCCGGACGATTTTGCAGCGCGGCTTGAGCCTCGCGAATCGCGCTGGCGATGTCGGTGCCGCCGCGAGGAATAATGGTCGTGTCGAGCGCGGCCAGCGAGTCGTGGAACGCATCGTAGTCAAGGGTGATGGGGCATTGCAGAAAGGCCTCGCCCGCAAAAGCAATCAGCCCGACGCCATCGCCGTTCAGGTGACGCACGAAATCATCGACCGCGAGTTTGGCGCGAGTCAGACGATCCGGCTTCACATCGGGCGTCAACATGCTGCGCGAGGTGTCCACGGCAAAAATGACTTCAATGCCGCGCCGTTTCACTTGCTCCCAGCGGAAACCGGCTTGCGGCCGCGCCAGCGCGACGAAAAGGCAAACGGTGGCGGCGAGGAACAGGCCGCGTTTCCAGTTGCGCCTGGCAGTCGAGAACGACGCGGTGAGTTGTTCGCGCAAGTGGGATGACGCAAAGACGGCGAGGGCGGCGCGCTGGCGGGCATCGTAACGCCGCCAGGCCCACAGCAGCGCTCCGCAGGCAGCCAGCCCGGCCAGCATCCAGAGAGGTTCAGCAAATTTCATAGTGGTCCTTGGTAATGTGCAGTGAAGTGGATTTATTCCGGCTCATGGCAGCCTCCGATACCGTGTTTGCTCGAGTCCCACGGAAAGGCCAAGCACCCCGAGCGCGGGGATCAGGGCCCAAGGGAATAGATCTTGATAATGCTCGAATTTATGAATGGTTTCCTTGCTTTTTTCCATGGTGTTGATTTCCGCATAAATGTGCTTCAGCGAATCCGTGTCGGTGGCGCGAAAGAATTTTCCCCCGGTTTCGGTGGCGATTTTCTGAAGCGTCTCCTCATCCACGTCCACCTTGGACATGACAAGCTGCGTGTTGCCGAAGCTGTCCTTCACCGGCACGGGCGCTTCGCCGCGCACGCCGGCGGCGATGGTATAAACTTTCACCCCCAGCGCTTTTGCCGCCTCGGCGGCGGCGGCGGGCGAAATTTTGCCGCTATTGTTCATGCCGTCGGTGAGGAGGACGACGACCTTCGACTTGGCAGGCGTATCGCGCAGGCGGTTGACGCCGGCGGCGACGGCCGATCCAATGGCGGTGCCCTCCTCAACCCCGGCGGTCTGGATGCGGCTGAGGTTTTGTTCAAGCCAATCGTGGTCAAGAGTCAGGGGGCTGACAAGATAAGGCGTTCCGGCAAACGCGATGATGCCGATGCGGTCGTTGGGACGTTCTTCGATAAACTTCGCCACGACAGTCTTCACGATATCGATGCGGTTGGCTGGCTGGCCATCCAGTTTGAAGTCCAGCGCCTGCATCGAGCCGGAAACATCCAGCGCGAGCACAATGTCAATGCCGCTGGCCTGCACGTCCGCGTGACCATGGCCGAACTGGGGACGGGCCAGGCCCACATCCATCAGCGCGCCCGCCAGGATGGGCAGCAACCAGACCCAGCGGCCCGCGCGGCTGCGGGTCTCGCGGGCCACTTTTCGGGCGAGAGAGACGTTGGAGTATTCGACGGCGGCGACCGCTCCACGCCGTCCGCGCCAGAGCAGCGCGAGCGGCAAAAGGGTCAGCAGCCACAGCCATTGAGGTTGTAAGAAGCGGATCATATATGTTGTCCTTGGTTTTCAGTTGCGTGGGCAACCAGGTTCGTTGTTTCCGCGGCTGCCGGGTTGCCGGTTGCGATGACAAAAGTGCGCGCGCTCTGGAGCATGTTTTCCATCTCCTCAATCGAGAGAATCCAGCGGGCAAACTTGGCGAGGTCGCAGTGGCGCAGAAAATCCGCCAGCAACTCACGATGGCCCGCCAGGAGCGCGTCAGAAGATTCGAGCAGATCGTAGAGGAATTCCTCCGTCGTCCGCCGCGCGGCGAAGACATGGAATCGGTCCTCGATGTAATGGCGGACGATTTCAGAGACGGCGATGGAGAATTCGCGGGCATCTTCCGTGTGCATGAGCGCACGGGCTTCCTCCAGCCGGTCGAGCGCGATTTGATATGGCAGCTTCGACTTGGCGAGCGCGCGGCGACTCCAGCGCCAAGCACCGTAACCGAGCGCGCCGACCGCCAGTCCGCCGGCCAGCCAGGCGACCCAGAGCCACGGCGACGGAATAGGTTTCGGTCCGCGGATGTCGCGGATGTCCGCCGTCGCACTCGTTGGCGCGGCGGCGAGCGAGGGTTTGACCGGCGCGATGGGTGTCAACGCGACAGCGTTCAGGCTCGCGAGTGAGAATGCGATAGCGGCAATGGCCAGCGCGCGAGGCAGATGGAATGTAAATTTCATGTTATGAGCGTCTCCGTTCGCGGGTTTTGAAGAAATGTTGCAGCGCCGGCAGGTATGGCGAGGCTGTGTCCAGTTCCAAGGTGTCCACTGCTTCGGCGCGAAAGCCACGGACAAGCCGTTGCGTCCGGTCACTCGCTTCCGTTGCGAAGCGAGTGCGGACCTCGGGGTTGGCAGTGTCCAACTCGACCACTTCACCGGTTTCCGCATCCTCAATGGCCAGCATACCGACGTCCGGCAATGATTTTTCCCGGCTGTCCTCGATGTGCAAGGCCACCAAGTCGTGGCGGCGATTGGTCTGGCGCATGGCCCGGCGCAAATCGGCCAATGCCTGGTCCGGGTCGCCTGACGATTGGAAATCCGAAATGAGAAACGCTATCGCGCGGCGGCGCAGGATGTGATTGGCAAAATCGAGCGCCTTGACCGTGTCCGTGCCGCGACCTTCCGGCTGGTGGAAAAGGATTTCGCGCGCCACCCTCAAAACGTGACGGCGGCCTTTCCTGGGCGGGATGTATTGCTCGATGCGGTCGGTGTAAAGAATCAATCCGACCTTGTCACTATTGCGGATGGCGGAGAAGGCCAGAACACTGGCCAATTCGGCGGCGAGTTCGCGTTTGCTCTGCGTGGCCGATCCGAAATTGCCCGACGCACTGACATCGACCAGCAAGAGGATGGTCAGCTCGCGTTCCTCCGTGAACTTTTTCACGAACGGCCGGCCGGCGCGCGCGGTGACGTTCCAATCAATCGTCCGCACTTCATCGCCAGGGACGTATTCGCGCACTTCGTCGAAGTCCATGCCCCGGCCTTTGAAAACCGAGTGGTATTCACCGGCCAGAGTGTTGTTGACCAGCCGGCGGGTGCGGAGTTCGAGTTGCCGCATCCGGCTGAGAATAACTTTGGCTCTTTCTGGGTTCATAATAGATCCTTTGTGGCAAGTGGGCCGCCTCATGGCACTGGCAGCGTGTCAAGTATTTTCTGGATGATGTCCTCTGAGGTAATGTTCTCGGCCTCGGCCTCGTAACTGACCGCCACGCGGTGGCGCAGCACATCGGGAGCGAGTTTTTTCACATCTTGCGGCGTCACGTAACCGCGGCCTTCCAGGAAGGCCGCCGCGCGCGAGGCCAGCGTCAGATTGATGGTGGCGCGGGGCGAAGCGCCGGTTTGGATGTAGCCGTTAAGGTCCACCCCCGCGCCCTTGGGATTGCGCGTCGCCAAGACCAGATCAACGATGTAGTCCTTGATCTTGTCATCCACGTAAATGCTATTGACGACGTGCCGCGCGCGAAAGATTTCCTCGGCCGAAACAACAGGCTGGACGCCAAGAGAGGGTTCGCTCGTGGCCATGGCTTCGAGAATGGCGCGTTCCTCGACCCGATTTGGGTAGTCAATGATGACCTTCATCATAAAACGGTCCACTTGCGCTTCGGGCAGCGGATAGGTGCCCTCCTGCTCCAGCGGATTCTGGGTGGCGAGGACAAGAAATGGATTGGGTAGCTCGTAAGTGGTTTCGCCGAGAGTCACCTGATGTTCCTGCATGGCCTCGAGCAGGGCGCTTTGCACCTTGGCGGGAGCGCGGTTTATTTCATCGGCCAGAATGAGATTGCTGAAGATCGGGCCGTGCTTGGTGCTGAAACCGCCATCCCGAGGATTGTAAATCATCGTGCCTACGATGTCGGCGGGAAGCATGTCCGGGGTGAACTGCAAACGTTGGAACTTTAGGCTGACACCGCCCGCGAGTGTTTTGAGCGAGAGGGTCTTGGCCAGTCCTGGCACGCCTTCCAGCAGAACGTGGCCGCTCGTGACCAGCGCGATGAGCAGGCGGTCAATCAGATGCTTTTGTCCGACAATCACGCGTCCAATTTCTTGTTGCAACGGGCGCACCCACGCCGAAGTTTCCTGCACCGCGTCATGCACCGCCTGGATGGCCGGATTTGGCCCGGCGTCAGGTGAACCGGGTCTGGCCACTGGCGCTAGGGCGGGTTTAGGGACAGGTTGCGGGGTGGGGCGGTAGCGGACACGATCGAACTCAGCGTCC